>JBLNBX010000113.1:0-2569 GCA_050260275.1 bacterium
AAGCTCTCCGAAGGACAGTACGACGCGGTTGTGCTGGCCGCCGCCGGCCTGAAACGCCTCGGCTGGGCGGACCGCATCGCCGAACTGCTGCCGTTCGAGGTCATGTGCCCTGCGGTGGGCCAGGGCGCACTCGCCATCGAGACCCGCGACGACGGCGGAGCCGCCGCTGCTTTCTGCGCGCGGCTGGACGACGCGCCAACGCGCGCGGCGGTAACCGCCGAACGTGCCGTTCTCGCCGAACTCGGCGGCGGCTGCCAGGTGCCCATCGGCGCGCACGCGGAGATCTCCGACGGCGAGCTGTGTCTCATAGCGATCGTTGGTATGCCGGACGGCACGCATATCATCCGGCGTGAGGCGGCGGGGCCGTTGAACGATGCTCTCCGGCTCGGCCGTGACCTGGGCCGCGAGCTTCTCGCGGCGGGCGCGCGAGACATCCTGGAGATGGTCTACGGCGTGCGGGACCCTGGAATATGAGCGCCCCGGAAGCGGCTCTGAGAGGCAAGCGCGTCGTCGTGACACGCGCGCGCGACCAGGCCGGCGAGTTGGCAGCGCGGCTGTCGGCCGTGGGCGCCGAAGTGATCGAGTTCCCCACCATCGAGTTGCAGCCTCCGGCCGACCTGGCTCTTGTTGATTCCGCCGTGGCCAGAATCGGCGAGTACGACTGGATCATCTTCACAAGCGCGAACGGTGTTCGTTTCTTCATGGAGCGCGGGCCGGACCTTGGAAAATTCCGCGGCCGCGTCTGCGCCATCGGTCCGGCGACACGTGAAGCCGCGGAGAAGGCCGGCTTCGAAGTCTCGCTGATGCCCCGCGAGTACGTTGCTGAAAGTCTCGTCGAAGCATTTGGAGACGAAGACCTGCACGGCAAGCGCATCCTGCTTCCGCGCGCGGCCGTGGCTCGCGATGTCCTGCCCGATGAGCTGCGAATGCGCGGCGCTCATGTGGATGTGGTGGAAGTGTACCGGACCGTGGTGCCCCCGCACGCTGCCGAGCGCGCGAGGGAAATATTCGGAGGGACGCACAGGCCGGATTGGATCACCTTCACCAGTTCCTCGACCGTCGCGAACTTCATCGAAATCGCCGGCGCCAGCGCGCTCCAGGGCGTTCGCATTGCGTCCATCGGCCCCATCACGTCGGCGAAAGCCCGCGCGCTTGGCCTGCACGTGGACGTCGAGGCCAAGGAGTACACCATCGCAGGCCTGGTAGCCGCGATCATCACCGCGCCCTAAGCGGCGCTCAGCCTCGACGCGGCGCGGGCCCGGAGCGCACAATCCGCTTTGCGCGTGCCCGCGGCCGCCTCGCGCGGCGCTGCCGGCCAACCCGGGCTTACAATGGCAGTGCGATGACCCCGGAGGAACTGCTCAATACCATACGCGCGTTCCAGGAAAGCCGCGCTCTGCTGACAGCCATCGAATTCGATCTCTTCACGTACATCGCGGGCGGAGCGACGGCCGCGCAGGTTGCCGCGCGCATCACCGCAGACCCGCGCGCCACGGAGATGCTGCTCGACGCTCTCACGGCGATGGAGGTGCTCGAGAAGCGCGGCGGCGTATATCGCAACTCGCCTCTGGCCGCTGAGCAGCTCACGGGGGATGCGCGCATGGCGCTTATGCACCAGGTCCACCTGTGGCGCCGCTGGTCCACGCTCACGGAGTGCGTGCGCAAGGGCACCTCCGTAACGCGCGATGAACCGCGCACGCCCGACTCCACCGAGGCCTTCATCGCCGCGATGCATCGCAACGCCACCACCCGCGCGCCGGAAGTGGTGAAGGTTGTGGATGCTTCGAAAGTGCGCCGGATGCTCGACGTGGGCGGCGGTTCAGGCGCGTATTCCATCGCGTTCGCGCGAGCGAACCCGGAGCTCGAAGCGGAGCTTCTGGATCTGCCAACGGTCGTGCCCATCGCGTCGCGTCACATCGCCGCCGCCGGCCTTGAGGGCCGCGTGCGGCTGCGCTCGGGCGACCTGAAACGCGACGATTTCGGCTCTGGCTTCGACCTCGTGCTGCTCTCCGCCATTTGCCACATGCTTTCGGTGGATGAGAACCGCAACCTGCTCGCCCGCTGCGCCGGCGCGCTGAGACACGGCGGACGCATCGTCATACAGGACTTCGTGCTCGATCCCGACAAAACCAGCCCGCGTTTCGCTGCGCTTTTCTCGCTGAACATGCTGGTCGGAACGGAGCGCGGCGCAAGTTACAGCGAACCGGAGTACCGCGCCTGGCTCCAGGAGGCCGGCATGCGCGAAGTTACCCGCATCGACTTACAAGGCGGCCCGGCGCTCATGATCGGAACTAAGTAGGCAATCGCACCGCGGCGCCGCCGTGCGCATTACCAGATGTACTCTTTAGCCTCCAGCCTGCGCGCGTAACTGTCGAGCACATGCACCACCCGCACACGCTTCAGCTTCTGGGGCGAGAGCTGCCCGATCGGTATGTACACTATGTTGCGCCCTAACCGCGACGCGATCGAACGGAATACCGAGCGCGGCGGTTTCGCCGCCACATACACCACGTGCCGCTCGATGGAGTAATCGAGCGCCGCCAGCAGCAGCCGCTCCGGGCGCGTCTCG
>JBLNBX010000114.1:0-10070 GCA_050260275.1 bacterium
CGCAAGAGAGGGCCGCGACGCTTCTTTCCGCTGTCGGCGCTCTGTGTGAGGCTGTCAGGCCCGCTGACTACGCTACTAAGATCGCAAACCTCAGGGCCTTGATCGATGCGCCCCATACCGACCCCGGCCTACGCCAAAGCGCTCAGGCGGCTGTGAACGGTCTTATGGCGGCACAGTCGAGGCCTCAATGATCGCGCCCAGGCGGCTCAAGGCGAGAGCACGAACATCGAACGCATGATGGCCGCGTGCGCGGACCGAAAACGTGGTCAGATCACTTCGCTGCAGCGACCGGGAATCCGCGCTCTTCAAGAAGCCGTTCGGTGATCTCGACCACATCGCGCATGATGAGCGGGCACTTGGTGCGAAAGAGTTTGTTGTCCTTCGCGTACTGCATGCCCTCGGGGGTGCCGATGTGGCAGCCGATCAAGGCCAGGCACTCGACGGAGCCGTGGCGCGCGGTTACCTCCTTCAGCAGGCGCTGCACGACAGCGTAAGTCTTTTCTTTCTCGATATCGTTTTCCGGCGGCGTGACGGCGGTCTGCGTCATGCCGATCGCCATCACCGCGCCGGTCACGCAGCCGCAGGTCTTCGCCGAGCGCGCGATGCCGCCACCGAAGCCTGCAGCGATGCGGAAGGCCAGTTCGGGCGGGATGCCGAACCTCTCCGCCAGAGCCGAGAAGGTTGCCTGCGCGCACGAGTACTTCTGCTCGAAGCGCTGTGCCGCAACGTCCGCTGTTGTCATGCGGCTATTTTAGTGCCGCGGCGAACCGCCACGCGCTGGCCACCATGTCGTCGAGCGCCGGATGCGCCGGCTGCCACCCGAGCACGTGCCGCGCCTTTGCGGAATCGGCGACGAGGTGCGACGGGTCGCCGGGTCGGCGCGCCTCTATGCGCACCTCGAACTCGCGACCGGTTACGCGACGCACGCTCTCGATTACCTGGAGCACCGTGTAGCCCTGCCCGTTGCCCAGGTTGATGAACTCCGATGCCTTGCCGGCGCGGAGGTGATCGAGCGCCAGCAGGTGCGCGCTGCCGAGGTCGGAAATGTGGATGTAGTCACGCACGCACGTGCCGTCGGGCGTGTCGTAGTCCGCGCCGAACACGGACACGTAGGGCCGCCTGCCCAGCGCCGCGGCGAGCACGTTCGGTATGAGGTGCGTTTCGGGATCGTGGCGTTCGCCGCGTTTTTCAGTCGCTCCGGCGGCGTTGAAGTACCGCAGCGCGACGAAGCGAAGGCCGTATGCGCTGTCGAAGCTCTCAAGCACGCGCTCGGTCATGAACTTCGACCAGCCGTAGGGGTTTACGGGCCACAGCGGGTGCTGCTCGTCGATAGGAACGCGCTGAGGCTCCCCGTACACAGCCGCGGTGGATGAAAAAACGAAGTGCTTCACGCCCGCGCCCACGAGCGTGCGTAGGAGCGCCAGAGTCTGCGCTGTGTTGTTCTCGAAATACGGGCCGGGGTCCCTGACGGATTCGCCGGCTTCGATCAGCGCGGCGAAATGGATGCAGGAGTCTATGCCGTGCTCGCGGACTATGCGCGCCACCAGGGCGGAATCGCTGACATTACCAATGTAAAAAGGTACGTCCGGGTCCACGGCGTCGCGGTGCCCGCGGAGGACGTTGTCGAGCACGGCAACCTGCTCGCCGCGCTCGCGGAGCATGTCCACGGTTACGCTTCCTATATAACCTGCGCCGCCGGTAACAAGAACGGGCATACCCCGATTTAACCGCACGGGCGGGGTGGGGCGGCTGAGGTCCAAACGCTGCGCGGCTCCGCTGCGGTAAGATTGGCCTTTTCAAGGAGGATCCGGCATGAAAAAGCAAATGACTCTGGGCGTCATCGTAGGGAATCGCGGATTCTTTCCCGGCCACCTGGCCGAGTCCGGCCGCGAAGAGATGATCGCCGCTATCGAGCGCGGAGGCATGAAGGCAATTGCGCTCTCTCCCGAGGAGGCACGGCACGGCGCGATCGAGTCGCGCGACGAGGCGAAGAAGTGCGCCGCCCTGTTCCGCGACAATCGCGACAAGATCGACGGAGTTATCGTCACGCTGCCGAATTTCGGCGATGAGCGCGCTATCGCCGAGACGCTGCGGATGGCAGACCTCAACGTGCCCGTGCTCATCCAGGCCACCCCGGACACGGCATCGAAGATGGGCATCAGCGACCGCCGTGACAGCTTCTGCGGGAAGATGTCCGCCTGCTGCAACCTGACGCAGTACGGCATTCCTTATTCGCTCACGACGCTGCACACCGAAGCTCCCGATTCGAAGGAGTTCGCCCGCGACCTCGAGTGGTTCGGCGCGGTCTGCCGCGTCGCGAACGGGTTGCGCAAGGCGCGCATCGGCGCGGTGGGCGCGCGCCCGGCGGCGTTCAAGACGGTGCGGTACAGCGAGAAGTTGCTCGAGGCCAGCGGGATCTCCGTGGAGACGATCGACCTTTCCGAGATCCTCGGCCGCATCGGCAGGCTCAAGGATACCGACGCGCCGGTGCAGGAGAAGCTGGCCGCCATCGAGGCCTATGTGTCCGTGCAGGGCGTTCCGCGCGAGGCGCTCATCCGCATGGCGAAGCTCGCCGCCGTCCTCGAAGGCTGGATGCAGGAAGCCGACGTGAACGTGAGTGCGGTGCAGTGCTGGACGGCCATCGAAGAGTTCTATGGCGTGGTGCCGTGCACCGTGATGAGCATGATGTCGGACAAACTGATGCCGAGCGCCTGCGAGGTGGACGTGTGCGGCGCGCTGGCGATGTACGCGCTGCAGCTCGCATCCGAAACCCCGAGCGCTCTGCTCGACTGGAACAACAACTATGGCGACGACCCGAACAAGGCCGTCTGCTTCCACTGCTCGAACCTGCCGAAGCACTTCTTCAATGACGTGAAGATGGACTTCCAGGAGATCATCGCCGGCTCCGTGGGACGCGAAAACGCCTTCGGAAGCTGCGTCGGGCGCGTCAAGCCGGGTCCGATGACGTTCCTGCGCTTCTCTACGAATGAGCAGTTCGGGATGGTGCAGGGCTACGTCGGCGAGGGCCGCTTTACGGATGACCCGCTGAACACCTTCGGCGGCGCGGGCGTAGTGGAGATTCCGGAGATGCAGACTCTGCTGCGGTACATCTGCGAGAACGGCTTCGAGCACCACGTGGCGGCAAACATGTCCCAGAGTGCGGCTGCGGTCCACGAAGCCACTACGAAGTACCTCGGCTGGGATATGTACTGGCACGAGCGGTAGGCAGTCTCGTCTTTGGGGCCCGCCCCCCGGCGGGCGGGCCCTCCGCACGGTCCCCCCGCGTACTCCGGCTATAATCGCCTCGATGCTCCTGGAGCTGGTGGTAGAGAACTACGCTGTAATCGAGCGTGTCCGCGTGCGCTTCCAGCCCGGCCTCAATCTCCTCACTGGCGAAACCGGCAGCGGAAAATCGATCATCGTGGACGCGCTGGCTCTGTTGTTCGGCGGCCGCGCTTCCGGCGATGCCGTCCGTACGGGGGCGCAGCGCGCGCGGATCTCAGGACTTTTCGAAGCGCCCCGCGACGCGCGCTTCCTCAAGCTTCTGGATGACGCTGGCATCGGGGTCGAGGACGGCGAGATCCTGCTGGAGCGCGAGGTGTCGGCGGAGGGCAAGTCTCGCGCGTTTGCGGGAAGCCGCCCGGTGACCGCCGCGCTTCTGCGCGAGCTGGCGCCCTGGCTCGGCGACATCCACGGCCAGCACGATCAGCAGTTGCTGTTCTCCGCCGGCGCGCAGCTCGAAATGCTAGATGCCTTTGCGGGCGCGGCGGCGAAGCGCGAGACGGTGGCGGACCTCTACCGCCGCTGGCGCGAAGTGTCGCGCGAGCTCGAAGACCTCACGCGGGGTGAGCAGGAAAAGCTCCGGATGCTGGATCTCTGGGAGTTCCAGCGCCGTGAAATCGAGGCGGTCGCCCCCAGGCCAGGCGAGGACGCCGAGCTCGAGCAGGAGCGCCGTGTGCTCCAGAACTGCGCGCGCCTTCAGGAGGCCGCTCAAGCGGCGTACTCGGCGCTGTACGACTCCCCGGAAGCCGCGCTCATTCAGGTGCGGACCGCGATCCGAAAACTGGACGAGCTGTGCCGCATCGATCCCCGGCTGGACTCAACGCGCGATCTCCTGAAGCCCGCCATGGCGTCTATAGAGGAGGCGTCCTACGCCGTTCGCGACTACGTTTCGCATCTCGATGCGGACCCGGCGAGGCTCGAGGAAGTAGAGGCGCGCCTGGCCTCGCTCGACCGCCTGAAGCGGAAGTACGGCGCGACCACAGAGGAGGTGCTCGCATTCGCCGAGCAGGTTCGCGCGCAGATAGCAGCCGTCGAGACCGCGGGTGAGCGGAGGACCGCGCTCGAGCGGGCGCGCGCGGAGCTGGCGTCGCAATTCGAACGCGCCGCGGGTGAACTCACCGAAATTCGCCGCGAGGCCGCGCGTCGCCTGGAAAAGCGCGCCGCAAGCGAGCTGTCGTCGCTGGCCATGCCCGGCGCGGTGTTCAGGGTCGTGGTTGATACGGCGCCCTGGTCGGAAACGGGCATGGATGCCGTCGCTTTCCTCGTCTCGGCAAACCCCGGAGAGGAGCCGCGCGCGATCGAGAAGGCCGCCTCCGGGGGCGAGATCTCGCGCATCGCCCTCGCTCTCAAGACCTGCATAGCCGCGGTAACGGCGAGCAGGCGCGGCGTCGCGCGGACGCTCGTTTTCGACGAAGTGGACGCTGGGATCGGCGGGCGCGCGGCCGAGACCGTGGGCAGGCGCCTCAAGCAGCTCGCGGCGTCGGACCAGGTGCTGTGCGTGACGCACCTGCCGCAGATCGCGGGCTTCGCGGACTGTCATTTTCGCGTCGAAAAGACAGAGTCCGCGGGCCGCACCGTCACCTCCATCCTGGAGCTGGACGCAGATGGCCGCAAGCTCGAGATCGGGAGGATGCTATCGGGCGAACGCATTACCGGCGAGGCCCTGCGCCAGGCCGAGCAGCTCATGAAAGCCGCGGCCGAGTAAGGCCTTCGGCTGTTGCGGGCGTCTGACTTGCTACAATGGCTGGTTCTGTTGTTTGGGAGGGCTTCGTGCGAGCAGTCGCCTTCATAACGCGCGCTTACAGCTATCTTTTTCACCTGGCGCTGGCATGCGCCATGATGGGCGTCGCAGCGGTCGCCTGGCTGACCGGCGTTCCGCTCAATATCTGGGTACTGCCCTGGCAGGGGGAGACGCTAACCCCGGTATTGTTTTTCTCGGGGCTCGCCGGCGCCGGCATAACGGTGTTGGCTATCAAACGGATCATCCCGGTCCTGTTTATTGTCTGGACGTTGATCGTGGCGGGGATGATTGTCTACGGCTTCTTCTTCGGCTCCTACGTGTTCGGCCCGACGACAACGAGTTTCTCGACAGCGGTTCTGTTCGCCCTGGCTGCGCTCCTGGCGGCCGCCGGAAGCGTCACGGTCGTGATGGCCAAGCCGAAGAAGACCTGGGCTACGTGGGCGTGATCTGAAACCGGGCGCGGCTGCTCCGCGTCAAGCATCCAGCCGTGAAACGCTTAGCATACTTCGTGATCGCAGCCGCGACCGCAGCGCCGCTTGCGGCTCAGTGGTACCCGCGCCATAACTTCACGTTTGGCGTCGGGGGTGCGTCGCCGCAGGGCGAGCTCGCTGACTACGGATTTCGCAACCGGCCCGGCATATCGGTGGGCTACGGTTACCGCTTCTCGAGGTACCTGCAAGCGGACGGCGGACTCGACGTGGTTTTCGGCGCCGGCGGCATCCGCGACTACCTCAATACCGATTTCGGCCCGCTTCGCATCCGCGACTACCAGTTCTTCCTGCCGCTCGGCGGGCGCGCGATCTTGCCCGTCGCGGATGACAGGGTGCTGCTGTTCGGCGGCGGAGGCGCGGCGTGGATGAAGTACAGCGAGCGGCTGCGCCAACCCAGCGACTTCTACCATTTCGAGTGTCCGGTGTGTTCCAGCCGCAGTGGGTGGGGTGGCTACGCGCTGGCCGGCGTTAACTATTTTCTCGACAGCAGCCAGCTTTTCCGTGTGGGCGTGACGGTTAAGACGTATCGAGGCCATACCCAGGGCGATCCTTTTGGGGATGTGCCCGGGTTCAAGACGAACGACCGTTGGATCAATGTCCTCGGCGAGTTCGGCGTCAGCTTTTAGTACTCTTCTTCCCGTTCGGCCGTGTTCATGAAGCAGCGTATGAGTTCCGCTACGCTCCAGGCTTGAGCGACGCATCCGCGGGGAGTGAAGGGCGCCTCGGCGTCGAAGATCTCGCTGACGGTTCCGATGCAGGCTTCCGAAAGCGTCGTCCCGCAACCGGAGAGGAACCCGCGCGCTTCCGCCCGGCGTTCCGGATAGGCGCGCAGCCATGCATCAACGAACGGACCCAGCAGCCATGTCCACACCGTGCCCTGGTGGTAGGCCGCGTCGCGCGCGCGCAGGTCGCCGTAGTACTTCGGCTTGTAATCCGGACTGCCGGGTGCGAGCGACCGCAGCCCGACGGGCGTCAGAAGGTGCTCGCGGACGACGTCGACCACGCGCGCCCATTTCGAACGTTCTAGAATCGGGCTGTCGAGCGAGACGGCCAGCACCTGGTTAGGCCGCAGCGACGCGTCATCGCCGTTCTCGCCGTCGATGACATCGTATAGATATCCGCCATCCGCGTACCAGAACCTGCGATTGAACGATTCTCGCGCGCGGGCCGCATGTTCGTCGAACCGCCGCGCGTGCTGCGGGTCCCACTCGTCCTCCACCCAGCGCGCGAACAGGCGCAGCGCGTTATACCAGAGCGCGTTGATCTCGACCGCCTTGCCGCGCCGGGGCGTCACCACCCAGTCGCCGACCTTCGCGTCCATCCACGTCAACTGGTAGCCCTGAGCGCCCTGTCTCAGAAGGCCGTCCGCCGGATCGACGCCTATCCCAAAGCGCGTGCCGCGCAGGTGGTGGTCGAGGATGTCCTGCAGCTTGGGGAGGAGCAGCCGCAGCGTGGCCCGGTCGTCGGTGGCCTGCAAGTATCTGTTGATCGCGTGGAAGTACCACAGCGTGGCATCGGCCGTGTGGTACAGGCCCTCCGTCTGCCCTTCGGGAAACATGTTCGGGAGGAGCCCGTCGCGGATGTAGTAAGAGAACGTCCGGAGTATCCAGCCGGCTTCCATCCTGCGTCCGGTGGCCAGCGCGAGCCCCTCAAGGCTGATCATGGTGTCGCGGCCCCAGTCGGTGAACCAGTGGTAGCCGGCGATGACCGTGCGCGTCTCGTCGCCGGCCGCGCGCGATCGCGCGGCGTCCTCGATGCGGCCCACCGGCGTGATGATGAACTGGTCCGCCGCCAGCACCAGCTCGGGGGCGAACCCCTCGCGCAGCTTGCGGTCGCAGTTGTGAAGCAGGAAGTAGCGGCGGTCCTGCTCGGCTGCGAGAGCGTCGTCAGGCGAGAGCGCGCGAATCGTCTCCCATCCCTCCGTTGAGGCGACGAGCGTGACCGGCTCATCCGGGCCGAGATCGACCCGAAAAAAGCCCGGGCTATGCAGTTCGCCGACGAAATCGTACCCGCGGCTGTGCTCGGCCGCGTAGACCAGCGTCGCCGAGTGCTGGTCGGTCGTGAATGAGGAGCGGGAGCCGTACAGCCGCATGCGCAGCCGCGGTGCATCGGCGCCGGCCAACAACTCAATCTGGTCGCCCGAGATGAACAGGTCGGCCGGACGGCCCGAAGCCACGCTCACCGGAGCATCATGCGAACGGAACTGCGCTGCCGGCCTGAGCCCCAGCCGCAGCGTCTGGTCGCCCTGCACCATCCGGTAAAGGATGAAAGTGGTGTTCTGGCGGTAGGGCATGATGATGCGCCGCTCTACGAGAAAACCTCCCGCATCGAACACCCATACCGGCAGGCCATTCTCAAGCCGGAACTCGACGAGTTCAGCCATTGCGTCTATGCGGCGCAGTTCGTTGATCCACTCCTCTCCGCCGAGCGCGATGCGGCGGCGGTCGGGCAGCCGCACCTGCTCGCTGAGCGCGTTGAGCATCATCATGCGCCCGAACGGCGCGGGCAGCGCGGCCACGAGCAGGCCGTGGTAGCGGCGCGTGACCGGCCCTGCGACCGTCCCCGAAGCATAGCCGCCAAGGCCGTTCGTGACGAGCCATTCTTTCCTCAGGTGCGGGTCTTCGCCGCGCTCCGACTGCAACTCCGCTTTGCGGACGATCGCCGGCCAGTCCTTAGGCGTGGGAAAGTAGAACGGTTTCTGTGCTGCCTCAGGCATCTTCGTCTTTCTCCCGCTTTCTGAGAGCGATGGTCTCCTGTTCGAGGCGGCACTCGCGTTCCAGAACGCCGGGCGACGGATCCACCGGCTTCATCAGCACCGCGGCATGGGCCGGAAACACCCAGCCGGCGCCCCTCTCGACGGGTGGAGTCCCCAGCCCGCCGTAAACCTCGTCGTCGGTGCCGAGCACCTTCTCCCAGCGCTTCTCGCAGGGCGGGGCAAGCAGCGGTTCGGGCGCGGGCGTCAGGTCCAGGTCCGGGCCGAAGTTGACGAGAAGCAGGCGGTCGTCGCCCTTTTCGCCGAACCATCGCAGTACCAGCGCCTCGGGGCCCACGACGGCTCCCTCGAGCACGCCCGCGCGTTGCACACGGATGGTGGGGTCCTCGCGGCGCAGCCGGAGAAGGTCGCGGTGCAGGCGATAGATGTGCGCGTTGGTGACGCGGTCAGCGAAATTGAGGACTGAGCGCTCGAATGCCTCCTGTTGGTCCGGCACGAGGACGCCATCCATGTCCGGAGCTCTCAGGCTCGGGAATTGGCGCAGGAAGCCGGCCCGGCCGTGGTAGATGGCCCGCATCAGTTCAGGCTTGTGATCCGCGAAGTAGAGGAATGGCGTGGTGGCCGCGAACTCCTGCCCCTGGAAGAGCATCGGAGTGCCCGGCGCGAGCAGCATCACGGCGGTCATGGCCTTCAGGCGCCCGGGGCTCGTGAGCGCGTGCAGGCGGTGCCCGCGCGCGGTGTTTGCGATCTGGTCGTGGTTCTGCGTGTAGATAACGAACGCCGCCGGGGGCACTCCCTCCGCCGGCTGGCCGCGGCGTTTGCCCTGCCACGCATAGACCTGCCCCTGGAACAGGAAGCCGCGGCGCAGAGCGGAGATAAGCTCCTGGGGTGTCCCGCGGTAGTCGCTGTAGTAGGCCTCTCTGCGGCCGGTAAGCGCAACCATCGCACTGTGATGGAAATCGTCGTTCCAGAGCATGTCCAGCCCGTACCCGCCGTGGCCGGGATGGCGGACTATGCGCGTGTGCTGCGGCTCGTTTTCCGCCACCAACAGGATCGAGCGCCCGCCGGCCGCCCGGCGAGCGGCGCGGCCGATCTCCGCCAGGATGTGGGTTTCCGACGAGTCCGAAATAGCCTGAGTGGCGTCCAGCCGCAGCCCGTCCATGTGGAATTCCGAGATCCAGTACGCCGCATTCGCCGTGAAGAATTCGCGTACGGGCGCGGAGTCCGGACCGTCAAAGTTGATTTGCTCGCCCCACTCGTTACCGCGTCCTGTGAGGTACTCCTCCGCAAACTCCTTCAGGTAATTCCCGTCCGGACCGAAGTGGTTGTAGACCACATCGAGCAACACGCCGAGCCCCGCCGCGTGCGCGCGATCCACGAACCGGCGCAGGTCGTCGGGCCGCCCATACAGCCGCGTGGGGGCGAACAGATCCACGCCGTCGTAACCCCAACCGAACCTGCCGGCAAAATCCGCCACGGGCATTAGTTCGACGGCCGTGATGCCTAGCGACGCGAGTTCCGGCAACTGATCCGCCGCGGCGGCCCAGGTTCCTTCGCGCGTGAAGGTTCCGGTGTGTATTTCGTAGATCACCTGGCCTTCGGGAGCCAGACCGGGCCAGCCCGTGTCCGTCCAGGAGAACGCGCCGGGGTCGATCACCTCTGACGGGCCGTGCGGGCCTTCCGGCTGGAACCGCGACACGGGGTCCGGGTACAGTGCCTCGCGTCCGTCCAGGCGGAAGCGGTACAGCGCGCCGGGGCGCGCGCTTCGCGCCCAGCCAGAGAAGTAGCCGCCCGCATCGGGCTCGAGCGCGACCGCGCCCGTCTCAAGCACCACATCGACCCG
>JBLNBX010000115.1:0-5742 GCA_050260275.1 bacterium
CGCTGCACCGGGGACCACGGCCCCGGGCAGAGCGCTCGCGGTCGGCATCGCCGAAGACTGGGTCGAGACCTGCGGCAATTCGAGCAATTGCTCCGGAGTCGCCGCGCTCAGGCGGGCCGCCAGGGAGAGCGGCTTCGGGGGTTGCGCCGTAACGGCGGGAGTGGCGCTCACAAGCGGTGTGTTGTCCGCGGGCTGGGCTTGCGCCGGTGTCTGCGCAGGGGTTCCACTCGCCTCACTGGAGGGCCGGGCGGGCGGTGCGGCTGCGGCGGTCTGCGTCTCCTGGGCCGCGGGTGCTGGTGCCGGCGTCAGCCGCTGCGGCATCTGCGGCGCCTGCTGCATCGGAACCGAAGGCGAAGGCCGCCCGGTGAGGTAGCGCATCGATTCGCTGACGCTCTTGCCGCCTTTCACATCCGTGACCTCCAGGCGGAAGCTCACGTCATTCGTGATCGGCGAATACACGATGTTCCCATTGCGGAGTTGAACCAGGTCGATTTCGACATCCTCGTGGTTGTCTCCGTCGTTGATCGTGAGCAGGGCGCGAGACGCCGTCTGAACCGCCGGCGCGTTCCGGTTCCACCTCAGGACCAACTGCCCGGCGTTCGGCTCGACGCTCAGCGAGAGCGGGTCCGTTTGCTGCGCCTGTTGCTGCGGCGCGCGATTCATGAAGACGAACCGGTACGTCGCGCCTCCGGCCAGCAGCAGCACGATGACGCCTATCCAAACCCAGCGGTTTGCCAACAGGCTGGAACGCGCCGCGGCGTCCGGGATGGGCATGGCCGCGGGGATGTCGCTGCTGGCTGGCGCAGGCTCGGCGGGCTTGGCGGCGGGGGCGGGGGCCGCCGCAGGCCCGGCCTTCTCAGCCGGCGCTGGAGCTGGTTCGGACTTTGCAACTTCCACGGCAGGCGCTGCAGGCCGCGCCGCGGCTGTGGGCTTCTCTTCCTTCTTCGGGGCGGGCTGTACGGCCGGGGGTTTTCCCTCGGCTGCCTGCACAGCCTCTTCCTTCTTCACCAGCACCGGCCCGAGGGGCCGCTGCTCGTACTTAGGCACCACGACGGGCCGCGCCGGTTGAGCTGACTTCTCTTCCTTGCGGGCCGCAACCGGCGGACGCGCCGGCGCGGCTTCCCTGGACGAAGCGGCGGCCGGAGGACGTTCTTCCCGCCCCGGTGGCAACACAGGAGACGCCGGCTTTGCTGCCGGACGCGCCGGGGGTTGCGCCGCGGCCTGCTTGGGGACCAGGGCGGACAGCGCCGGGTCTCCCGGCTTCACTATCATGTTTGCGAGCGACTTTTCTATCTCCGCACGCCGGAACGGGAAGGCCTGCGCCGCGTCTCCGCCTTCGAGGGCGCCATTCTCCCAGTAGAAGATGGCTCCCGTACTCGGCTTCATCGCAAACGGCTTGACCAGCATGCAGATCTGCGAAGGAGACGCAAAATACTCCTTCACCAGCGCAAGATCGTCTTCGTCGAGGACGATGTCACGGCGCGTGTTGCTGCGGAAGAACCCTACTACAGCCGCGCCAGAACGCGCGACGGCCTTCTCGAGCCGTTTCTTGTCCTCATCGCCGAACATGTACAGCGGGCCGCGGGAGTGATCGCACTCCACAGGCTCGAAGCTGTCCACCAGGATGAGCCGGCGGCCGGCCTCGGCAGTCCTGCCGAGCAGAAGGCCGCCTATTTCTGAGCCGCGCCTCGTTACAGCCTTGAAAGCCTCGAGCGTTTCGCGCTCCAGGCGTTCAATTAGCTCAAGGCTAATGAAAACAGTAATCGCTTTGTCGGAGAGTTCCCAGCGATAGAAAGCTGTCGGATCAGGCACGGCAGGCGCATCGGCCGGCACAGTCGCATTCGTCATGACGCACGTCCTCCCCGTGGATGGGGTTTACGGCCCTGATTCTACAGGAAAGCAACGGCAATGCCTAGATTACATTACGTGAATAGTTGTACTGCAAACCTTAGCTAACGATCATATGTCCGTCGGTAATGTTACGAAGGTTTATATCTAAGGTTAATTCGATATTATCAACTTCTGTCAGAAGCAGGATTGCTAGCTCACGGTAATCGGGAGCGGTTTTTCGGGGCCGATCATTCTCGGAAGCGGTATCTTACCGGCGCGAATGCGGGGGAGCCAGTTCCTCAGGGGGGCATCGCCAGGGTCGCGAAAATAGAACTTCCGGACTAGGAATTGAATCATCGCGGCTAACGGATTGGCAGACAAAACGCCTGAAATTCGCGCCCATGGCCTATCAGGAACCGGGCGGATATCGTCACGTGAGGCGCCAGTTTGGCCACCTTCGCGAGCGCGAGCGGCGTCACGAGGCAGGCTTGGAATTCCCCGGCCGAGGAAGTGCGCTACCGCCGCGCCAAAACCAGTTACCGCTCACTGTAGCGGCGACACGATCACGCTTGAACCAGCGCGATGGGGAACCCGAGGCATGCCTCCATACCGGCGCAACGGCCAGATTCGAGGGGAGTCAACTTCGCGTGGAACCCAGGCGGGCGGGGGAGAGGCACACGGGCGCGCTGACCCCGGTGCCCGGGAGCACGCCCGAATCCAATTCGAAGCGGGCAAAAGCGGAGCGGAGCCGGCTACTTTCTGATCTGCTCGTCCTTCTCAATCTTTCCGTCGCGGATGTGAACGATGCGGTGCGCGTGCATGGCGATATCGAGCTCGTGCGTCACCAGTACGATCGTGTTGCCCTGCTGGTACAGGTGCTCGAACAGCGCCATGATTTCGTTGCCGGTCGCGGTATCGAGGTTGCCCGTCGGCTCGTCGGCGAGCAGGATCGAGGGGTCGTTTACCAGCGCTCTGGCGATAGCCACGCGCTGCCTCTGGCCGCCCGACAGCTCGTTCGGCTTGTGATACATGCGCTTTTCGAGGTCAACCATCTGCATGGCCCGCTTGGCTCTCTCGAGCCGCTGCTCGGCCGGGATGCCGGAATAGATCAGCGGCAGTTCGACGTTGTGCAGGGCGGTGGCGCGGGGCAGCAGGTTGAACGTCTGGAAGACGAAGCCGATCTCCTTGTTGCGGATACGCGCAAGCTCGTCGTCGTTAAGGTCGCTAACGAGCTGGCCGTTGATGTAGTAGTCGCCCTTGGTCGGCGTGTCGAGGCAGCCGATCAGGTTCATCAGGGTCGACTTGCCCGATCCGGACGGTCCCATGATGGCGACGTACTCGCCGCGGCGGATCTCGAGGTCCACACCGGAAACGGCGTGGATCTCCTGGTCGCCCATCACGTACGTCTTCCAGAGGTCGAACGTGCGAATTACGACTCCGTTCCTCTTTAGTTCTTCTCCGCGTCCGACCTTATCTGCAACTGCTTGAGCCATGGGTTCTCTCCTGGGTGCGCCTGCGGCCGCAAACCGGTGCGTCAGCTTTGCGAATCCGTCTGCGCCACGGTGTTGTCGACCTTAACGCGTGTCTCGTTCTTTATCGTCCGGATCACCTGGTAGCTGCCGGTGATGATCTCGTCACCATGCTTGAGGCCCTTCAGTACCTCGATATCGGATGCGCCCGTGATGCCGGTCTCTACTTGCTGGAAGACCGCCTTCCCATCCCTGATCACGAAGACGCCCTGAATCTCTTCCTTCCGGGCCTTCTCGGCGGCAGGATCGGGGATCGACGCCGCCTGCACGCCCTTGCGACCGCTCTTCGGAGGCTCCAGATCGCCTCTTTTCCGGACGGTCAGAGCCTGGAGCGGAATAGTAAGGACGTTTTTGCGGGTGGCAGTGGTTATCTTTGAAGTGCAGGAGAGTCCCGGTCGGATCTCTTCGGGGGGATTGTCCAGCGCGATCACCACCTTGAAATCCTTGGCTTCCTGGCTGGATATGGCGCTCTGGGAAGCAGCCACCCCGGTGGAGCGCAGGATTGCGGTGTTGCCTATTTCAATAACACGGCCCTTGAACGTCTTGTTGGGGATGGCATCTATGGTGATCTCGGCCTCCTGGTCCAGGGCCACGTTTATGATGTCCGTCTCGTCCACCTTCACCTCGGCGGTGATGATCGACATATCGGCGATGGTCATGATGGTCGAACCGGGCGAGTTCTGGATGCCGACAACCATGGCCTCACCGACCCTGACGGGCAGGTTCGTGACGACGCCGTCGATGGGCGACTGGACGTAGTGCTTTTCCAGGGCGTTCTCGGTGCGGAGCAGCGAGGCCTTAGCCTGGGCGACGCGTTTCTGCGAGGCCGCTAGCTGCGCCATCACCTGCTGGTGCTGAGCCTTGGCCTGTCCGAGCCGGGCCTGCGCCTCGCGTACTGCGGCCTCATAGGCGTCGTACTCGGCCTTGCGGAGGTCGAACTCCTGTTGCGCGACGAGCTTGGCCTCCCAGAGCTGCGCCGTGCGGTCGAATGTGCTGCGGATGCGCTCGCGGTCGGCGAGGGCGCGCTCGAGAGCGGCCTCCGCGGTGCGGACGGTCTGCTCGGACGCCTTGGCGGCAGCTTCGGTGGCGGCGGATTCGGCAGCGGCTGAGTTCACGCTCTCCTGCTGGGCCTTTACATCGGCCTGGGCCTGGATGGAATCGAGCCGGGCCAGCAACTGGCCTTTCTTTACGCGGTCTCCTTCCTTCACGTAGATAGCCGTCAGGCGGCCGTACGCTTCAGCGCCTATATTGATGTAGTTACGGGGTTTGATCTCGCCGGACGCGGTGACCAGGGAGGTCAGGTCCTGGCGCGCGACGCGGCCCGACTGGACCGTCACTATTCCGCGCTTGCTGTAGCCGATGGCCGCGATGGTACTGATTGCGCCCACCACAACCGCACCCACGATGATCCAGATCTTGTGCTTCCGCTTCACTAGATATCTCCCCACGGGATCAGACGACAGGCGCGTTTAATTTGTTCACAGATTCCCACGAATTCCCATGCTAGCACCGGGTACGGAGAACGGCAGAGCGCCCGTGCGGCGGGAACGCAGACGCTAGGATTCCGTGAAGAACAGGCCCATCGAACGGAACTTGGCGTACCTGTCGCGCACAAGCTCCTCGTCGGACATCGGGGACAACTCATCGAGAGCTTGACGGACGGTGAGGCGGAGCGACTCGGCGGCGGCGTCCGGGTCGGAATGGGCGCCCTCGCCAGGCTCGGGGACTATGCCGTCGATGAGCTTGAGTTGCAGCAGGTCCTGGGCTGTGAGCTTGAGCGCGTTTGCGGCCTGCTCGCCCTTGGATGCATCGCGGTAGATGATGGCGGCGCAGCTTTCCGGAGAGATGACGCTGTAGACGGCGTTCTCGAGCATATAGACGCGGTTGCCGACGCCGAGCGCCAGCGCGCCGCCGCTGCCGCCCTCCCCAATGCAGACGACGATGATGGGCGTCACGAGCCTGGCCATCTCGCGGAGATTGGTTGCGATGGCCTCGGCCTGGCCGCGCTCTTCGGCGTCGATGCCCGGGTACGCGCCGGGAGTATCGAGCAGCGTCAGCACTGGCCGGCGGAACTTGGCGGCCAGTTGCATGACGCGCAAAGCCTTGCGGTAGCCTTCAGGCTTCGGCATGCCGAAGTTGCGGTAGAGCTTCTGCTTAGTGTCGCGGCCCTTCTGGTGGCCGATGACCATAAGTGGCCGGCCCTCGAAGAAACCTGCGCCGCAGACGATTGCGGGATCGTCGCCGAAACGGCGGTCGCCGTGGATTTCGTGGAAATCCGAGATGAGCCTCTGTATGTAGTCGAGCGAGTGCGGGCGCTTGGGATGCCTGGCGAGTTTCACCCGCTCCCAGGCGGTACTTGCAGGCGCAGCAGCAGACCCGGCGT
>JBLNBX010000116.1:0-24547 GCA_050260275.1 bacterium
GGCGCTTAGGGGTAAGCGGAACGGGTACTTCATCGTCAGAGAAGGCGATCGCGAGGACCTCGAAGCCGCAATCCGACCGTACAAGCTACAGATCCTGGCGATGCTGCGCCGCCTGCGAGTGCTCGAACCGTCGCGGCATGCGCAGCTCGAATTCTTAGGGCAAATCCGATTGGAGTTGGAGGGCAAATAAATGGCTGAGATCATAACTGCGCTGGAAAGGCTGTTAGAGACGCCACTGACCAGAATGATGGAACTCAGTATCGGACAGGCGTTGGCGCTGGCGCTGATTTGCGGTGTGCTGGCCAGATTGTGCCGGAGGTAAGGAATGCCGAGGCACGAAGTACCGACATGGCGCGGATGTCCGAACTGCAAAGGCGAACCGCATGTGATTCGCGAGACCGGCACCGGCTGCATCATGGGCTGTACTGGGTGCGGCTGGTTTGGCCAGTTTAGCGAGTGCTGGAGCTCGGACAAGGAACCGGGTAGCGGGAGGTCGCAATGAGCGGACGGCCGATATACCGGTCAAAAAACGGCAAGATTATCACCATTGATTTCCTCGCCGTTGAGCGCGCGATCAAGCGCGGCAACCTTTCAGAGCGAGACTGGCAAAGCTTGGAAGCGCTCTTTCCCGGCCTCTCGAGCAGGCTTCGTCCCGAACCACAGAGCGAGACTCAAGCACCTGGGACTGGCGGGGGTGTGGACGAATGAACTCTAAACCAAACACGAAATTTCTGCGGGCGATCTACGGAGCCGCGCGGGCACATGGGGTTAACAACCAGGTGCTGCACGACATGATCTGGTTCGAGTGGCAGAAGAAGTCACTCAAGGACCTGACTCCCGCCCAGTCGATGGAGCTGCTCGACACTCTGAACGGCAAGACCCCTTCGAAAAACTTCTCCAGCGACCGGCGGCGCGCGATGGCGTCGCATGGCCGCCGCGACTACGATTCCAGTGGCGACGCGGCATATATGATCAATGAGCGCGAGCGGCGGATGCTCCAGGAAGCCGCAGCGCTACGCGGCTGGAGTCTGGGCGGGCTCCAGCATTTCATTGAGCGGCAGTTGAAGCACGAGCAGATCCGGACGATGGCCGAGTTCAATAAAGTGTTCTGGGCGCTGAAGGCCATGAACCGGAGGGATGGCCTATGCAAGTGAAGCGCTACACCCGATGGGAAGAGGAGTTCGATCGCGAGTTGGAACGGCGCTGGCGGGCGCGCCAGCGCCGCAGCTCGCGCCGCTCATCGATAGCCTGGGTTGCTGCGGGCTTGGTCTATGTGGCGCTCCTGATTTTCTGCATTACCCGTTAAGTAGCGTATGGGAGGTTTGCTCCGCAGTCCGGTCCAATTGAAGCTCAAGCTAGAGCTACCTCTCGAGGACACTCTCGACGTCTTCACGGCTGCGCGCATCGCCCGAGTCTCCACCTGGACGATCCGTCGGTGGTGCGAACAGGGCCTCTTTCCGTGCTATAAGCTGGTAGGTCAGTGGCGCGTCGAGCGTGCGCCCTTCTACGCTTGGATTCACTCCCGTCGAATCACGCCTGCTGAGTAATTTTCGCGTGCACGGCGTGCAAAACGTGCAAAACGTGTAGCCTCCCCGCACTCGATTCCGCATTATCAAAACTGCGTATGCCGGAAACGGCAGACCTCCGGTAACTGCGAGGACTGGAGGCGAATGCCCTCCGTTGGAGAGACCGGTGGAAAGCAGGCCCGGTCGCCGGTCTCTCTGTTTTCGGCGCCGCAAGGAGACGACGGTGAAAGAGAAGATCCACGATCTGCGGCGGTCCATTCTCAGGTTCCTGGACGAAACCGTGCTGCAGAACCCGGAAGAGCAGCGCACCCAACTGGACAACCTGCTGCTCGAAAGCGGGCGGGCATTCACCGACGCCCTGGTCCGGTATTCGCGAGCCGTACAAACGGGCGGCGGCGGAGTGACGGCGCCGTACTCGAAGAGCTTGACCAGCGTGCTCAAATCCTACAACGAGATCAACCGCGAGCACGCCCTGCGCAATGCCGACGTGGATGCGCTCGCGACGTTCCGCGAGCCTTTCGAAAGCAGAGGCGAGTGAGGGCCATGCCCGGCATCAACGAGCTGGAACAACTCTCGCAGAGCTACTCGCTGGCGATCGGCCTGATGGTGCTCGCGTGCGTCTTCCTCGCTTACGCAGTTATCCGTTTACACCGTGAGAACCAGCAGCTTTGGGGCCGAATCGCTCAGGTGCTTGAGGAGCGGACGAAGACCCTGGAATCGATGCTGGAGGAAGCAGTCCATGGCAGGAATCATTCTTAAGCTCAAAGGCTGGATTTTGTCCTGGCGGTGCGCCCGGCTACACAGGCACCTGCTGCTCGAACGGGCGGATGCGGAGATAGGGACACTGCAGGCGTTTCGGGAGGCCTAGCAGTTGGCTTACGACACCCAAGCCCAGGAATTCGTGTATGGCTTCTACGCGCGCGGCTGGTCGAAAGAGCGGTCGCTGCCGGAGATCCGCAAGGTGTATCCGGGTTTTTCGGGGAGCACCTGGGACGAATGGGTGAAGAAGTTCGACTGGCCGCAGCGGCGCGCGCTGGCCGACGCCAAGCTGCGTGAGTTCAACGAGCTTTGTCGCGACGCCGCACGGTCGCTGCTTCTCGAACTGAACGAGATCCGCGAACGGCTGCTGACCGATATCCGCGGAGGCAAGGCGGATACCCAAACTTACTACGCCTTCAACTCGATCGCGAAGCAAATCGCGGAGTTATCCCGCCAGCACCTGGCGGCACAGAATCCGCAAAAGGTGTCGCTCGAAGTGTTGAACACGGCGATCGAGCGGCTGCTGACCGGGCTCCGGTCGATAGACGGCCTGGCCCGGCCGCTCGAAGCGCACGCGAAACAGGTGGGCCAGCTCGTCACCGAGATCAGCGAAGAGTTCAGCAGGGAGGCCGAGGCGTGAGCCGCTCTGCTAAAGGTATACCCCCAGACGCGCGAAGCTCCGGCGGGCGTCGGCTGCAGGCTTCTGAAGTCGGCGCCCGTGCGGAGCAACTGCTGCGCAGCAGCCGCCCGGAAGACCGGATGACGAAGCAGCAGCGCATCGCGCGCGGCCGGCATGACTTCCAGTGGTTCTGCCGGTACTACCTTGCCGATTACTTCTGTGCGCAGCCGGCTGAATTCCACTCTGAGCTGTCAAATTTGGTGGACACCCAGGACCGCGTTATCTGCGCGGCTCCACGCGAGCATGCCAAGTCCACGGTGGTGAGCTTCGCCAAGGTCATCCACTCGATTTGCTACGGCCTCGCCCATTTCTGCGTGATCATTCGCGACAGCGACCCGGTAGCGACCCAGAACACGAACGACATCCGCGAAGAGTTGGAGACGAACGAGCGGATCGCCGAGGACTTCGGGTCCCTCTACAACAAGCGGAAATGGGCAGAGGGCGAGTTCGTCACGCGGACGGGTATCAAGGTTTTGGCTCGCGGCCGCGGCTGCTCGATGCGCGGTCTCCGCTACAAGCAATACCGGCCGGACCTGGTGATCGTCGATGACCTCGAAGACGACGAATCAGTAGAGAGCAAGCAGCAGCGCGACAAACTCGACCGCTGGCTGCTGCGAAGCGTGCTCAACATAATCGCTCCGGGCGGCAGGTTCTTCATGATCGGCACCGTGCTCCACCATGATGCAGTACTGGTGCGGTTCCTGAAGCGGACCGATTCGTTCATCACGCGGATCTGGCGCGCGATCAAGGATAACGGCCAGCCGCTGTGGCCGGCGCGCTGGCCATTAACCAGGTTGGAAGCCAAGCGCCGCGAGATCGGCCCGCGCGCATTCCAGACCGAGTTCATGAACGACGCTGCGAACCCGGAAGAGCAGATCTTCAGTCCCTCCGGCTGGAAGTACTTCCGCGATGAGGATATCGACGGTCTGAACCTTGACATCGTCGCGGCTATTGATCCCGCGATCGGCCAGAAAGCCAAAAACGACGACACCGCCGTGGCGGTTGTCGGGGAGGCGAACGGCGTTTATTACGTCCTCCGGATGACCATCAAGAAGCTGAAAATTCAGCATCAGGTGGAGCTCGTCGTATCAACCTGCCGGGAGTGGCCGGCCATCCGGAAGTTCGGCTTCGAGACGATCGCCTATCAGGACGCCCTCAAGCAACTCGTCGAGGAAGCATCTGCCAAAGATCGCCTCCAGATCCCGGCTGTGGCCGTCGATGACATCGCCTCCGACAAGCTGAAGCGGATTTCGCGCCTGGCGCCGCTCCAGGAACAGGGCCGGATCTACTTCCCGAGTGCGAGCAGCTCGTACTGGACGCCCGACGTGCAGAAGTGCCTCGACCAGTTTGAAGCGCTCGGGTGCTCGGCTAATGCGCACGACGACGGCCCGGATGCGGTAGAGCGCGCGATCGCGCTGCTGCGCGGCTCTCGCGTCAGGAAAGGAAGGGTCAGCTTGCTATGACGAAGGGCACGGCGTTTCTTCTCGATTCGATCAGCGGTGCGGTCATTAAGGTCGAGAGCCCGCGGCTACTCGAAGGCATGATCCGCCCGGCCGAGTATTTCGAGGTTGCGAAGGCTGTCACCGAGGCCGCCGGCAGCAAGCGGATCCGCGAGAAATACGGCACAACGCTCGATGGTGTGATGTGCGCAGCGAGGCCGTTCGATTTCTACCTTTACGCCTATGCCGCAACGCTGAACACATACCACTCGCGCGCCATTCGCGCAAAGGTGAAGGATATCGTCGGGCGCCCGTGGGAGATCGTCGGCGATGGACCGGCTGGCCTGAAGGAACGCATCTGGACGTTCTTTAACACGGCTTTCGGCGAGATGACGTTAGGCGAAGGCCTCGGCAACGTCTGGACCGATTACGAGGCGCTCGGCAATGGCTTCCTGGAGGTGATCCCAAACGCGAAGGGTGAGCCGGCCGAGCTCGCGCACATTCCCGCGACCGAAGTCTGGATCAGGCTCGACGGCCTCGGCTACGTCCAACAGAAGAACGGCGAATACGCGCACTTCCGGAAGTACGGAGCCGATCCGAAACTGTATGCGGAACTGCCGGCGAACGATCCGCTCGCCTCCGGGCGCGAGCGCACATCGGTGATCCATTTCTGCCGCTATTTTCCGTGGAGCCTCTACTACGGCATACCGCCCATCATGCCGGCATGGAACCGGCTGGCACTAATGGTGCTGGAGGCGGAGTACAACCTTTCGTTCTTCAACAACAATGCCATCCCGGACTATGCCGTCATCCTGGAAGGCGAATGGGAAGACAACGCCGAGGATGTGATCCGGGAGTACTTCAAGCGCCACCTGAAAGGCCAGGCGCATAAGACACTGGCCCTGCGCAGCCCGCAGGGCGGGAAGATCACCTTTGAAAAGCTGACCTCCGACCTCAAGGAAGGCTCTTTCAGGCTGCTGCGCATCGATTGCCGGGACGAAATCCTGCACGCGCATGGCGTGCCGCCCCAGAAAGTCGGCATTGTCGAGACCGGGAAACTCGGCGGAAATCTCGCTTCCGAACAGATCATCGAGTACAAGAATTCGATCGTAACGCCCGGGCAGGAGATGGTTGCCGGCCGGCTGAACCGGATCATCGAAATTGGGTTTGGCACGACGGACCTGTACATCCAGTTCGAGCCGTACGACACGGAGGACCGTAGGCTGAACGCCGAGGTAGATCAGATCTACATCAATGCCGGCGTCCGTACGCCGAATGAGGTAAGGGCAGAACGATTCCCCTGGACCGAGCCGCTCGAAGGCGGCGACGAGCCGCGGCGGGCTCCCGCAATTGGCGACCTGTGGAACATCGACGAAGCGTTGCAAGGGGTGCAACGAGAGATTAGGGAGGCGATTCCGCGGTGAGCTGCCCGGTCCATCTCGTGCAGTTCTTCAACGCGACGGCGAGGGGCTTGCGGAAGGTGCGCCGGTCGCGGCGCTTCGACCGGGTGAGGGCGGCGCGGGCGCTTAACCGCCGGGTGCGCGAATACTGGCACAGCGGGCTGGATGCGCTGTTCGAATACCTGTCGAGCGATGGGCGATGGGACATGATCCAGCGCCATTGCCAGTTGCACGGCACTGGCGCCGGCGAAGTGGAGAAGGCGCTCTCGGATGCCGACCGTCAGTTCCTCATGGAGATGATGGCCGGTTTTGGCTACTACAGCGACGTCGCCGACCAGGCCAAGGCAATCATCGAGGCGACATCGATACCGACCTTCGAGGCGGCCGCGACGTTTGCTCTCCGGCAACTGGGCATCGCATCGGCCGACTTCGAGCTGCGCAACGAGCGCATCCGTGACCTGCTGATGGAGCGGAAGAGTGCGGCCATATTCGCCACGCGCAACGAGGCGCAGACGGCCATCGAAAGGGTGCTGGCTAATTTCTACGAGCTTGGCCGCAATCCTTATAACCAAAACTTCCTCGGCGAACTCAGGAAGGAACTCGGCTACAAGGCCGATTGGGAGGCGAAGCGTTTCTCGCTGACCGAGACCGGCATCGCCGCCGAGCTCGCCCAGGCGGAAACGTATCGGCGCAACGGCGTCGTGCGGAAGCAGTGGAACATTCTCGGCCGCAACACCAGGCCGACCCATGAGGCGCTCGACGGAGTTCAGGTGGGGATAGACGAGAAGTTCGATGTCGGCGGCTATGAGGCGGATCATCCCCTGGACCCATCGCTGCCGCCAGAGGAATTGGTCAACTGCCACTGCTGGCTTTCCCCGGTGATCGACGACGACTACCAAATCGATCCGTCCCGGATCTGGGAGGGCGAATGAGAAAGGGCCGATTCAGCGGGCCGAGTCTGGCAGTCGCGGCAGAGGGACGCGTTAGGTGTTCCGAAACGTTTTGGAACGGGTTTTCAGGCCCGGAAACGGGGTCGTACACATGAATCGACAAGTGAGAATGGCGGTCCAGGTAACCCAGAAATCCGATGAGCTCGGAATCATCTGGGGATACGCCTCGGTGGCGGACCTGAAGGACATCCAGGGGGACACAGTTCCGCAGGACGAATTGGTCAGGGCTGTGTACCAGTTCATGCAGGATTACTACGCCGGCCAAGCCGCGATCGGCGACAACCATGTTGAGGCCGCCCAGGCCGTGTTGGTGGAGTCCACCTTCCACTTTCTGGCGGGCCGGCTGCGCTGGTACGTCGGCGTGAAATTGCTCGACGAGGAACTTGTCGAAGCGGCCCGCACGGGCGAGATCAGCGGATTCTCGATCGCCGGCTGGGCCGGGGAGGACAGCGATGGGGATTCTTCGGAATCTTAGGATCAGCGAATTTTCGATTGTTCGGGGGAGCGACAAACAACCCGCGAACCCGGAAGCAGTCGCCTTGTACTACAAGGCGCAATCCATACCAAAGGAGAAAGAAGTGGCGGATAACAAGCAACCGGCGCAGCCAAAGAAAAAGTCGCTCGCCGAACAGATCTCGGATACGCTGCACGGCGTGTTCAAGGGTCAGACCGTACGGACGAGCGTGAGCACGTATACATCCCGGTCCGAGTCGACCGAGACCGTCGATGACGGCCAGGACTCGCCTGCTGGCGACGGTACCCCGGCCGTGGTCATCGTTGCCGAAGGAGTGGAAAAGACCGAACCCGCACAGCCGACGGCTCCTCAGCCGGCGCCGAGCCTGTCGCCCGACATCGGCCAGCAGGTGGCGAAGGCGATCGAGCCGCTAATCCTGGGACTCGATTCCCGGATTGAGAAGCTGGAGAAGCAGTCGGTCGGCAGCCAGCGAATCAAGTCGTTCCCGTCGTCGGTGCAGGTGACCGACAACGGCGGCGCGAAGTTCCCCGATTTCACGAAGTTTCTCGCTTCTGTGGGCGGCTTGACGCCGGGACAGAAGTTGACGAAAGCCACCCTGACCACGTCGGGCTGGAGCTATGGCCTCTCGATCGCCGAAGCGAATGCCTTCCTGGACTATGTGATCGACGAGTCGGTCCTGTTGAAGCAGGTCCGCACGGTCCGCATGCCCGGGCCGAAATATCGCATCGACGCCATCGGGCTCGGCGGCAACGTTCTGAAGAAGGGCGTGCCCGGCACCGATCCGGGAGACACCGTATCGCTCTCCGGACCCTCGCAGATCGAGCTGGTCGCCGAGGAAGTGGTGGCGATCGTGTCAGTCGGCGACGACGTCCTCGAAGACAACATCGAAGGTGATGCCTTCGTGCAGCACTTGCTCGGCATGATCGGCCGCGCCGCGGCGAATGAGATCGAGCAGGCCGCCATCCATGGCGATACAGAGGTGCCCGACGAGGGGATCATGGACCGCTGGGACGGCTGGCTCAAGCTGGCAATCGCAGGCGGCGCACACGTCACGGACGCGATGGGCGACACCGATCGCTACTGGCCCGGCGAGAACGGCCAGAAGGCAACAGCTCTGATCAAGTCCCTGCCGACGAAGTACCGGCTGGATTACCGCACGCTCGCGTTCCTCCTCCACAACGACCTCTATCTCGACTACAACGACGTCCTGGCGGCGAAAGGCTTCTCCGAGGCATGGATGGCCATCACTGGCGTCACCGACGTGCCGTTGCGGTCAATCAAGAACATTCGCGTCCCGCGCATGAAGACGGACATCGCCTTCACACACGAGTCCACGCCGTATACGGACGGTACGGTCGTGATGCTCACCGACCTGCGCAACCTGATCGTCGGCATCCAGCGCGACATCAAGATCGAACCGCAGCGCCAGGCGCGCAAGCGCGCGACGGATTTTGTGCTGACCATGCGGGCAGCAATCCAAATCGAGAATGGCGATGCGATCGCCATTTACAACCACGCCAAAGTGAAGTAGCGGCGCGGTTGAAACCGAAACCTGAAGATGGGGGCGGCTAGCTCGCCCCCGCTGGAGAAAGGCAAAGATGGCGGATAACAAACCGAAGCAGTACGGCGTTTACCAGAAGCCGAAGGGATCTTACAAATTCGGCACCTTTCGATTCGCGCCCGGAGCGGTCGTCGAGGTACCTTCCGAGATCGCCAAGACACTCGACTCCCAAACATCGCCGGACGTCCCGGTCAAGTTCTTCGGAACTCCGGAGAAGGCGGCTGCGGAGGCGGCGCGGCTCAAAGAGAAGTTCGCGGCGCAGAAGAAGAAGGAATAGGAGGCATCAGGGGCGGCGCGAGCCGCCCCCGTGAAACGCATGGACCTTTGCACCCTCGCAGAGCTGAAAGCATTTCTTGGCATCGCCGCTCATGACACAGCCGACGACGGAAGATTGTCGGCCCTGATCACCGCGGCGAGCGCCCAAATAGAGGGCTACTGCGACCGGTCATTCGGCATAGAGGACATCGCTGACGAATTGCACGATGGGGACGGGACCGACACGCTCGAACTGGACAAAACACCAATCCTGTTCGTCTCAGCGCTGTCGATCGACGGCCTGGACGTGGACCCCGGCGAAGTGAGGGTTTACCCAAAGTTCATCGCCTTCCCGAGCGGCTGTGAATACGATGCGCGGCTGAGAAGTACCACGCGGATCTTCCCTGAGGGGCGGCAAAACGTGAAGGTCAGCTACAGGGCCGGCTACTCCGAGGTGCCGCGCGAGATCGCGGATGCCTGCAAGATCCAGGTCGCGTTCCTGATGAACACGATCAATAAGCAGGGCGTCATTTCGGAGACAAATCAGATGGCGCAGGCAACCACCTCGTATGCGCAGGAACAACTCGCGCCGGCGACGCGCGCGACGTGCCGAAGGTATCGGAGGACGCGGGTTCGGGTCATATGAGCATCCAGTTTGAGTGGGACAACCCGAACAGGGTGGTGGCCGAGGTCACGCGCATGCTGAACGATCGCGGGCGGGCTATTCGCGCGATCCCAGACCGGGCGGTCCGCCGCGGCACGTTCGAGTTGCTGAAGCTTGTACAGACCAAGGTCCCCAAGGTCACCTCCACACTGGTGCGGTCGATCACGGCCGTGGTGAAGCGGATCTCGGCGGACGTCGTCGAAGGCAAGGTAGGTACCTGGCTGGAATACGCGCGCTACGTCGAATACGGAACGGGCATTTACGGCCCGCTAAAACGGCCGATCACGATCGCTGCGAAGAACAAGCGCGGGCTGTTCTGGGGCGCCTATGACGAGGACGGCAAGCCAATCGTCCGCCGGCGCGTGCAGATCAAGGGCATGAAGCCGCGGTCTCCATTCGGCCAGGCCGTGGCTGAGTTTCTGCCGCGGTACATCGAGATCATCCAGCAGGAGCTGGCCAGGGAGGCGACGGCGTGAGCAACCTCTACACGGAGCTCGAAGCGGCGATCATCACCATGCTGCGCACCGCCGTTGGCCTGGAGAGCGTGAAGACCTTCGAGGCTGAGGTCCGCGAATGCCTGTTCACAGGGGACAAGCTGTCTCAGGGGTTCCGACCGGGAGAGCTGCCGGCGATCGCCGTGACGGCCGAGCTGCAGCCGACCAAGCAGGGGCCATTTACCGCGGGTGAGGTGGAGCTCACGATCCCTGTAAGTCTCATCGCGGTCTGTAGGGCCCAACAGCCCATGGCAGCGAGGGAGCAGGCTCGCGAGCTGCAGCGCGCCGCGGAGGCTAACCTGAATCTCGCGCGACGGTCCGATAGCGGACTCGGCGCGAACGCGATCGTGACGGGCGACTTCGCATCAACAATCGTCGTCGTCCAGGATAAACCGTATTCGTTTGCGATCGCGGAGACGCAGTTTTCGATCTTGAAGGTTGTCGATTTATGAGGAGGAAAGGGTAATGCCGAAATCAATCATTGGCGGCTGGCGCGGCCTGTCGCTCGCGACACAACCCGACATCGCAACACCGGCGGTAGTAAACACGCTGCTGCAGTTCGCCGGTGAGCCGCTGGAGCCGGAGCCGGAGACGTACTATGTCAACGACACCGAGGTCACCGGGGAGCTGCTGCCCACCGATCACCGGCTACTCACGAAGAAGCTGACCGGAAAGCACACGTCCAAGGCGTTCCCACATTTGGTGGGTTTGTTCGCCTCGATGGCGATGGGGAAGGACACGGCCACCGCAGTCGATAGCACATCGGCGTACAAGCACAAGATCGAAATCTATAAGTGTGTCTTGGAACTGCCGTACCGGACGCTGATCGAACACGACGGGTTCCAACAAATGCTGTACGCCGGTGTGGCGTGCGTAGGGTTCAAGCTGCGCGGGGAGCGCGGCGGATTCGTCGAGTTCGAGGCGGACCTGGTCGGCTCCGCCTCCGAGGCCGTGGATGCTACCGCCAAGCCGCCGCGTGTCGTTGAGTCGTACCTGGCATACGGCGACGTGACGCTGACCAAGGGTGGGGTCTTCGACGGGGACAAAGTCACCGGCGGGACGTCCCTCAATGCGGAACTCAAATCTTTCGAGTTCGAATACAAGAACAACGGCAAGGGCGTCTACCTGATGGGCGATCCGAGCGGACAAGTCGGCCAGGTTCGCCGCGGCAACAAGTATGAGGTCAATTTCGCCGCCGAACTCGAACTGGAGAGCCCGGCCCATCGCGCAGACCTTCTGGCCGGCAACGAATTCGTTCTGAATCTGCCGATCGTCGGCGGGGTGGCTGATGGCGATGCCAGGTACACCGTCGAGATCATCCTGCCGCGCGTCGCGTATAAAGAGGCGAAACGTGGCGTGGATGATGGCATCCTGAAGCTCGCTGCCAAGTTCGCCGTACTGGCCGACCCTGTCTATGGGGGGCTCATTCTGAACGTGATCAACCTGCAGCAGACCAGCTATCTGGCGGCTGCCTAACCGTGGGCCGTTCTCGGGGGCCCACTCGATTCCAAGGAGAGGCAAATGGCGAAGGCATTCGCAACCAAGATCCGCATCCCGATTCCGGTCGGTGATGAAACCGTGATTATGATCTGCCGGCGGCCGACCGCCGAGGAACTGAACAAGTTTCTGTCGGCGCGATTTCGGGCGAGCGGTAGAAAAGTTCAGACGCACCTTTACGAGGCGCGCGAAGAGCTGATCGACAAGGTGCTCATCGATGTCGAAAACGCCGAGTATGAAGGTCCGGACGGAAAGCTGCGCCCGCTCAGCGCGAGGACGGAGCTGACCGAGGAAGAAAAGACCTTCTGCAGCGGCGTCCTTGGCAAGCCGGTGAAGACCTGGAAAGACCTGATTCCGCTGTCCTGGAAGAGTTCGGCCGCGATGCACTTCGAAGACCCCGCGCCCGAAGCGCCCGAAGCGGAGGGCAACGAAAAAAACTCCTAGCGCTCGTCCAGGAATACCTGGAGAGCGACTTTCGGAAGTTCGCAAAGGACTGCGCGGAATGTCCGGCCGGAGAAAACGATCACGACGAAGACGGCTACTGCTCGGTGTGCAAGCTGAAGCCACTCGAACGTCGCTTCCCGGCCGGGTTCAGGGAGTGGGTCGCGAACCTGGAGCGGCTGTACCTGTGGCGGAAGGCGGGCTACCCGCTTCAGGCGAACGATCTGGAATTCGAGGCGTGGCAGGCTCTGGCGATGATCACCAGGTACCACGAAGTGAAGGATCTCGAAGCCCTAATGCGGAGCCAATGAGCCGTATGACGGCGATCAGCATATCGAGCGCGGCGACGAGCATCAAGCGGCCGGCGGAGACCGCCAGTCGCGAGAGCGCGAGCAGGATCAGCGCGGCGATGAAGAGGTACCAGAACACCATCTCCAGTATGGTCGGGAGCGGGGGCCAGGTCAATGGCGAATAACACGGTCGAGGCAACCCTCCGATCGAAGTTCGAGGACGGAATCTCGCGCGGCGTGAAACAGACGCAGAACGTGCTCGACGGCACTTTCCGCGCGATGGCGAGCAGCGGCGCCGTGCTCGGCTCCGGCATGCAGCGTGTGTTCGATGGCATGCTGGGCCACCTGCAGCAATGGCGTGAGCGGCTGAGCCGGACCGCGAATGAGAGTGACAGCCACTTCCGCCGCATCAGCATGGGCTCCGCCGCGATGGCCCTCGCTGTGGCGGTGGGAGTCGCAGGCGCGTTGCGGGCGCTCGGTGGATTCCTCTTAGAGCTGACGAAGGAGGCGTCGGCAGTCACCGAACTGAAGGTGACCTTCGAGGGCCTGGTCGGCTCGGCCGCACAAGCCGAGACCATGCTGGGGAGGCTCCGGGAAGCAACCGAAGGACTCGTTGCTCCGACTGACCTGCTGCGCAACGCGAACCGCGTTCTGCAGTCCGGCATTCCGATCACCAATGAGCAGTACGTGCGCCTGGCTTCGAATGTAACCGCGCTCGCGAAGGCCGCCGGTACCGATCTGAACCAGGCTCTGACCGCTACTACCGATGCACTGATCCGAGGCAATGCCCGCGGGTTCCAGGCGATCGGCATTCACGTCAACGTCAAGAACGCGGTGTCGGAGCTTGCCGAGCAGATGGGCATGGGCGCGAACGTATTGGCGGACCATACCAAGCTGCAGGGTTTCTACAACGAGTTGCTCGCACAGACGGATGCGGCGGTGCGCAGGCTGCCCCCCGGCATGATCAGCATGGAGGACGCGGTGGAACGGGCGGAGCGTGCATGGCGCGACTACCTGTTGACGTTCGGCGAGGCGATCAACCGGTCCGGCGTTGTGCAGGAGGTCCTCCGGCTCGTCACCGAAAGACTTGGGGCCATGTCGGCGAGCGGGAAGGACGTCGAGAATCTCGCGCTCGTCATCAACCGCTTCATCATATCGGTTGTGAGGGGCTTTGCCAGCACCATGGAAGTACTCTCCATCTTCTCGGTGATGTGGGATACCGCCTGGGGCACAGTGAAGGTGGTGGTCTACTCTGCCGGCTCGATGATCGCGAGTGCGCTGTTCTTAATCCAGAAGGGGCTGGTGAGCCTGTTCGAGATGGGAGCCAAGCTGCCCGGCACGGTCGGTCGGCAGTTCGAAGCTATGGTTCCGTCTATGAAGGCGGCCGCGGATATGTTCGGCCGAGCGGTGCAAACCTACACCGCGGGAGCGGTGGGCGCATTCGACGGCTACGGCGAGGGTGCAAAGAAAGCCCAGGAGATGGCCGCTGGGGCGCGGCAGCTCGCCGCCAACCTGGAGAAGTACGCTGGCGTCGTGGTCTCCGGAGCGCGCGGCACGAAGGCCCAAGGCGATGCCGCCGCCGGCACCGCCGTGAATCAAAAGCAGCTCAACGATCAGCTCAAGGCGTACTACGCGCTCCTGCAACAGATCGAGGGGCGCACGGCCGATGCGCGCCAGAAGGCGGTGATGCAGCTCGCCGCCGACTTTCGCCAGATCGACGAACTGACACAGCTCAGCGAGGATCAGCGCCAGGCCGGAAAACGCCAGGCGCTGCTCAGCTATCTGGAGATCATCCGCCAGATCAACGAAAAAGAACTGGACGAGACTCGCGAACACCAGCTCGCTCTCGACCAGATGGGGATGGACAGCCTCAACAGACGCGGCAAGCAGATGCTGGCTTTCCTCGAACTGCTGTACTTGGCTCCGTTGCGCGCCCAGGCAAAGGCAGAGCAGGAAGCGCGCGAGCGCGCCGAGCAGGCGGCGAGCGGGATCGATGCGATGACCGCTGCGATCGAGATGGCGCGCCAGGGCAGGATCGGCGGTTCGGTGGGGGCAGATGCCGCGCGCCAGCGCGCCGAGATGGAGCGGACTATGCAGGCCCGCCTGGCCGAACTGAACGCCCGCCCGAACCGGTCGGCCGAGGACGTCAACGAGATTGTGCGACTGACCACGGCGCTCGAAAACCTGCGCCGGGCGGACCTCAGTCCGACGCAGCGCCAGCTCGCTGATCTCCATGCGCAGTTCCGGCGATTCAACGAACTGAAGATGGATGGCTTTCACGGCATAGTCCAAACCATGAAAGACCATCTGCTCGATTTCGTGCAGCAGGGTGCCCAGGCGTTTGTGTCCTTCTTCGCAGACCTCGCCAGTGGACAAGAGAACGCCGGGAAAAAGCTGCTGGCGGCATTCATCGGTATGGTTGGGCAGATGCTCGCGACGCAGGGCGTGTACCTGATGACGCTGGGCATCGCGGAAGTGATTGCGGCATCCACTCTGTTTGGCCGACTGGCCGGAGCAAATGCTGCTGCAGGCGCAGCCGCCATCGCGAAGGGCGCCGCGATGGCCGCAATGGGCGGCATCATGATGGGCGCCGCGTCCACGATGGCGCAGACGAACGCCGCCGGCGCGGGTGGATCGTTCCAGGAAAACGTTCCCCGTCCGACGTCGGCAAATCAGGTACAGGTGATCGAGGTCGGCGCCGCTGGCCGCGCCCAGACTCCCGGCCAGGTCGGCCAAGCGCCGCTCTACGGCGAGCTACACGTCACTGTCGAGCCGCCCAAGGGATGGGTGGTTAACGAGATCAAGAACGAGTACAAGCACAACAACCGAACGTTGCGCACAGTGATACAAAATGCCTGACTTCCCGACTTCTCCCCGGCCGTGTTATCCGATCGAAGAGACATCTGCCGAGCCGGAAGTGCTCGTGTCGACGCATCGCGATGGCAGCGAACAGCGGCGATTGAAGGGCGCCGGGAGAGGGCGCACATTCCGCCTGTGCTTTGGCACGTCGATGCCGATCACGAATGCCGAACGACTGGTCATCGTGAATCATTTCGCGGCTCAGAACGGCTCGGCGATCGCATTCCATTGGACGCACCCTGAGCGCGGCGAAGTGTTCCTGGTCCGTTATGTCGAAGCTCCCAGGTGGCAGCACGTCGGGTACGACGCCTATCAGGGCGAGGTCGTGCTACAGGAGGTGCCGGCGTGATTCAGGTATCCCCCGCGCTCCGGGCCGCGCTGAACAGCACTGCGAATGAGCCGCTCGACCTCTACGAGCTGTACCTGGATTCCGGCACGTTGTACTTCGCCGACCAGGCGATCTTCTGGGGAGGCCACCAGTATGTGGCCGCGGTGGAGAGCCGATCGCAGATTCGCCGCTACGACGGCGACCAGTTCGACAGCGTGACCGTCACGTTCAGTAACGTCAACCTCCAGATGGCGGGCGTGCTGTTGACTAACGACATTGAGGGCCGGCGGCTGATCATTCGCAAGATTGACCGCTCCGTACCTGGGGACTCGGTTGTGCTGTTCGTCGGCGAGATGGAGAGGCCGTCGAGCATCGGCGAAAAAGACTGCACGATCGAGGCGAAACAGATCGTCGGCAGCGTGGAGCATGAAGCGCCAGCGCGGCTGTTCAGCCCGTATTGCCCGTTTGAGCCAGGCGAGTGGGAGTGCGGGCAGCCCGCCGGCGTGCCCTGCGATAAATCCTGGAGCCGGTGCGCCGAGTTGGGCAACACCGCTCGCTACGGCGGCTTCCGCTTCGTTCCGCACAGCGGGACGTACCAATACGAAGAGATCACCAAAAAGCGGTTTCTCCTGTTGTTCTCGCGGAAGAAAAAGAAGACGATCACTGCGAGCTTCAGCTCCGTGGATGACACGCCCTATGACGTGCCGATTCCGCTTATTTACGGGCGCGTGCAGATCGCCGGGATCGTCATCCAGCACGCTGATGAGGGCGGCGTCACAAAGGCCCTGGCCGCCTTTGCCAGCGGCAAGATGGAACACATCTTCTACTTGCGCGCGAACCAGGCCGCGATCACGGACTACACCCTCCACCTGGGTTACCTCGGAGAGGCCAACGGCGTCGATCCACGCTTCCCGAACTCGTATCCATACAGCCTGGTCGCCTACGCCGGCGTGACTATCCCCTCGGACGTTGCCGTTGTCGATCCGGCTCCTGAGATCACGGCGGTCGTGAAGGGCAGCGGCGTGGCGCATTTTGGGCCGAATGGCCAGTTCCTGGGATGGTGGTGGAGCGACAACCCGATCTGGTGCGTGCGCGATTTCATGACGCGCCCGTTGGCGCAGGGCGGTATGGGTTTGCCTGACGACTGGTTCGACGATGCTCTGCACTATCAGGAAGCAGCGTACTGCGACGAGCTGATCAACGATCCGACCAACAGCCAAAAAATTTACAGACCGCCTCAAGTGCCCGAAGGCGTGGATTACAGGCGATATAGGTCCACCGGCGTGGAGGGGGGCGATATCGAGGCTGATGGTCCGTATGCCGACTATGAACCGGGCGTCGATGACGACACCTCGCGGGTACCGATCCCAGTACAGGTCAAGCGCTTTACCCTCAACGTGGCGATCGCAAAACAGGAAAAGGCGGTCGACATATTGTTTAACAAGCTGCTGCCGGCCTTCCGCGGCTACCTGACGTTCAGCAAAGACGGCAAGATCCAGATTCGCTGTGAGCGGCCGGTACCGAACTCGACCCTTGCTTCGGCCGCCGGCGCCGGGAGCTTCGGAGTCGTCTGCAACTCGGCAATCCAATGCGCACCGGGCGACACCGTACTTCTCTCGCCGTTCACTGCGCAGGCCGAAGCGCTGGTGGTTAGCAGTGTGAATGGCGCGAACCTGGGCTTCGTCACCCCGACACAATTCGCTCACTCGGCGGGCGCCCAGATCTGGAAGATCGCGATGGCCTTCGACGACTCGAACGTGATCGGGTCATTCGAGTATCCGCTGTCGGACCGGCAGCCTTCCACGAACCGCATCACGATTAAATATGTCGATGCGCCGGCAGGCTTTGAGGCGCGCGAGCTGCGCGTAAACAGCTATGAACACCAGGTCAAAATCCGCCGCATCGAAAATGAGGACGTGGACGGCTCGGCCATCGACAGCTACTTCCAGGCGTGGCGCATCGGGCAGTGGCGGCTTGCAAAGGCGCGCGATCTCGGCCGGTTCTGTTCTTTCCGCGCAGACATAAAGGCGACGCTGCTGGAGATCGGCGACGTAATCGCGGTATCGGCCACCGAGTGTGGCCTTCAGTGCGTGCCTTTTCGCGTGATTGAACTCGCGTTCGAAGAAAACGACGAGGTAACTGTTCTCGGCCAGCTCTATTCGCTCGGGATCTATGACGACACCGCGCCGCAGACCACAGTCACTGTACCGGTGATCTTCAACCTGCCCAAACTTCCCGGGCAAGAGATCCCCGGCAGAATCCGACCCATTGGCGATCAGCCGTTCCTGCTCTCGCAGACCGAGGATGGAATCAACGCCATTTTCGATCTGGAGTATGATCCGCCGTCACCCATAGGTGCGTTCTCTGGCGTCACCGCGCATTGGGTGCCTGATGGAGCGCCTAAACCAGCCGCGGCGGTGGATTTCGACTATCTCGGTAATCCGGCCGCAGGAGACGAGGCGCGGCACGGTAAGTGCCAGTTTGTGGTGCCTCAAGGCGAAACGGAAGTTTCCGGCCGCATCTACGTCACGGAGCGCTCGAAGTCATACAAGGCGCCGCTAGTTCCATATGGGCGGACCGATCCATCGCCGTCTAGGGAAGTTACGATCTCGCAGGCAACGGGCGTTACAGCGCCTCCGCGCGTCGTAAGTGTGACGCTGGCGGAGAAGCCTGCATCGCGCAGACTGGTCCAGAACGAAGACGGAGCCTGGGTGACGTTAACTACCCTCCAGGCTACGGTGGAACTGGAAGCGGACCCGCGGCCGAATCAGTGGGCGGCGATTGAGTTAAGCCGCGACAACAAGGGCCATTGGGACGGCTGGACTCACGACAAGCCGATCACCAGCGAGACTCAGACGTTCGACCTGGACCTGTACGTTCCGGCCGTTGGGAATACGTTCTGGGCGCGTGCGTGGTCGAGGATTCCGGGCTATCCCGGCTCGGCTGCTGAGGCCGTGGAGAGCGAGAGCGGCACTTACATTCCGCCCCACGGCTTACCTTCGCCGTATGCTGTCACGAACGCTACGGTGGTGGTCAAGGAGCGGCAGACCGTAGACGGGCTGTGGCTGTGGGGCGGCGAGGTGTCATTTCGGACACCAATGCCGGAGGAGGAGCCGTATTTCTTTCATGCCACCGTATGGATCGAGTGGGTTGACGAGGACGGAAACGCCGATCCGAACTACCTCGGAGAGTGGCGTCAGGTATCTGAGCCGGGTAAGTACGTTACTCTCGCGGCCGATGTGGATTGGCCATACCCGGCACCGGGAACGCGCTATCGGATTCCACGCTACAGCATCACCGTCCACAACCGGGTTGGCGACAAGGTTAAGCAATTCTGCTGGCCGGGCGACGCGGATTATTTCGATGTTCAATTGGAGCCGAAGGGGAGTCAGGTAGGCGATGCCCCGAACGTGCACCCCGACACGACAGCCCAGGTCTGGTACAAGACCGTCGGCGGACAGCGCGTCTTCGGCTTCGAAGGCGTAGTTGTTCCGCCCGATCCGCCCATAAACTTCAGCGGCTGCGAGATTTATCTGCACTGGATCGAACGCTACGACGGCGATGTGCCGGTCTACGATGACCGGTATATCTCGATTGAGCGCGTTGGTGCCGAGGGCGGTCCGTGGCATGCCAACGAACCCGGCTTCCCTTTGCAGCCGAGCTGGTCGCAGGATGTTGATGTAGTCTTTGTTCCGCGCAACCGCTTCGGCGTTGAGAATGCCGACAAAAGCGCCGCTTTCAGCATAAGGCTCACCGTGACGAGCGAGGCCGAGGACACTCCGCTTGTGACGGGCACGGCGCATGTATGGACGCGCGATGATCCGGGAGGTCGAGTATTCGGCTTCGGCGGCACGGTGTCGGATGGGGCAGCGATCTACCTGCACTGGATCGAGGGCTGGAACGGCGAAATACCGATTTATGATCCGCGCTATCTCCTGGTCTGGGAAGCTGAGCCCGGAGGCGGGACCTGGACCACCGACCCGGCCGGCTGGAGGCTCCAAAAGAACTGGTCGCAGCAGTGCGACGTGGTGTTTAAGCCGCGCTCAGCAGAGGGCGTGATCGACGAAGATCCGACGCACTGGTTCATCGTGCGGGTGACGGGAGAACTGGGCGGTATTGGCGTAATGACCTTAGCTGCCTTTGATGCGGAGACCAACGACGGTACAGAGCAGGGTCCCTCTGAATACGTACTGGTGTACGTGATTGATTCGCCGGTAATATCGCACGCCGTCTGGGATGTAGTCGGTGGAGGCTGGCATATCTTCGCTGGCCGAAGATACCTTGGCCCGCGAAACACGGACGAATTGGACGTGCAGAATTGGGTGTGGCTGAGCTATCAAGGCACCGCTAGTTTCGCCAACGTGGCAGGAGCGTTAAGGTTGACATGCCCACCACAGAGTGGGAATAACTGGCGAGCGATTGGAAAACCGATTCCCGGAGGGGCTACAACCATTCGGGCGACCATCGCGGCAGGCATTACAGACCTATATTTAGAACGGACCGGGCTGCTGCTCTATGAACAAAGCTCCGGGAAAGCTGTGGGGTTTGGCCCCTATAACGATAGTGGGCTGTATTTAACGGCGTACAGGTTGAACAGCTTTACCGTTGCGCCAAGCAAAATCCAACAGGTGCCTTGGTCCATAACAAATCTGGAGGTGGTGCTGGAGGTAGAAATATCCGAAGGATTCCTCATATACCGATACATGCACCCCGATTCCGGAGAGCCGATTATACTGGCGCAACAGGCAATTACTGTTCCATTCACCACCGCTCCGACCCATTGGGGAATCCTGGGTTGCTCGAACAACGGTGTTGAGGGGATTTATGTAGATCTGGTCAGCGCGGTGTGGAGTTAGCCGCTTGTGTCTGCACCAAAAAAAGTGGGGTGACCTATCTGTACGACAAGAGCCTCCTGTTCCGGCAGCCAGAGACACTTATCGCCACGGCTTTCGAACCACAACAACACTTCGCTGTGGTCGATCGATGCTACCGCATCGGAGTCAGTCTGCCAGTACCGTGCGTAGTTTGGCGTGAGCGCTCGGTAGCGGAGCCGGGTAGGTTTTGATGCAAAAGTGGAGCGGAGCCATCGGATGGGGACAAGGTAGCTTGCCCGAACTGCGGGGCTGTCGAGAATATGAGCGCTGGCCTTTTTGAGCTTACCAGATACTCCGAAATCGCTGTATGGCCGGACAATGTAGCCGTCTGCAGCGAAGGGGCTGCAATTCCAGGCTGCGCGCAAGTACAGGTATCCCCCAGGTTTAACGACGCGCCGCATTTCGCGTAGCGCCCCCTCGGGATTGGGGATATGTTCCAACACCCAAATTGACCACGCGGCATCGAAGCTGGCGTCCGGGAACGGCATCTGTGTTGCTGATCCGAGCACGAATGGCTTATGGAAGAAGCGCGCGGCAGACTCCGAGATGTCCAGACCGGTATAATCGTCCACCACGTCTTGCAGGTAGCCGCGGCCAGCCCCCACATCGAGTACCTTGGTGCTTTCAAGAGCGTAATCTTTGACGAATGCGCGGACGTTTTCCTCAATGCGGAATTGTTTCGCGGCTCGTGTGGCTATCTCGACGTATTTTTGTTCGTCGGCTGGAGAGTAGGCTACGTTGTAAAACGCCTGTTCGCCATCCACCTGTTTCGGAGATCCGGTGTCATACGGAAAGTGGATCGCAACCACCAACAGCCAGAGTGCCAGATAGGTCAGAATGCAGAGCACCAGGGGGGATTTGAGGATTCGCTTCACGGTGTCTCCTTTCGCCGTGCGGGGTCGGCTTAAAGATTATACATCAAGCACGCTATGGCGAAGATGAGGAGCATTGGGCTACTTAGAATTCGCTTCACAGTGACTCCTTTACCGTGCTAAGGATTATACATGATTCAAGCCACAAAGAGAGCCCAGACTAGTCAGGAGGTCTTAGATCTGATTCGCGCCGACACCGAGCGCGACGAAGGCCGCGTACCGCATCTGTATTTATGTACCGGCGGCTACGTCACGGTGGGAGTCGGGCACCAGGTCGCCAGTCTGGATGAAACCCTAGCGCTCCCGCTCGTTCCGCGCGAAGCTATTGCGGCCGACTATGAAGCCGTGCGCAAGGCGCCAAAGGGGTACGTCGCATCGTGGTACGGACGCATCACGCGGGCCCGGATGTCGGACGCAGACATCGACGCGCTGCTCGCTGCGGACATCCAGCGCTTCCTGGTTAGCCTCCGACCGCATCTGCCGATCTTTGACGAAATGCCCCCGCCCGCACAACGCGCGGTATTTAACATGGCCTTTAATCTCGGGCTTGAGGGCTTCGCAAAATACCGGCGGCTCCGGGCCGCGCTGGAGGCGCGCGACTGGGAACGCGCCGCGGCCGAGTGCCATCGACGCGGGATTTCAGCCGAGCGCAATGCTCGCACGGCTGAGTTGTTTAGATCGGCAGCGCATGAAGTCTTAGTTATCGCCGAGGCCGGCGGACAGCAATTGCCAGGCCAGAGCGAAAACCTTTCCACCGAACCGGGCCTCAAGGAAAACGCATGAGAACTGCACGTCTGATTTTCTTGCTTTTGGGAGCCGTGCTTGTAGCGACGATTGCCACGGCCCAAGGTCCCGCCACGCCACCCGGTGCTACCGGCGGCGTCTGGGACATCATCTCTGATACCAGCACGATTACCCAGGCGTCGTTTTTGCTCGCCAACATCGCAGATGCAAAGACCGATTGGCGATTTGTGCTCGGCGGCCGGGCATACACGATTTCGCCCGCGCAGCGACTGGGAATCGCCGGCGGTTCAATTTTCGTCGGCCGCGTCGTGAGTCACTATTACCCGCGCGCGAAAAAGCCGATTGATATTGCCATGGCGATAGCCACGGCGTATTTTGCCGGGCGCGCCTACGCCAACACGTTCCATCACGGCACCCCTATACCCACAGTCCCGGCTGCATCCGTGGGACAGCCTCCGGTCACAGCCGTGGCGTTCCGCCTGCGCCGCTGACCCTATGCCTGAACCGCAGCAGCCGTCGGGCTGCTGCGGTTCGGAACTGGAGGTGACCATGAAGATCGAATCGGTACTGAGAGCGTCATCGATCGCCTGGCGGCTGGCTCTGGCCTCCGCACTCGTTTCTTTTGCCCTCTTCTGGGGAATTTCGGCCTATTGGGCGGCGCGATTGCCGGATAGGGTATCTATGGAGTTTTCCGGCCGCGCTGACGCTGTGGAGGCCCTGCTAAGGGCCAGTGCGGCTGATTTGCAGGACCGCCTGGATGCGGAGTCGGCTGCCTGGCGGGACATGGTGGATCGGCGGCTGGCGGCGTTTGAGCGGACTGCGGACGGGCGGCTGGCTGCTATACAGGCGGACGCTCGGGCACAAATCCAGGCTGCCGTGGCGCGCGCCGATGAGCGGATCGGAGAGGCCGTTCTGGAGATCCGCGGGGTGCGCGCCGACCTCAAGCCAGTGATCGCGTCCACGGACGAGCTCCTCATGCAATCCAGCAGCACCGTGGCGGTTGTGCGACCGCAGCTTCTGGGCCTCATGGCCGCGGCCAAGGTTACGGCAGGTGAAACAGCTACCGCGATGCGCGACATCCGGAGGGCCACGCCGGAGTTCATCCGGACCGCTCAACAGTTCGGTCATGATTCGTCGAGTGTGGCCGCCAATCTCAACCGCCTGACCAAGCCACGCTGGTACGACCGCCTGCTCGGCTACACCCTGAACGGAGTAGTGATCTGGCGCAACCTCAACCCGGCGACGAACATCGCTGTCAAAAGCACTGAAGCTATTTCCTCAAAGCCATGAAAAGCCGGCCGATATTGATAGCTGTGGTGCTCTGCGCCGGGCTGACCGGGTCTGGCCTGGCGCGAGTTGAGGTGCCGATGAAAGAGACCCGGAATATCCTCCGGATTGAGCAGGGGAATTGCCTCGATCTGATGGCCGCGCTGCCGGCCGGTTCTGTAGACCTAATCCTTTGTGACCCTCCCTATGGAATCACCGAGTGCCGATGGGATCGGAAGATCCCCCGTGCGCCGTTCTGGCGTCAATGCTGGCGGGTGTTGAAGGAACGGGGCGTCATCGCCCTGTTCGCGCAGCAGCCGTTCGCGACTGAGTTGGTGGCATGGTCGCACCGCGAGCGTGCTTGGGATCAGGCGCTCTGAGGTGTTTCACGCCACCGGGCGGGAGGGCTACGTCCAGCGCTGGACGGGTTATCCGCAGTCGATACTCTCGTTCAAGCGCGAACGGAGCGCCGCGGCCTGCCAGAAACCAGTCGCACTGCTCGAATACCTCATCCACACATACACCGCGGAAGGGGACCTGGTTCTAGATTGCTGCATGGGAACGGGGAGTACGGGCGTGGCGGCCGTAAATACAGGTAGAAGCTTCATCGGGTTCGAACTCGATGCTGAGCGCTTTCAGATGGCGAGCAAGCGTATCGCTGCCGCAAGAGGGGTCGAAGGAGCACAGACATGACGCTCTCCTATTGGCGGCGCCGGTGCGCGCCGATTATCGCGCGCGTCCTTGCCGAGAACGCCGGCAGGCCGGAGGCGGAAATCCGGGCGGCGCTCCGCGCTGCCTTTCCATTCGGCCCGCGTAAACATCATCCGTATAGGGTCTGGCTGGACGAGATCCGGATCCAAACGGGCAGGCGGCAACTGAGCCGGCGCGAGCGGCGGGTGCAGAGCAGATCGCCCGAGCCGGCGGACCCTCGGCAGGAGCTGCTCTTCGACTGAGCAACCCAGCTCGGCTGGGTGCCGGCGGCGGCAGTTCTGTTACATTAGGCGTAACGGAAATCTGAGTGTCGATATTTCATGCCACCGCGCAAAATATTTCACGCCGCAACATCACGAAAGAGCGGAAGCGGCAACTCCGCTGTATTGCAGGAATACGCGGCCGCGACGTGTTGGTGATCGCCGCGGACATGGGAAAGCAGGTGCCGGGGCTGACGACCGCC
>JBLNBX010000117.1:0-7011 GCA_050260275.1 bacterium
TTCGTTGCGCTGCCGCATTGGAGGGAGCGGTATAGCGACTGGAGGCGAGCCGCGGAACGCAGCGAAATTCTCGACGCGCTGCGCCGTTTTCGCCTTCGCGCGCCGGACCTGCGTCCCGCCAGGGTCAGCGCCCTGCTCTCGAAGGAGCTGGAGCGGCAGCGCCCCGGCCCGCAAGTGGAGCGGTGGCGGGCCGCTGCCGCGGCAATGCTCACGGCGCGCGTCGTCTCGAGGCTGGCGCGGGGCCGTATGGGCGGCGTCCTTCCCGCTCTCGACGCCATTGGATTGCGGCTGCTAGCGGATTTCACCGCTATCCTGCTCTGGCGCTTCTATTGCGATTGCCGGGAGTGGCTTGCTGCGGACCCCGCCGCATTGGACGGCGCATGGCGCCCTAAACTCGCAGCCCTGGTGGAAGCGCGCGCGCCGCGCGACGATGCCCGGATCCAATCCTTGTGGGACCGGTTCTGCTACTGGCTTGCGGGGATGCTATGAGTTTCTCCCAAAAGCGGGTCTGGCTGGTGGCCTACGATATCTCGGATCCCGGGCGCCTGGCGCGCGTCCACCGCTTTCTGCGAGGGCGCGCAGCGGCCGTGCAGTACTCGGTCTTTGCGGGCCCGCTGAACGCCGCCGGCGTACAGGCCATCGTCAAGGGGTTGTGCGAATTGATTGACTTCCAGGAAGACGACCTGCGGTTGTATCCTTTGCCGGAGCGCTGTGAAGCGGCCGCGCTGGGGCGGTGCAGCTTCCCTGAAGGGGTGTGGCTGACAGACCACCGGCTGCTTACACTGATGCGCGCGACCGCTCCTGCCTCAGCCGCCGCGCCGGGAGAGCGGGGCGAGCTGGAACAGCCCTTCGCGGCGGATCCCGATCAGTTCCGCAAGACTCAAGGCATGCTCCCAGATTCGGTCGCAGACGGCCGGCGCTATGGGGGTGAAGCCGTGCGCCAGGATAGACGCGTTCCGTGCGCTCAGCGGGGTGCGCCTGCGGTCGCCGAGAGATGAGGAACAGAACGCCGCGCCCAACTCGTCACCCAGGGCGTTGAGGAGCGCGTAGGCGTCCTGTAATCCCAGCTTGAAGCAGCTTAAGCCGGGCCTGCTCGCGGCAAGCGCGCTGCGTAGAGGCTCCGGCACGCTGGCTTCGGGCGCCGCGTCCGTGCGGATCCCGTACTTGGAAGCCAGCCGGCACTGCGCAATCGCCTCGATGGCGCGGTACAGACGCCCGAGCGCGTCATCGTGTCTCCCTTCCTCGCGCCTCCTGGCGGCATTCGCCAGCAAATCCTCGACAAGCTCCCGCGTGGCGCTCCGGGAGGAGGACAGAACCGTCAGGCGCTGTTCCCATTCCGGAATGGACGCCCTGACTTGTTCGGCCGACTCCGCCGAGAGATGTTGGCCCAGGCTGCCCTGGTAGCGCCTGACGCGACTGAGCGCGCGGAGCGCCTTGCCGTGCGCAAAGCAGTCCCACAGCCAGTAGAAATTTACGACGGCTTCCAGCGCCCGCAGGCCCTCCTGCGCTTCCGCGAATCTGACCCGCTGGATCGCGCTGTTCAGCAGTTGCGCCGCGGCGCCGAAGTTCATGCGGGAGCATAAGGTGATCGCGTCTTCGGCGGCCTGGTAGCCGAGCTCGTCGAGCGGGTTGTCGCAATGGAAGACCTTTTCGCAGGCGTCTTCCACCACTCCCAGGCCCGCGCGGGTGCGAGTGTCGCCCCCGATATAGCGCAGCGTGCACGGCCAGCGCCGCGACACCATGCCCAGCGCCGCCGACATGCACTTCGTCCCGCCGGTCGGGTCCACAATGATCTTGCGCCCGCCGCCGCAGCGCAGCCAGGCGTCCACGATGGGGCCGAGCTGGTTCTCCATGTCCCGCAGGCATGCCGTGAGGTTCTGCGGATCGCTGACCGTGACAATGCTGTAAGCGCCCTCGGGCAAGGTGACGCCATGCTCAGCCGCTAGGGCCAGCACGCCGGTCGGATCGAAGCACTCATGGCTGGTCCGGCCGCAGATGCACCGCCGTTCCCGAGACTGGAGCGGGCTTCGCGGCGCAGTAACGGACTTCTTGCTCAGCGGAGAGCAAATGAAGACGACCTTCTCCGGCCGGGGGTCTTCCCGCAACGAGCGGACCAGCGGTTGCGGAGCGCCGCCCACTGTGCAGATCAGGAGCGCAGGCGCCGTTGAGGTTATCATGGCTTGTAAGTAACCTATAACTATTGCATCTCGGAACTGGATCTACAAGCTTCCGGATCATGGCGCCGTTGCGCGTCCGGAGGCTCGAGACTCCCTGGGACGACTGATCTCAGCCGCTACCCGATCCGGGCGCCGGACTCCGTCTTCAAACTCGCCATGTCGATCACGAAGCGGTATCTCACGTCGCTGCGCAGCATCCGTTCGTAAGCCTCGTTGATCTTCTGAATCGGGATCATCTCGATGATTTTGCTAAGTCGTTGAAAACACGTCATCGCGAGATTCGTAATCAGCAGGTCGCCGGTTCAAGCCCGGCGGGTGGCTCCATTCCTTAGAAAACAAAAAACTTATTCTCCCGCCAAAACAAGCCCCGAGACTGGTTAGTCTATCGGTCAGTCAAAAGGCAGGATCCAGGCAAAACCGATAGAGACTGGCGCGTCCCAATCTGCCGCCCGGCCGGGCTGAGGCAGATCGGGGCCGAGGTGGGTGTGAGTGCCATGACCATGCAGAGGCTTCTGGTTGGGTGCGAGAGCGGGCGCAACGCCGGAGCCATGTGGCCGCACCTCAGTGGCTGAGCCAACAGGTTCTAGACCCTCCCGCGACGGCTGCGGACGCCAATTCCTACCGTTTGTTCGATATCTCTTCCAAAATCTCTTTCAAACTATGGCGCAGCTTGATACAGTCTTGAGGAACCCGTGTTCGACCGTAGCCAGATGTTGCTTGTCGCCCCTCGGGCAGGCATCGGGATTGCGGCAGCGGCGGCAGCCAGAGTGAACGTTCAGCATTGGGATGACGGGGGCATGAGGGATGGCATTTCGCAAGATCGGCTTCTGGGCGCCAGCCTGAGCGGCACGCGCGGCTATGGATCTGCTTCCACGCGGCCGCACCTGCGGCTTGTCGCACGGTTCTCCCCCTCGGGGGGAAGGCGCGCGCGAACCGCGGCACTATACTCCGGCCAGGAAGACTACTGGAAGCCTTGGCCGGTTCCCACCTGTAACTGAATCATGAACGGAGGTCAAGATGCCGAGACTATTCGCAGCCGGATTGATCAGCGCCGTCCTGGTATTCGGCGCCAACCAGCAAGCCGGAAGCACTCGGGGCGCGGCGATTGTCGCAAGCATTGACGCGACGAAGACAGGCGAACCGATTTCGCCTTACATCTACGGCCAGTTCATCGAGCACATTGGCGATACTGTGAATCGCAGCCTCTGGGCCGAGATGCTCGACGACCGCAAGTTCTACTACAAGGTCGATTCGACCACTGAGCCCCGGGCCTCACGAGGACGGCGACCCAACCCCTGGCGGCCCATCGGACCCGATGAGTCCGTCACGATGGACACAAGTAACCCTTACACCGGCAAGCACAGCCCACGCATTCAGCTCGCTGGCGCCGCGCCGCGCGGAATCGCACAGGCTGGCATCGCGCTGAAGAACGGCCGCCCATATACGGGACGCGTTGTGCTGGCAGGCGATCCTGGAGCAAGCGTTTCCGTGAGCCTCGTTTGGGGCTCAGGCGCGAATGACCGGCAGACCATCCGGATCGAGCGCCTGCGGTCTGACTACGCGAAATTCCCGTTGAGGTTCACTCCACTGGCGGACTCCGACAATGGCCGGCTCGAGATTACCGGCACTGGCCAGGGCGCGTTCCATATAGGAGCCGTGTCGCTGATGCCCGCCGACAATATCCGTGGTTTCCGTGCCGACACGGTCCTCCTGCTCAGGCAACTGCGCACCGGAATGTGGCGCTTCCCGGGTGGCAATTTCATCTCTGCCTACGAATGGCGCGAAACCATCGGGGATATCGACAGGCGTCCTCCACGCTGGGACCCGGTCTGGAACGCGTTGCAGCCGAACGACGTCGGCATCGACGAGTTCCTGTTCATGGCCGAGCTTCTCAACGTGGACTCGTTCATCAGCGCAAGTGCCGGCTTCGGTGATGCACACTCAGCCGCCGAACTGGTGGAGTATGTCAATGGCTCCATCGATACACGCATGGGCAAGATGCGCGCGGCGAACGGGCATCCGGAACCCTACGGGGTGAAATGGTGGAGCATCGGGAACGAGATGTGGGGGGACTTCCAGTTCGGCTACATGGCCCTTAAGCAGTTCGTCCACAAGCACAACCTTTTCGGTGAGGCGATGCTTAAGGTGGATCCAACCCTTACCCTCATTGCCACCGGCAGAGCCGCCGGGACCGTCGAAGAGATCGGGACCGATAAAGACTGGACGGGTGGCTTATTCACGAACTGCCTACCCTATATCGAAGTGATGTCGGAGCACTACTACGCCAGCGCGCCTCCTGATGCGCCTCTGACTGACGCGCTCTACAGCGCGGCCAATGCGGTGCGCGCCAAGGTTGAGGCCTACGAGCATTACTACCGCCGGATTCCCGGGTTGCAGACCAAAAAGGTCCCGATGGCAATTGACGAGTGGGCCTTCACGGGCACGCGCGGAACAGGCATGCGCGGTGGCTTGAGGGATGTACTCGCGAACGCGCTGGCGTTTCACGAGATGTTCCGGCACACGGACATGATCGCGATGGCGGCCCACACGATGGGAACGTCTTCCATCGATTTCAACGCGCACACGTCGGCGCTCAACGCGACCGGCCTGCAATTCAAGCTGTATCGCGATCACATGGGCACTGTGCCGTTGCATGTGGGCGGCAATTCCCCGGCTCCGGCGCCCGCTCGCGCCAAAGAGGGCCGCTTCCCACAGGTGCATGCGGGCAGCCCGACCTACCCGCTGGACGTCAGCGCCGCCCTGAGCGCGGACGGCAAACTCCTGACCATCGCCGTCGTCAATCCGACCGAGTCGGCGCGGGATCTCGACATCACTATCGAGGGCGCGCGCCTGCGCGCTCCGGGCCGCATGTGGCGGCTCACCGGTCCGAGCCTGACTGCCACGACGGGTTTGGACCGCCAGGAGGTGCAGGTGACGGAGGAGGTAGTGAAGACAGCGCCGGGAAGGCTCCGGGTCGCGCCTATCAGCATCGAGATATACGAGTTTGAAAAGATGCCTTAGCGCAGACGAACGAGACCGCAGGCGGCCGCGGCGAAGGTGAATCGTAGCCAGTGTGCCGGTTTGTCCGCCGATCAATAACACTGGCCGGTGAGCGCGATGACGGTGCAGAGGCTGCTGGCGGGGCGGGGGTGCGGGCGGAAGAGCAGGACCATGCGCCCGCACCCAAATTTCTGAATCCAGGACCGCGTCCTCGACTTCGTCCTCACCGGATGCCAGCCGGCGTTTCCGATGGTGGCGGGCGGCGCGACGCCGCCGCCCGCGTCGATCGCCGGAACTCCAATCGGGACTGATTGCACGCCGGCCCCCGCGCAGCCCGCCGGACGTGCCCGGCCCCTACCGGACGTGCGGATTGTACTTGATAGCGCCGGTCTTCTGATCGCGCGAGAAGTGCTTGGCATAGTCCCACGCGACCTTGCCATAGGCAGTGTAGAGGGCGTGGGTCAAATCTTCCGTATAGTTCAGAGCAACCATCGGCACGCCGGCGGCATCGTTCAGATACCAGGTATGGTTACCAAACTCGCCATTGAGCGTGACCCGCTCCATTGAGTCGGCCTTGAAGCCGTTGACCGGATACGTCTTGAAGTCGAACGCATCGATCGTCTTCATGCCGTTATAGCCAAGATATAGATTGAGCTGCTTCTGGTAAGCGGGAGAAATGGTCCCTTCGGCTGGAATGAAGGCACCGGGAAGGTCGAACGCGGAGGTCGTGAACATGATCGGCAGGCGGTACTTCTTGAGCTGCGCTGCCTGCTCGGGCGTTCCGTAATAGCCGGCCGCTGCCATGGGGACCGCCGCCGCGAAAACGGAAGGGTCGCCGTTGACGGCGCGCAGCGTGGCGGCGCCGCCCATGGAATAACCCGTGACGTAAACGCGCGAAGGATCGAGCGCTGGATACGTCTTAAGCATGTGTCTCACCAGCTTGGGCAAAACATCGGGCAGGATAGGGGCAATGCTCTGGTGATCCGGGGCCACAATGGCGAAGCGCTCGGAGCCGGCCAATTCGAGCAGACCAATCTCCTCGACGAATTGGCGCGGATCGTCGCCGCCGCCATGCAGGGCGAGCCACAGTGGCACCGTCCCGGCCGGAGCTGTGCCCCTGACCACTTCGTCAGGTAAATACTCGGCCCAGGTCTGCAGGTATGCGCCGTTCGGGGCCTTCACGTCGGCAAAGAGGTTCTCCCGCCTGTAGGTCGCGCGGATCCCGTCGGCAGTGACGCCGTTGATGATAGCGTTCCGGGGGAAGAGGGAATACGGCGCCTGGTCCATGCTGTAGCCCTGATAAGGGGTTGAAGCCGAGTTCAGGCCCGGCTGGAGAACGCCCACCCGCAGGGCCTTGACGAAGAGGCCGTAGTAGGCGTCCTTGATGTACTTGGCCGGATCAGGGTTGGCGTCCTTGGCAACCAGAACCCGCTTGGCAGGAAGATCCGCGTCGTAGAAGGTCTCCACGTCGCCGGCGCAGGCGTACGCGTTCACGCTGTTGGCCTTCTTGTACTTGTTTACGGTGGAATCTTCCGCATTCACCAGGTAAACGGGAACGTGCGAAGCGACGGAGCGATTGGCGGCCATTTTGCCGTTAATGAGGAGCATGCCGGCGATGCGGCCGACGTAATCGACGGTTCCCGAGATGAAGTTGTTAACAAACGTCGCGCCTCCGTCAAGCCCGATGACGTAGAAGTAACTGAAGCCGCCGAAGTATTCGGCATCGGCGTAGCCCACGCCTTCCCGGCCTCGGCCTTCCCCCGCCTTTTGCGCGAACATAGCCGTCTGGAGAGCATAGTAATTCTTCTGGTCTGCGGCGGTGAACGCTTTCCCG
>JBLNBX010000118.1:0-9122 GCA_050260275.1 bacterium
GGTTGGAAGGGTCTACATATTAACTATAGCGGATGTCCCTCCGGAAACGCGCGGCCGCAGGCGCTGGGGCTGGCCGCGGGGTTCCCGGGGAGGGGAGCAAAACTTGCCGCGCTATGCGGCCGCTTTCGCGAGAATGTTTGGTTCGGATTGAAAGATCCATGAAACCATCGCACTTTCTTGGTTGTCTGCCCCAAGCTCTGGTTCTGGCGGGCTGTTCCGAAGCGCCGCCCAAGGCCGAGGTCAAGGAGCCGGAGCCGCCTCCGGAGCCGATCAGCGCACAGAGCGCGCTACGCGCGATGTGGATCCAGGCGCGGGCATGGTCGCCCGACGCCAAGCCGCTGCGCGTTGCGAGCATAAACCTCACGGAGGTCCCCAGTAAGGACGGAAAGGCGGGCGCTTGGGACGCCACGTTCGTCTCCGAGAGCCGCGGCCGCACACGCCGGTACACCTACTCCGTTGTTGAGGTGCCGTCGTCCAATCTGCACAAAGGCGTCTTTGCTGGGCCCGAGGACTCCTGGTCGTCCGGCGGCCAGACAAAGCCAATCACGATGCAGGAAGTGAAGACCGACAGCACAGCCGCGCTCACAACGGCTCTTGAGAAGGGCGGCGCGGACTACAGCGCAAAGAACCCCGACCTGCCGATCACTTTCCTGCTCGAGTTCACGCGGAGGTTCCCGAATCCCGCCTGGCGCGTGATCTGGGGCGAGTCCGTCAGCAGGAGCAACTTTTCGGTGTTCGTAGACGCGACCACCGGAAAGTACCTGGAGACGGCGCGCTAGGGCAGCCGGCCGGAGAGCGCTGGAACCTCAAGCGTTGCGGCGGGGCTCGTTCACTCCGGGCCCCGGCTATCCCGCTATACTCGTGCGCGCCGGCCTACAGGCGGACTATCTTCTCCGACGTCATCCGCTTCAGCGCGTTGCGGGTGTCCACCACAAGCTTGGCGCGCTCCACGATGGCCGCGTAGTCGACGCATGAGTGATCCGTAATGATCACGACGCAATCGGCTGCCGCGGCGGCCTCCAGTTCTGGCTCGCTCTGCAGCTCGATCCCATCCACCTTCAGGCACGGGATGTACGGATCGCTGTAGCTGACCACTGAACCACGCTTCAGCAGCAGGTGCATCACATCGAGCGCGGGCGACTCGCGCAGGTCGTCTATATCGCGCTTGTAGGCGACGCCCAGGATGTGAACGCGCGAGCCTTTCAGCGGTTTCGCCGCCTCGTTCAGAGCGTTCTGCACCTTATCGATGACAAAGAGCGGCATCTGGCCGTTTATGTAGCCGGCCAGCTCGATGAAGCGCGCCTCGATGCCCGCCTGGCGCGTCTTCCAGGAAAGGTAAAACGGATCTATCGGGATGCAGTGCCCGCCGAGGCCCGGGCCCGGGTAGAACGGCATGAATCCGAACGGCTTGGTGGCGGCTGCGTCGATCACCTCCCAGACGTTGATCCCCATGCGGTCGCACATGAGCGCCAGCTCGTTCACCAGGCCGATGTTGATCATGCGGAACGTATTCTCAAGCAGCTTCACCATCTCCGCCACGCGCGTCGAGCTCACCGGAACAACCTTCTGGAGCGCCTGCGAGTAGAACAGCGAGCCGATCTCCGTGCAGGCCGGGGTGATGCCGCCGACGACCTTCGGAATGTTTGCGGTCTGGTAAGTGGGGTTGCCCGGGTCCACGCGCTCGGGCGAGAAACACAGGAAGAAGTCCTCGCCGACCTTCAGGCCTGACCGCTCGAGCATGGGAAGCACGAACTCGTCCGTGGTGCCGGGGTAGGTGGTCGACTCAAGTATGACGAGCAGGCCCGGATGGAGGTACTTCGCTATATCGCGGCAGGCCGCGTCTATATAGCTCATGTCCGGGTCCTTCGTCTTACGCAGAGGCGTGGGCACGCAGATGTTGATGGTGTCCAGTTCCGAAATGACCGAGAAATCAGTCGTGGCGCGCAGCTTCCCGCCGGCTACAAGCGGCTTGAGCGTAGGGGTGGGGACGTCGAGCACATAGGATTCGCCCGCGTTGATCTGCTCGACCTTGGCAGCGCTGACATCGATGCCAGTCACGCTGAAGCCGGTCTTAGCGAACTCCACGCCTAAGGGCAGCCCCACGTATCCGAGCCCTACAATGCCGACTCGGGCTTCGCGCGAGCGGATCTTCGCGGTTAACACTTCCGCGTTCGTCTTGTGGCCGGTGCCTGTCGCATCCATATTCGCCCCCATGCTTACAGCGTATCAGTAGTAGAACTCGCCGCCAGCGACTATCTCCGCGGGAGCCGTCAGGAAAATGTCGTCTTCCCAGCGCATCTCGATAGGCCCGGCGGGCGTGATCACCCTTACTGGGCTCTCGGCCACGCCGCGCAGGACGGCGGCGGCCATCGCGCCCGTCGATCCTGTGCCGGAACTCATCGTTTCGCCGGCGCCGCGCTCGAAGAAGCGCACATCGATGGTGTTTCGATCGATCACGCGGACGAAGGACACGTTGGTGCGGTTCGGGAACTCGGGATGGCTCTCGATCTCCGCGCCCAGCGCGCGCCAGTTGAAGTCGAAGTCTTCGACGAACACGGCGCACTGCGGATTGCCAACCGAAAGAATTGTAACTTCGCGTTCGCCCGACGCGAGCGCGAGAGTACTGCGCGTCTCGCCGCGCGTCAACTCCGGCCGGCCCATGTTCATCTCAAACAGGAACCACAACCCGCGCCGCTTCAAAAGCCGGAGCGTTTTCAGGCCAGCGCCCGTCAGTATGCGTATCTCAGGTCCGGAGACCACTCCGGCATCGATGAGGAACGCGGCGGCGCAGCGGGTGCCGTTGCCGGATATCTCGGCCTCGCTTCCGTCGGCATTGAACAGGCGAATCGAGGCGTCGTGTCCCGCGCCGCGTTCGCCGGGCGCGATGAGGATCCAGCCGTCCGCGCCGACGCCGGTGTGCCGGTCGCAGATGGCGCGCGCCATCTCGGCGAAACTATCGCGCGGACCCTCGTTGGCCCAGGTCAGAAGAAAGTCGTTCTTAGCGCCGTGCGCCTTGGTGAAAGGGATTCCCATTGGTCAGACGGTAAATCCTGATGACCGGTGCTCCTTTTACGGCTATTGACTCCAGTAAATCATAGTGCGGCCCCGTTCTTGGGGCCCGCTCGATCGCGGTGGCCACTTTATCACCGGAAATGGCCAGAACCCAGCGCTCGCGTGCGAACAGGTCCGGGCGAAGCACGGCCGCTTCCCACTGCGGCCGGTTGCCCTCGTGCAAGGCCTCGCGCAGGGGCAGTCCGGCTTCCAGGAATACGCCTGCGAGATCCCCGAAGCTGGTGAACACGCCGTCGCGAGGGCCGTAGCGCGCCCGCAGGTAACTGGCGGCTTCGCGCGTCCAGGCGCGGCGGGCAACGGAATTTACCTCGGACTCTTTCCAGCAGATCCAGTTCTCATGCGTGGGCCGGAGCACCCATGGCGCGGTCGCCGCCAGGAGCAACGCGATCGCCGCCCAGCCCCGGAAGCGCGCGGGAACGAGCGCGGCGAGCGCGGCGGTCCCAAATGCGAGCAGCGGCAGCGCGCCGATAGCATATCGGGTGTTGTAGTAGCTGTTCGGCCAGAGGTGCGGCAGATAGATGGGCGTGGAGCCCGAGTGCATGCTCCAGACGTAGAACGCCGGAACCAGCGCCAGCAGCGCGACGGGCCAGACCTGTCGTTTCAGCAATGACGCGGCCACTCCGGCAATGCCTATCACGGCTAACGGCCAGCCGCCGGCTGCGAGCACCGCTTCGCGGAAGTACTTCCAGGCCACCGGCCAGTCGCCATCGCCGGGGTAGCGAGCCATGCCCGCCGCGAGCGCGCGCTCATAGATAGCCTTGGCGGACCACTGGCCGCGGTAGAACTCGAGAGCGTCGCCCCAGTACCACCAGTTGTGCGCGAGCCAGAACAGCGGCCCGGCAACAGCGATCGCAGAAAAGAGCGCCGCCGCGATGATCCGCCTGCGCTTCGCAACGGCCAGAACGTAGGCCGCGCAGAACGGGAGCAGGAACCAGCCCTCGTAGCGCGTCATTGCCCCGGCAAGTCCGCACGCGCCGGCCGCGGCGGCCACCCACAGCGACTGGCGATCGCGGAAGAGAACCGTGAAGTAGAGCAGGCCGGCCAGACACGCCATGAAGACTGCTTCAGTCATCGGGATGGCCTGAAGGTACAGGACGTTCGGATTCAGGGCCAGGGCAAATGCGGCGACGGCGCCCGCGGAGTCGCTCGCGAACGCGCGGCGTGCGGCGAGAAACAGAAGCGTGCCCGCAAGCACGAAAAACGTGCAGGAGACAATTGCGCCCGCGAGCCCCGTGCGCCACAGCCAGTCCGTCGAGACCAGCGGCAGCATCAGGAGGTGCGGAAATGGGAGCCACACCGTCCCGATCTGCTCCCATCCCGGTGTGCGCGAATCGAAAACGCGGCGCGCGATGTTCAGATGAGCCACGGCATCGCCGTAGTACAGCGTCCAGCCGCGCATCTGCACATACGCTACGGCCGACGCGCCGAGAGCGGCCAGGGCCAGGGCTACGGCTGGCGCTGTCCACCAGCGTGCGCGCTTCTCAGAACGACGTGAAGTCTTTGAACTGCTGGAAGCGTGCATCGATTTCGGCGCGCGTCAGATCCCGGAAGCGATCCACCCCGAAGCGCTCGCAACAGAAGCTGCCCATCACCGACCCGTAGATAACGGCGCGCCGGAGTTCGTCCGAAGGAGCATCGCCGTCGAGGGTGATGCCGCGGGAAGCGAGATAGCCGATGAAGCCGCCTGCGAAGCAGTCGCCGGCGCCCGTGGGGTCGCAAAGCTCGTCGAGCAGGTAGCCGGGCGCGATGAAATGGCCGCCGGGGCCGAACAGAACCGCGCCATACTCGCCCCTCTTTATGATTAACGTGCGCGGCCCCAGCGCGAGGATCGCTTCCGCCGCCCTGCGGAGGTTACGCTCGCCTGAGAGCTGCCTGGCCTCGCTGTCGTTTATGAGGAGCACATCCCACTCGCGAATGGTCTCGACGAGTTCCTCGCGCGTGTTCGTGATCCAGTAGTTCATGGTGTCGCCGGCGACGGTCACCTTGGACGTCATCTGCGCGCGTACGGCGCGCTGCAGCTCCGGCTGGATGTTGCCCAGGAAAAGGTAGGGCTGGCAGCGGTAGGACCCGGGCAACTTGGGGTCGAACCCGGCGAACACGTTCAGATCCGTCGCGAGCGTCGTGCGGTCGTTCATGTCCTCCGAGTAGACGCCCTTCCAGAAGAACGTCTTGCCCGGAACGCGTTCGAGTCCGGCGAGGTCGATCCCGCGAGACGAGAGCAGCTCTGCATCGCAGTCGCGGAAGTCGTTGCCGACGACGCCCACTATCCCGACCTCTGTGAAGAAACTCGCCGCCAGCGAGATGTACGTGCACGAGCCGCCGAGCATGCGCTCGACCGCTCCCCGCGGGGTCTCAACGCCGTCGTAAGCGACCGACCCGACCACAACAAGGCGCATAGACTCCGATTGTAAGAGATCGCGCCGCGAGCCAGCGAATACGGGCGCCGCGCAGGCCCGGATAAAATGGGACTAGCTGATGGATATTTACGGCCGCTACGCCCTGCGGCACCTGCCGGAACTCGTAGGTCTGGCGATCGCGGTCTGGATTCAATTTCAACTCGCCTATTGGGTGACCCGCCCGGAGTGGGCCCGGCGCTCCCGCGCGATCCGCGGCGCGGCATGGGGCATGGCCTCCGTGATCGCAGTAGCCTGTGTTTTCGCGGCGATCTCCCACTTTCCTGTCATCTCACGCGCGATTCCACGGTGGCCGGGTCTTCAGTGGGTCCGCGGGATGGCGCTTGGTTGGGCCATGGCATCGCTCGTGGCCTCTGTGCTGATCGTAATGTGGCGGCGAATCCCGGAGTTCAGCCCCCAGCGGCGGGGTTTCATCCGCGCGGCGGGCGCGGTGGCGGTTGCCGCACCGTTCGGCGCCGTCGGGTACGGGACGTTCATCCAGCGCAGCGCGTTCAGGGTCCGTGAGGTCGACGTGCGCGTGGCCAACCTGCCGCCGGACCTCGACGGGCTCCGGATAGCCCACCTCAGCGACATTCACCTCAGCCCTTTTCTCAGCGAAGAAGAGTTCTCCCGCGCCATCGATCTCGCGAACGAAACAAAGCCGCACATGGCGGCGGTCACCGGCGACCTGGTCACGGCGGAGGGTGACCCGCTGCACGCCTGCCTCCGGCAACTCGCGCGCCTGCGCACGGATGCTGGTGTTCTGGGCTGCCTAGGAAACCACGAGGTTTACGCCCGGTGTCAGGAGGAGGCCGAGCGCGCCGGCCGGCGCCTCGGCATCTACTTTCTGCGAGGGGAGAACCGCCTGCTCCGCTTTGGGGACGCGACGCTCAACATCGGCGGCGTGGATTGGAGACGCGGCCCGCGCGTAGCTCCCGGCGCTGAGAGACTGCTCGTTGCTGGCGCAACCAACCTGTTGCTGTGCCATAATCCTAACGGCTTCGACGACGCGGCGGCGCAGGGCTGGGCGGTGACTCTCTCCGGCCATACGCACGGCGGCCAGGTTGCCATGGACGTTTTCAACTGCGACATCAATCCGGCACGCTTCTTCACTCCGTACGTGCACGGGCTCTATCGCAAGGGACAGAACTCGCTTTACGTGACGCGGGGCATAGGAACAGTCGGGCTGCCCGCCCGGATTGGCGCCCCGCCGGAGATTGCCCTGGTCCGCCTGTGCGCTATCTGATCATCAGCGATCTCCACGCCAACTGGGAGGCGCTTTCAGCCGTGATCGAAGCTGCCCGCGGCTCCTACGACGAGGTGCTCTGCCTGGGCGATCTGGTTGGGTACGGCGCCGATCCGAACCGTGTGGTGGATTGGGTGCGCGCCAACTCCGCCTGTGTTGTGCGGGGCAACCACGACAAAGCCTGCGCAGGGCTCGATGACCTGGAGTGGTTCAACCCGATCGCACAGCGGGCCGCCCGCTGGACCATGGAGGCGCTAACCGCCGAGAATCTCGAGTATCTTCGCGCGCTTCCATCCGGCCCTATGCTGGTGGCGGATGATTTCCAGATATTCCACGGTGGTCCGCTCGACGAAGACGAGTACATAGTCTCCACCTATGAGGCCTCGCATCAGATGGAATACGTGCAGACGCCCGTATCATGGTTCGGCCACACGCACCTGCAGGGCGGCTTCCGGCTGCTGCGGGGCGCGGGCGTCCGCAAAGTGGAGCGCATCACGAAGGACGCGGACTCGCTTGTGCTCGAAATCGAGCGCGACGGGCTATACGTGCTGAATCCGGGCTCGGTAGGCCAGCCGCGGGACGGAGACGCCCGCGCGGCGTGGGCCATTTACGACACCGAAGAGCGCATCGCCGTGTTCAGGCGTGTGTGTTACGACATCAAGAGCTGCCAGGACAAAATCCTGAAAGCCGGGCTGCCCGAACCGCTCGCGTTCCGCCTCGAAGTGGGTTCATAGAGCCAGCCGGCGCCGCGATACAATACAGATGTAATGATCGCCGAGGAACTCGAACGAGAGTATTCTGCGCTCCGCCAGCAGGCTGAAGCTGTGCGGAGCTATCTTTGACCCCTCCAGCAAGAAAGCCCGGCTAGCCACTATAGAAGAACGCGTTTCGGCGCCTGAGTTCTGGAACCAGCCCGATCAGAAGCTGCTGCAGGAACGCAAGAAGCTCGAGCAGACGATCGAGGCGGAACGGCGCGTTGCTGCGCTTGTTTCCGATCTCGATACTCTATTCGAGCTCTCCCGCGAGGGCGAGAGCGTCGGCGCCGAAATCGAGCAGGAAATCAAGAAGCTCACCGCCGAGCTGGAACAGCTCGAGACCGAAATGCTCCTCTCCGGCGAGAACGACGCGCGCAGCGCCATCGTCACCATACATCCCGGGGCCGGCGGCACGGAAAGCCAGGACTGGGCGGAGATGCTCCTGAGAATGTACCTGCGCTGGGCCGAGCGGAAAGGCTTCGGCGCGGTTATCACCGACCAGTTGGAGGGTGAGGGAGCGGGCATCAAATCGGCGACGTTCGAGGTCAATGGCGACAATGCTTACGGCCTGCTTCAATCCGAGGTTGGAGTTCATCGCCTGGTGCGCATCTCGCCGTTCGACGCGAACGCGCGCCGGCACACGTCGTTCGCATCGGTGTTCATTTACCCGCAAGTCGACGACGAGATAAAGATCGACATCCGTCCCGAAGATCTGCGCGTCGATACCTTCCGCGCCGGCGGCAAAGGCGGCCAGCACGTCAACCGGACGGACTCGGCGGTCCGCATCGTGCACCTTCCCACCGGAATCGTCGTGCAGTGCCAGAACGAACGCTCGCAGCACAAGAACCGCGACATGGCAATGCGCCAGCTTCGAGCGCGTCTGTACCAGCACGAGCTGCAAAAGCGCAAGGCCGAGGAGGCGAAGCTCGAGGCGGGCAAGGCCGACATTAACTTCGGCAGCCAGATCCGCAGCTACGTTCTGGCTCCGTACCGGCTAGTGAAGGACCATCGGACCAAGCTCGGCATCGGCGACGTGGATCGCGTCCTCGATGGCGACTTAGACCAGTTGATCCACGCGTACCTGGTCTGGAAGAAGACGGGCAAGACGGCCGGTGAGAAGGACGAGTTGCCCGAATAAGACGTGATATCCCCCGAACTCATAGCTCGTGCGGCGGAGCTGATCCGCGCGGGAAAGCTTGTTGCATTTCCCACTGAGACGGTTTACGGCCTAGGCGCGAACGCGCTCGATGAGGAGGCGGTGAAGCGTATCTACGCTGTGAAAGGCCGCCCCACGACAAGCCCTCTGATAGTCCATGTCGATTCGCCAGCTATGGCCCGCTCGCTGGCCGCGCGGTGGCCCGATGAGGCCGAGGCGCTGGCCGCGCGCCACTGGCCGGGCCCGCTGACACTGGTGGTTCCGAAAGCCCCCTGCGTGCCTCCCGCGGTCACGGCCGGGCTCGAAACCGTCGGTTTGCGCATGCCGGCGCACCCCGTTGCGCTCCGCCTGATCAGCGCCGCGGGTGTCCCGATAGCGGCGCCGAGCGCTAACAGGTTCACGCAACTGTCGCCGACGACGGCGCAGCACGTAGAAGCGGGACTTGGTGCGGGTGTCGATCTAGTCCTGGATGCGGGACCGACTACTGTAGGTATAGAGTC
>JBLNBX010000119.1:0-7735 GCA_050260275.1 bacterium
CCGAGCCGGCTGAAGAGGCGCTGGCCGGGTTGCAGCACCTGATACTGGTGGAGTCGAAACCGCCCGTCTCCTTCTTCGGATATCCTGGCCGCCGCAGCGTACTTGCCCCCGAGGGATGCAATCTGTTCGAGCTCGCCTCTGAAGCGGAGGACGGCGCCGCTGCGCTGGAAGAACTCGCGGACGGGCTTCCCTCCGTGGCGCCCGCCCCGGTCGCAAGACCGGAACTGCCGCGCGGCGCGCCGCTCACCCTGGAAGCGATCGGGCGCACGATCGGCGCATTGCTACCCGATGGCGCAATCATCTCCGACGAGATGATCTCGTCAGCAGAGAGCGTCTGGCCATGGCTGGCCGCGCCGCGGCACTCCGTGCTCGCGGTCACCGGAGGTGCCATCGGAGTGGGCCTGCCGCTCGCCACGGGCGCCGCGCTGGCGTGCCCGGACCGCAAAGTGGTGGCGCTGCAGGCCGACGGAAGCGCGATGTACACGATACAGGCGCTCTGGACGATGGCCCGCGAGAGGCTCGACGTCGTCACCGTTGTCCTGGCCAACCGGAGCTATCGCATCCTCGAAATCGAGATGAAACGGACGGGCGGAGGCGGGGGCGGTGAACGCTCGCGACAGATGATGAGCATCGGCGCGCCGGACCTTGACTTCGTGAAGCTGGGGGAAGCGCAGGGCGTTGCTTCCACCCGCGCCGCTACCGCGGACGAGTTTGTCGCTCAGTTCCGCGAGGCGATGAAAGAGCGCGGACCGCGCCTGATCGAGGCGGTGCTGGAGTAGGCGGAGCGCTCACCGCTGCCACAATATCAGAGCCGTCTCGAGCGGCACGGCCACACCATCACGGTAGGGGATGATCCTTGGTGTGTAATCTCCGGCGGGGCGGTCCGCCGGGACCGTAGCCCTGTAAACGAACGCGCCTGCCGAACCCGCGTACGCTTCGCCGCGGGCCATAGGCTGCCGCACAGGATAGCCGCCGCCGCGCGGCTCCGCGTAGAGTTCAACGCGCACGTCTTCGGGCGGGACCTCGTCGAGATAGACCTCGGCCTCGAAAAAGTGCTTGCCGTCGCGCGTCTGCGCCGCCACGCTGCCGAAGTGCAGGTGTGGCCACTTGTGTGTAAGAGCGCGGCGCCATTCGACGATAGCGTCCCCTGCCCTACCGCCATCGGCGGCACGCGCAACATACGCCGCCGCGGCGGGGAGATAGTGATCTTCGGTGTATTGGCGCACGACGCGCGCGGCAGAGAACTCGGGCGTTAGTCGCGACATGCTCTCCCGCATCTTCGCAACCCACCCGCGCGGTATGCCTCGCTCGTCTCGCGTGTAGAAGAGGGGGACTATCTCCTGCTCGAGCCGCGAATAGAGCGCGTCCGCTTCGGCGCGGTCCCAGGCGGCATCGTCACCGTGCTCTTTGCCGTCGCCGAGCGCCCAGCCGACATCGGGCGCGTACGCCTCCGCCCACCAGCCGTCGAGCTCGGACAAATTCAGACCCCCATTTACGAGCGCTTTCATTCCGCTGGTGCCGCTGGCTTCCCACGGCCGGCGCGGCGTGTTGATCCAGACATCGACCGATTGGACAAGCTGCTGCGTGAGCAGCATGTCATAGTCGCTCAGGAAGACAATGCGCGAACCCGCTTCGGGCCGGCGAAGAAAATCGTGCCACTCGCGAATTAGTCTCCGCCCGTACTCGTCGTTCGGGTGCGCCTTTCCGGCAAGCACGAGCTGGACCGGAAACCGTGGATTGGTGAGCAGGCGTATCAGGCGGTCGGGATCGCTCAGCAGGAGGTTGGGACGCTTGTACGCGGCGAAACGGCGCGCGAACCCGAGCGTGAGAGTGTCGAAATCGAGCACCCGGCCGGCCTGCGCTATCTGCCGCGGCGACGCGCCTTGCGCGGCGCGCTGGCGGGCCAGACGCTTGCGCGCGTACTCCACCAGCGCAAGGCGCGAGTTGGTCCGCAACACCCATAGCTGCTCGTCGGTGATCCCGGCGAAGTCAGGAGCGATCTGAGCGCGCTGCTTGGTCCAGCAGTCCCGCCCGCATGCGGTTTCCCATAGCTCCGCCGCCTCGCGGGATTGCCAGGTCGGGACGTGCACCCCGTTCGTCACGTGGCCTATGGGCACCTCGCTCGCCGGCCAGCGCGGATAGAGCGGCTGAAATATGCCGCGGCTCACGCGCCCGTGCAGGCGGCTGACGCCGTTCACACGATTGCATCCGCGCATGGCGAGATACGCCATGTTGAAAGGCTCGCTGCCGTCGTTGCGGTTCCGCCGTCCGAGCGCGAGCAGATCCCGCATCGAGAGTCCGAGTTCGGCCGCGTAATCGCTGAGATAGCGCGCTACGAGATCCGGGGAAAACCTGTCGAAGCCGGCGTCAACCGGCGTGTGCGTAGTGAAAATGTTACCCGCGCGCGTAACTGCCAGAGCGGCATCGAAGCTTCTCCCGGTCTCGCGCATGTAAGTTCGCGCGCGCTCCAGTACAACAAAGGCTGCATGTCCCTCGTTGAGATGGCAAACCTCGGGACGCAGGCCCAGCGCCCCGAGCAGACGCCAGCCGCCGATTCCGAGCACGATCTCCTGGCGGATGCGCAGGTCCGGCCCGCCGCCATAGAGTTCGCTGGTGATACCGCGGTACGCCGGCGGATTGGCGGCATCGTTCGAATCGAGGAGGTACAGGCTCCGCCTGCCCACCTTGACCTCCCAGGTGCGCAGCCACAGGCCGAGCCCCGGCAGCGCGATCGAGATGCGCAGCCACTCTCCGTTCGGCTCGCGCAGAGGCCGTATCGGGAGCTGGCCCGGATCGTTGAACGGATAGAGGGCCTGCTGATTCCCGTACCCATCGATCTCCTGCCGGAAGTATCCCTGCTGGTACAAGAGACCAATTCCAACCACCGGGACATCCAGGTCGCTGGCGGCTTTCAACTGATCGCCGGCAACATTCCCAAGGCCGCCCGAGTAGATCGGCAGAGCCTCGCCGAGCATATACTCCATGCTGAAGTAGGCTGCGAGGCGCAACGGAGAATTGGGATGCGCCTGCGCGAACCAGCCCGGAGATTGCCCTGCCTCGCCTTGCCGCGCCAGCATCTCGTCGATGAGGCGACGGAACGCGGGATCGCCGGATACGTCCCGTAAACGCTCCCGGGAGACCGTCTGCAACACGATCCAGGGGTTCTGAGTAAGATCCCACAGTTCAGGGTCCAGGCGTCCCCAGAGTTCGCTCGCCGGCCGGTCCCATGCCCGACGAAGGTCGAGCGCAAGTCTTTTGAGCGCATCCTCGCCTGGTGTTTCCGGAGGCAAATTGGTGGACGCCGGGTTGTTCATCTTCGCGCCATCCCGCGCGCGTGCCGCCCGAAGTAGCCGGAGTGCTCCCCTCTTCGAATCAGGCCCGTTGCATCCAGTGTAAGAGAAACCTGGCGCCGTTCGTCACGAACGCGAACTCACCGGCTTGTGAAACTTCGGTGACTAATGTGGCTACATCTGCGCGCCTGGGTGTACCGAATGCGCTCTATTCAAAGGCGTCTAAATGAACGCTTCAGTACGTTAGTGGCCAAAGCTTGTAACTGGACAACTTACAGCCCATGAGACTCTGTCCTGAGACTCTGAAGTGCTTGGAAGCATTAAACTACTTGCGCCTCGCGCCCGCTCCCGCCTACAGTGAAGTCAGGCCGGAAACCCTCCCCCTGGCTGGGACGGCAGACTGGGAATTACAGGCATTAGTCACTCTCGGCAGTTCATTTATAGCCTTCGCCGCCCCGGATCAAACGCCTAAGGAGACACATGCGAGCATTATCTGTCTTAATACTCGCGGCAGCCTCGGCTCTTACCGCCGCGCGCGCCACCACCATCCAGGCTCCTGAGAGCGGCGCTGCCAGGAATACGCTTTTCAGTAGCGTTTATTATGACCGCACCGCCCCGCTCGCCGCCTCGCGGGCAGCCGCAGCAGCCGGCGTGTTTGCCACTCCGATCGGGTCCGTGCTCGGGCCGGATTCTGTTTTCAGCACTAATCGCGTACTGGACGGCAACGAATCTGTTGGCGGCCCATCCGGAGGCGACACTATAGTTCGCCGTGACGGTGCCCGCGGAAACGCTATTCCCGGCGCTCTCGATACGTCTGGCGCGGCGTTCATGATTGCGCGTGGCGGCCAGCCGGGCAGGCCGATGTGCCCTGGGTGCGCGGATCTCCCGGCATCGCCGCCCTCGGGCGCTGAGAACCCGTTCCTGGACGGCTCGGCGGTAACACCAGAACCGGGTCCTGGCGGGCCGGAGGGCTCCGGATTGCCCAATCCGCCGAATTCTGGTCCTGGCATGACCGACGCTCCCGAACCGGTCCCGTTTCTGCTGGCCGGACTTGGCTTACTGTCGCTCGGCGTGCTGCGGCGCAGGCGGCGCACCTAGCGGGAAGTGCGCCAACTGGCGGCGCCAGTTCTTTTCGCTCGTTCTCTTCAATGCTGCGCGTCCGGCCCGCCCGCCGTTTTTCCGGGATGGCGGGCCGCTCGTTTGCCCACTTCGCCTCCCCGCTCTCCGGCTCGTAATTTTTACAGAAGGCTCAGGAGAGGCCGCACCGGCGCCTCTGGTCCGGCATTCTTCTTCCCGGCCCCTCAGCGCATTAGAACCCACTGAACGAATGGCACGGTGCGTGCACCCACGGTGTGCGGATATCGAATCCGAAAGCGCCGGAAGGCGCGGCCGGCATTCGATGGAGGGGAGCCAAAATGAGCGAAATACTCACCCGTACAGAGGAGACCCGGCCTGATACCGCGCAGGTACCGGAGATCGAGATCTACGGAGACGAGGCCATCATACGCGTTCGTGGACCGGAACAGCTCGAAGAGCGGAAGGTAAAACTACCCAAGACTACCTGGGCCTAGGATAGTGCACGTCCAGCGGAGACAAGCGCCGGCATGGAAGGCAATCTACTTCGCGCCCTGTTCGAGTGGGTCGTGCTGAGCGTGACCGTGTGGACCATTTCTACCACTATCGCCCGGGCCAGGGTCTTCAGGCCCATCCGGGCGCTGGTCAAAGCGCGAAGCGACTTCTTCGGAGAGGGCGTATCGTGCCAATACTGCATAAGCCACTGGGTGGCGTTTGCGCTGACTCTGGTCTACCGGCCGGAGCTACTGCCCGCCGCCCATTGGCCTGTCCCGGTTGCACCGTGGCTGGTGCAGGTTGTCGACTATTTCATCTCGGCTTTCGCCGTCATCGGGCTCGCGGCGCTGATCGCGCGTAATCTCGGCAAAACTCCGCCCGACGGGATCCATCCGGATCAGAAGGAATGGGATCAGATACGCGCGGAAGCCGTCCGCCTAGCCCCCGAGGTGCAGCCGGTACTCACCTTGGCAGAGAAAAAGGTCAAAACGGCCTGAATCGCATGCGCCGGCGCGCGCGCAATTGTACTCGTGCCGGACGCCCGCACACTCTTGGGCCGGCCCGTCTCCCGCGTGGCTCGCGCACGATCGGGAAAGCCTCACATCAGCCGTTCGAGATCCGTCGCGGTGCGTTCGTTGCTAACGTCCCCCGTGTTGACCGTGGATTTCGGCTCGAACAGGACGACGTGGCACTCTCTATCGGCCACTGTCTGGTGCTCCATGCCGTGTGGCACGACGATGAGTTCGCCTTCGCCGACCCTAACTTCGTGGTCGCGGAAGCGCACGGCCATCTGACCCTTCACCACGAGGAATAGCTCGTCCTCCTCTTCGTGTTTGTGCCAGACGAACTCCCCGAATACTTTCACGAGCTTGACGTGCATGTCGTTCACGTCTGCGATGATTCGCGGCCGCCAGTGGTCGGCGAAACTGGCGAACGCTTCGTCGAGATTCACCTTCCGGATACCCCTCCAGTGGGCCGGGCGATTCACGCCTTCGGGCAGAAGCGTCCTCTCGTCGCCCAGGGCCTCCTCGAGTTGCTCATCGGTCAGGTCCTCGGCCGTGGACAGGTTCGCAGCACGAAGGTTGGCGCCCACCAGGTCCACCCCTAACAGGCGCGCGCCCACAAGGTTGGCCCCGCTGAGATCCGCGCCCCTCAGATCGGCCCCGCGCAGGTTCGCCAGCGCGAGGTTCGCCCCGGTGAGCACAGCGTCGGAGAGGTTCGCCATCACGAGGTCGGCGCCGGACAGGTCGGAGTGCGAGAGATCTGGCTTCGCGCCCGGGTTAGCCTCCCGCCACTCGTTCCAGGCGTCAACGTCCCTGCGGATAAGCTCGACATCTTTCGCGTGCGGCATACGTTCAGCCATCATCCCACGCTATCGCCGTCCGCTGCGGACGCTACACTATCGTCAATGCTCTGTGATCGGCCGGGAACGACACGACGCACCTTTTTGGGCTCGCTGGCCCTGGCAGGCTTCAGGCCGCCGCGCCTGCGGATACTGATCCTCGGTGGCACGGGTTTTCTGGGTCCGGCGACGGTCGCGGCCGCTCAGGCCCGCGGCCATCAGCTCACGCTTTTCAACCGCGGCAGAACGCGGCCCGGCCTCTTCCCCGGCATCGAAACCCTGCGCGGCGACCGCGACCCCAACAAAGGCGAGGGCCTGCGGGCGCTGGCTGGGCGCAAGTGGGACGTCGTCATCGACAACTCGGCCTACTATCCCCGGCACGTAACGGCGTCGGCGCGGCTGCTCGCTTCCGCCGTGTCGCGCTACATCATCATCTCCAGCATCTCGGTATATAAGGACAACAGCACCGAGGGCCTGGACGAAACGGCGGCCGTCGCCACCATCCCCGACCCCACCGTCGAGACCATGGGCCCCAACTCCGAAAACTACGGCGCGCTGAAAGCCCTGTGCGAAACGGCGGCCGAGAAGGAGATGCCCGGCCGCGTCGCCGTGGTGCGTCCCGGCTACATCGTCGGGCCGGACGATCCCAGCGGCCGCTTCACCTACTGGCCTGTCCGGTTCTCACGCGGAGGCGAGCTGCTCGTGCCCGGCTCTCCGGACGACCCCATCCAGTTCATCGACGTTCGCGACCTCGGCGAATGGCTCATCACGCTGGCCGAGAGCCGGACGACGGGCGTCTTCAACGCGACCGGCCCCGCGCGGCCCCTGGCATGGGGGAGCATGATCGAAGCATGCCGCGCGCTTGCCCCCTCCGGTACGACCCCGGTCTGGGTGCCAGCCGCCTGGATCGCAAAGCAGAACGTGGAGTTTCCCATCTGGGCTCCGTATGCCGGCGAGACTCGCGGCTTCCATAAATGGAGCAACAAGCGCGCCATCCAGGCCGGCTTGCGGTTCCGGCCGCATCCGGAAACCATCCGGGACACGCTCGCGTGGTACATAGCCCAGCCCGAAGGCGGCCGAACGCAACTGGCCGGCCCTACGCCCGAGAAGGAGCGTGAACTCCTCGCCGCCTGGAGGGCTTCCGCATGATCTCTTTGCGGCTACTCGCGATGAGGGGCGTGGCAGCTCCGCTGCTCCTCGCCGGCTTCACTGGCGCAATGGTGGGCATGGGGCTGTTCACCTTTGGTTACGCCAGAGGCTCGTCGTACTTGACGGACCGGCCTGAAGCTTGCGCGAACTGCCATGTCATGAGCGAGCAGTACACAGGCTGGATGAGGGCCAGCCACCGCAAGGTCGCAGTCTGCAACGACTGCCACACGCCTCCCGGCATCGCGGCCAAGTATGGCACCAAGGCGCTCAACGGCTTCTATCATTCCCTGGCGTTCACTACCGGGCGATATCCGGACGACATCCGTATCACTTCGCGCAATATGCGCGTAACCGAGTCGGCGTGTCTGAAGTGCCACGGCGATCT
>JBLNBX010000120.1:0-14117 GCA_050260275.1 bacterium
ACCGTCTCGAAGGCTTCCGCGAAATCCCGCTCGGCCACCGGCTCGCCGGCGATGCGTATCCGTTCCGTAGGCTCCACGAGGTGCGGAGATGTGTACAGGCCCGTGCGGCAGCCATGCGCGCGAAGACCGGCCTCGATCATCGCGCAGGTGGAGCCTTTCCCGTTCGTGCCGGCCACGTGTATGAAGCTGCCCGCGCGATGCGCGTCGCCAAGGGCGGACATGAGCGCGTCCACACGGTCCAGCCCAAGCTTGGCGGCCTTGACCTCGTTTCCGAGGGAATAGAGAAAGCGGACAGCTTCGCGGTATGTCATCTGCGGAGGGGTGAATAACCATTATGGCGCGTTCAGTGGGAGCCACCGGCCTCGCAGTCCTTGCGACGAGCTTTGGGACGAGCCAAGGAACGGGCTCCGGCCCCTGCGCTCAACGATGCTCGTGCAGGCTGAAGCCCGCGACTATTGCGGGCCCGGTTCGGGCGGACTGAAATCGGGCCCTAATACGAGGCCTTCATGCGAGGCTCAAGGGTACGAGGAAGCCGGACCAGGGGGTCGGCGCGGACGAGGGCGTCCGCCCCACTGTGGCGTGGGCTCGGTGGCGAGGGAGCCGGACCGGGTTGTCGGGGGGCGGGCTTGAGCCCTTGCAGGGCTTCAGCCCTGCAAGGAAAACTGCGGGCCAGGGTGCGCGGAGCTGAAGCTCCGCGGCGGACTGAAGTCCACCCCCCGTTGACGTTTCGCCGAGCCGCACTGTAACCGGGCGTTCTCCGCCTGAAGCCCGTGAATATCCCGGGACTGTTCGGCACGACCGAAGTCAGGCCCTGATACGAGGTTCTTCATCTCGGTACGAGGCTTTCCATCGGCACGCACCGGTATTGAGGTTCGTATCAGGGCACGGCTTTAGCCGTGCCGAAGAGAGCTCTCCAAAGAAGGGGCTTTAGCCCCTGTGACCTCGCCCCGCTGCAAGCCGCCGCCTGGCTTCGCCCGCCCGTACGCACCCGCACACCGGTCGGAACCGCCCTAGATCGCTGCAAAGTGATTCACCGGTCCCGAGCCCCGGCCGAGCCCGGGGTTCGTGCGGATCGCCTCATCGATGAACCGCTTCGCCCGCGCTACCGCCTCCACCAGTTCCGTGCCGCGCGCCAGTTCGGCTGTGATCGTCGCCGAGTACGTGCAGCCTGTTCCGTGCGTGTTGTTGGTAGCGATGCGCCGGGCGGGGAACTCGTGCCACTGGCGGCCGTCGAACAGGACGTCGGTGGCGCAATCCGCCAGGTGGCCGCCTTTCACCAGCGCGGCATGAGCGCCCATCGCCGCGAGCGCCTCGGCCGCGCGGCGCATTCCGGCGAGGCCATCGATGCGCAGCCCCGTGAGCGCCGCCGCTTCTTCCAGGTTCGGCGTCAGCAGGAATGCGCGCGGCACAAGCCGGTTTGCGATGGCGCTCCTCGCAGCTTCCGAGACCAGCGGCGCGCCGTGCTTGCTGATCATGACCGGGTCGACGACGAGCGGAAAATCGAATCCCGCCGCCGCCTCTGCCACGGCGTTGACGATTTCCTCATTGCCGAGTGCGCCTGTTTTCGCCGCGCCGGGCCGGATGTCTTCGAGCACGGCCTGAAGCTGCTCCACAACGAGCGCCGGAGCCATCGTCTCGACGCGCGACACACGCGTTGTGTTCTGCACCGTGAGCAGAGTGATGACGGCCTCGCCGTACACGCCGAACCGGTGGAAGGTCTTGAGGTCCGCCTGTATGCCTGCGCCGCCGCTTGGGTCGGAGCCGGCAATCGTCAGTGCGACAGGTATCACTCCGTTATTGTGACACTTCGCCGCGCGGTGCCCTGCGTATTGAGCACCTCGATGTCCACGGAGCCAATCTGTTCGATGGGTCCGCGCACCGGGAACTCCGCGCGAAGCGAGAACGTGCCCCCGTATGACGAGGAGTCGAAGTACGTCCGGAACTCGGAGGCCGCGTTCACGCGGATGGGCCCGCTGCCGATTCGCCGCCCGGAGATGTCGTAGAACGTGAACGCCAGCTCCGAGGCGCTGCGCGTATTGTCGAAGCCGGTGAAGCGGACCGAAACGCTCGAGCTTGCACGTTTCGCCGTCGCGGTGTCGAACTCGAACCGTGCGGGCGCAAGGTCGATGGTGAGTTGCTCCCGGTACGAGCGCAGTTCCACGGTGAAAATGATCCGTCCGGCCGTGCTTCCGGTCTGAAAATCGGCCGCGGTAGCGTTTCCAAACCGGGCGACGGTCTCCCCGGCCGGGATGTGAAACGCTACCGCCCGGCCGTCGCCATTGAGAAGGCGTACCGTGGGGTCGGCCGGGCCCTCGAAAGCCATCCGCAGCACGCCATCAGCGGGCCACGATGGGGGCGAAGGCAGCCTGACCCTTAACCTGGCCTGCTGCCCTGAGCGCGGCGAGGCCGGCTCGACCTCCAGCACCGGACGCTCGATCGGCGGCGCGATTGCCGTCCCGCGCAGCGTGTACTCGCGGGAGTTGAGATAGAGAGAAGCTCCGAGTAGCCCTTCCGACTGCGGCTCGAACGTGACATCGAACTGCATGGAGGCGCCGGGATCGAGTTGGAAAGGCACCGGCGGAATCGCCGCGGGGAAACCTGCCCCCACCACCTCCAGGCGCGAGACGGTGGCGCGCTCGCCGAACGGGTTCTCGATCACGAGCGTGCGCGATACGCTCGACCCCAACTGCACCTCGCCGAAATCGAGGGGCAAGCCCACCCTCAGCACGTCGCCGCCCGCGACACGGATCAAGGGCGCCGGCAGCGCCTGCGTCACGATAGTGATCGTGCGCTCGTTAACCCTGAGAGTGCCGCTGCCGCCTCCCGGCACAGCCGGCCGGTACTCGACGTTGACTTCCACGTAAGCGCCCGGCCACAGCACGATTGGCAGCGTGGGTTTCGAGACGATCACCAGGTCATGCGAGATCAATTCGATTCGCTCAAGCAGAGCCGGTTCGGCGCCCGCGCGGATGTGGAACTCCACTGGAACCACCGACCCCACCTCGGCCGGCGCCAGCGTGTAGGCGGATACCAGAATGCGCTCCGTGTCGTGCTCCATCACGGATATGCGCAACGCGGCGGGGGCGAGCGCCACCGCCCACAGCGCGCATAGCGCGGCGCGCACGATCACTGCACCACCTCGCCTTCCGGCGCGTCGGGAAGCCGGTATAGTTTCCCGCGCTCGCGCGAGAACGCCATGTGCCCGCCGCCGCTGAGCCTGATCCTCAGCCAGCCCGGCCCGAGGTACTCGATCCCTTCAGCGGGCTCGGGCAGCTCGATACGCCGCTCCACGTCTGTCGTGCGCTGCGGCGCCCTGCCCATCCGCGCGTTGCCCGGCACCGCCCTACCCGCGCCTGCGGCGGCGCGATGCGTTGTGACGATGAGAAACGCACCCTCCACCCGGTAGCTTTCCGGATCGGGCGCGGAAGCCTGGGGCGGGCCGAAGCGTTCGCATCCGCCCGCCTCATAGCAAACGAGGCCGTCCGGATCCACACGCGCCGGGCCCGCCGGCGCGGCGTAAACCGTCCCGTTGACTTCGATCTCCGCCTCGGTCTTGACGATCGTCAGGGTATCGGTGCACGCCGCCGCCAGAACCCCTAGGCGCAGCGGCTCGCTCACGACGAAGTTCCCGGCGGTCCCGTAGATCGCCCGCAGCGCCCGCCGCGAGTCGATGTAACAGCCAATACGCGCCGGTTCGATCTGTCCTAGCAGGGGGGCGGCGGCGAGAAGCAGGCAGACGAGTCTCATGGGGTTCCTATGGTTATCGTGGGGGTGCCTATGTCGATGCTGGTATTCGTTCCGCCCGGGGTGCCGTTCCCTCCCCCGCCGGCGCGCCCCACCGCGAATCCTGCAACCACGGCTCCGGCGGCTGCGCCGGCGATGTACAGCCATTTGCGGCTCGGGCTGAGGCTGAAGCGCTCTCGCTGGGCGGGCGAAGCGCGGCCGGAAATCTGCTGCACGACAACGGTGCCGGCGCGCACGCCATCCTTGGCCGCGGTGATGCGGATCTCGACTGCGCCCTCCAGGTCGTTCCAGACGATGCGCGGCGCTACCGCCCTGCCGTCATCGCCCGTCGTGACAATCTCCGTTCCCAGACCGCTGGTGAACGCGCCGCTGGGGCCGTCTTCCGGCAGGCGGAAGCTCACCAGCGCGCCCTTGACCGGGGTCCCCAGTTCGTCCGTGACGCGGACCACCAAGCCCGATGAGGATCGCGAGCCCGCCTGGTGAACCGCCCCCGCGCCCGTGACAACCTCGATCTGAAGCATCCGGGCGTCCGCAGTGAGCAGGCACGCCGCCAGCAGCGCAACTATCATTCCACCGGGATAGTGTGAGGTACTACCGCAAAAATCTCAGAGGAATACCTGAAGATTACTTCCGCTTGAGCGCGTCGATGGCGGACTTGAGCTGGCGATACGCCCGCTCCTCGAAGTTGATCTTGATACGCTCCAGGCCTGCGTCGCTTGCGGAGGGCCGTTTCCGTGCGGTCGCGAGCTTTAGCATATCCGCCGCATCGCCGTCGTCCGGATCGCGCTCCAGCGCGGCGCGGAATCTCTCGGCGGCTTCCTCGAACCGGCCTTGTTTCAGAAGCGTGTATCCGACGTTGAAGTGGTAATCCGGGTCGGCTGCGTCACCTTCCAGCGCCGTCTCAAAGCTCTGCAGCGCCTGCGGCAGGCCCCTCCGCGACTGCGCCGCGCCCAGGTTGTTGAAGACCTCGTTCAGCGGCACCGCTTCCGCCACTGTCTCAAACGCTTGCTCCGCCCCGGCGAAATCCTCTGCCTCGTAACGGCAAAGCCCATACAGGAACATGGCTTCGAAGTACCGCGGAGCGTCTTTTGGGACGCCCTTCAGCCACTTGGCCGCCTGCTCGTACTGCTTCTCGTCCCAGTAGAGCCGTGCCAGCTCGTACAGCGCGTCGGAGAAGTTCGGCTCCAGCCGTACCGCCTGAAGCATGAAGCGCCGCTTCTGGCCGATCTCGGACGCCATCAGCCCGCGCGTGTAGTTTTCCATCGCGTCCAGGCGCACGGCCGGGCGCTCGCGCAGAAACACCTCCTGCTCCGGCGTGTCGTCCGGCGCGAACCCGCGCAGAATACGCCAGGCCAGGCGCGATTGTATGCTGGCGAGTTCTTCGAGCGGCCCCTCTTCGTCCACCGCCCTCGCCTGCCGCAACCGCTTCATATCGAGCGCCGTCGCGCTCACGCGCAGGTTGCCCCGGCTTCCTTCGGCGGGCGTCAGCTCGAACTCGCCCCAGATCACGGTCGAGGCGTCCATTTCCTCGGCGACCTTCATGATCGTAGCTCGCGTGAGCAAAGCGTTCGACCGTATCGAAAGCCGCCGGTACACGGTCTCGCGCTCGTGGCGGTCCAGCACCAGGATTCCGCGCGACTCGAACGCGTCCTGGATGGTGTGCGCCACGCTTTCCGAGATCCAGTCCACGTTGGCGTCGGGAGAGCGGCTGAAGAACGGGATCACCAGCACGGGCTCCGCGGCAAGAGGAGCCGCTGCCGTGATCAGGAGGAGTGCTGCCGGGAGGGCAAACCGCTGAAGGTACAACAACCGCTGCATGGATTGAACATTAAGTGTAGCAGGGTCCCCCGGTTACGGGCCCGGGGGACCGTGGAGTGTGAGTTCCTGCTTCTGGAACTGCTTCTCGGCGTGATGCGCGTGCTAGTTGCTCAGCACGAGTTTCATGTTGGTACCGCCGAGCCTGATCTCCTGCAGCCGGTTCTTGCCATCGGCGTTCGCGTACCGGACGGACGTCGACGGGTACTTCGAGTCTACCGTCTCGACCTTAACAACACTCTCAACGGCGACCTTTTCGCCCTTCAGAACGATCTTTGTGTCCTGCACATCGAGCTTATAGTCGCCGGCCTTGAGCTCGGTATCCCCTACGACCGATGGCTGGTGCAGCCTCACGTTGTACGTTTTCGCGCTCGCCACCGAGAGGGCTAGGACCAGAAAAGCCAGCATCAGTTTCTTCATACGAGTCATCTCCTTAACCGGTTGGTTTCTGGACTGCTGTGTGTTGCTGCCGGGCCGGTAGGCCCAACGTAAAGGACGAGAACAGAGCAAAATGGTTCCTCGCGGAACAAAGAATTTTTGCGGGGCCTCCTGTTATCCCCCTCATGGTGGTGCTATGCATCCCGCAGCGACCGGAGATACTGTGTTTACAACAGCTTAGGCCGTACCGCTGTCGTCGTAAAGAAATCTCCGCACCAGTTCGGACGCTTGTCTCTGCAGGAATTCATTGTCGCCAAAACCTTTGAGCCACACGATCTCAGCATCGCGCCGGAACCAGGTCCATTGACGCTTGGCGTACCGCCGCGTGTTCGTCTGCGCGCTCGCAACGGCTTCGGCCAGGGAAACCTCCCCCTTGATGTACTGGAGCGCCTGGCGGTAGCCGTGCGACTCCAGGGGCTTGACGTCTTCGGGGTACAGTGCGAGGATCCCGCGGACCTCCTCGATGATCCCGGAGGCGAACATCCGCTCTGTGCGGGCGTTCAGCCGCTCGTACAGTTGCTGGCGCGGGGGGTCGATGCCCAGTTTCAGCGTGCGGTAGCCCTCCAGGGCGTCGCGGCGCTTGAAAAGCTCGGTCAGAGGGCGCCGGGTCAGCAGCAGCACCTCGCAGGCGCGCACCAGTTTCTGGACGTCTGCGGGATGGATCTTGCGAGCCGCAGCCGGGTCGTGGGCGGCCAGCAGGCGGTGGAGCCAACCGGGGTGCCGGGCTTCCCGGCTCGCCAGGCGGCGTCTGAGGGCCTCATCGCGCTGCGGCCCGGGGAACAGGCCCTCGAGAAGCGCGCGGAGGTAGAAACCGGTGCCTCCCACCACTACCGGCAGCCGCCCGCGGCGCGAGATGTCCGAGATCACCGCGCGCCCCACTCGCGCATATTCGCCGGCCGTGAACACCTCGCTCGGCTCCACGACGTCTATCAGGTGGTGCGGGATGCCGCATTGTTCGGCACGTGAGAGCTTGGCGGTGCCAATATCGAAATGCCGGAAGACCTGCAGAGAGTCGCAGTTGACGACCTCGCCACCGAACTCCCCGGCGATGCGCAGTCCCAATTCGCTCTTTCCCGAGCCGGTAGGGCCTACAACTGCAACGATCGGGGCCGGCGTGAGCGTCATCCTTTATACTGTATGAAGAGCCGTAACAGCCGCGCAGGGGTGCTTTTTCCCCGTGGAGGTATCGCAGGCTTCATGAGCCAGAGTATTCGCAGTTCACTTCTTGCCCTTGGTTTGGCTGTCGCGCTCGGCGCGCAGGTCCCCGCCGCCAAGACCCCCAACCCAGAAACGGCCGCCCCGGAGGACAACCGGGCCGAAGCCTACTACCATTTCGCGATGGGCCACATGTACGCCGAGTTGGCTGCAGCCTACGGCTACCGCTCCGCCGACGTTAACAAGGCCATCGAGCACTACAAGGCCGCTATGAAGGCGGACCCGACTGCCGGATTCCTGAGCGAGGAACTGACGGAACTGTACATGCAGGCCGGCAAACTCCGCGATGCGGTCACAGAAGCCGAGGACCTGCTGAAGCGCAACCCCGAAAACATCGAAGCGCGCCGGATGCTCGGCCGTATCTACGCCCGCATGATAGGCGACCAGCAGGCCAACCGCATCAACGAGGGGATGCTCCGGAGCGCCATAGAGCAGTACGAGAAGATCGTCGAGAAGGCGCCGAAGGACCTGGATAGCTGGGTCATGCTGGGCCGGCTGTACAAGATCGCCCAGGATTCCGTGGCTTCCGAGAAGGCATACCGCCAAGCGCTCGAGATCGAACCCGGCAACGAGTACGCGCTCTCAGGTCTGGCGTTGGTTTACTCCGAGCTTGGCGACAACACCCGTGCGCTCGAGATGTGGCGCAGACTCTCGGAGCAGAACCCGAATCCGAGAACCCTCCGCGCGCTGGCCAGTGCATACGAGCAGGCGCGCGACTACAAGAGCGCAGCCGCCACGCTCCGCCGCGCGCTGGAGCTTGATCCGAGGAACATCGAGATCAAGGCCGGCCTGGCTGAAAACCTGCTGATGACGGACGATCTCGACGGCGCCCTCGCCCTGTACCGCGAGCTGGCCCAGGCCAACCCACGCGAGCCCCGACTGTGGCTGCGGCTGTCGCAGATCTACCGTCACAAGAGAGATTTTGCGAGCGCCCGCGACGCGCAGCGCCGGGCTGTCGAGCTCGATCCCGACAACCTCGAGATTCGCTACAACGAGGTGAACCTGCTCGAGGCCGAGGGCAAGAACGCCGGCGCAATCCTCGCGCTTCAGAAGATCATCGAAGCCACGGGGCCTGGCGGTGACGCCCCGGCGCGCGCCAATCGCGTGATTCTGCTGGAGCGGCTCGGACTTCTCTACCGCAACAACGAGCAGTATGCCGAGGCTGTGAAGGCATTCGAGCGGATGACGGCGGAGGATCCGGATTCCGGCGCCCGCTCCGCCGCACAGATCATCGACACCTGGCGGCAAGCCAAAGAGTTCGACAGGGCCGTAGCGGCCGCCGAGGCGGCCATGGCCAAGTACCCCGATACGCGCATCGTCAGGCTGGTGAGCTCGAGCATCCTGGCCGATGTCGGCCGCTACGATGAGGCGATCAAGTCGCTCGAAACGATGCTCGGCGGCAAGAACGACCGCGAAACGCAGATCGCGCTGGCTCAGATCTTCGACAAGGCGAAGCGCTACAAGGATATGGAGGCCACGCTGGACGCGGCGGCAAAGCTCGCCCAATCCAATGAGGACCGCGAGACCATCCACTTCATGCGCGGCGCCATGTTCGAGAAGATGAAGGAGTACGAGAAGTCTGAGGCCGAGTTCCGCAAGGTGCTGGAGCTGAACCCGAACAACGCATCGGCTCTCAACTATCTCGGCTACATGCTCGCCGACAGGAATGTCCGCCTCGAGGAGGCGCACCAGCTCATCACACGGGCGCTGGCGCTCGATCCCAACAACGGCGCTTACCTCGACAGTCTCGGTTGGGCCAACTTCCGCCTGGGGAGGCTGGAGGAGGCCGAGGCCAATCTGCGAGACGCCATAGCCCGCTCCTCCCGCGACCCGGTGGTTCACGATCACCTGGGCGATGTCTACATGGAACGCGGCAAGGTGAAAGAGGCTATCACCCAGTGGGAACGCTCGCTCAAGGAGTGGCAGGCGTCGGCTAAATCCGACTACGACGAAGCCGAGGTGGCGAAGATCCAGAAGAAGCTGGAGAACGCCAGGATCAGGCTCGCGCGCGAGGCCGGCTCGGCCAGCAGGTAGGCTCGTGGGCGACGCGTGCAGCCTGGCCGATCGCCAGTGTGTTCCTTGCAGGGGCGGCATCCCGCCCCTGGCTGGCGAACCTCTCGCTGACTTGAGCCGCCAGACGCCCGCGTGGACCGTTGTGGACGGCCATCATATCGAGCGGACCTGGAAGTTCCCCGATTTCAGGCAGGCGCTGGCATTTGTAAACCGCATTGGCGCGCTCGCCGAGGAGCAGGGGCATCACCCGGACATCTTCCTCACGTGGGGTGAGGTGCGCGTTAAGATCTTCACCCACAAGATTGACGGCTTGAGCGAGAGCGATTTCATCCTGGCCGCGAAGATCGACCGCCTGCAGGTTTAAAGGCGACTGCCCGCCGGGGAACCCCGTCCAGCCGGGGCGCGCGCAGAGCCGTGCCGTTCAGAGCACCTGCAGAATCAGGCACTTCAGATACATCGTCTCGGGCACCGTGAGCAGGATGGGGTGGTCCTGCGCCTGGGTGCGGCGCTCGAGCACGCGCACGGTCCGGCCGGCATCGAGCGATGCCGCCGCCACCGTCTCCAGCAGGTCCGCTTCACTGAAGTGGTGCGAGCAGGAGCACGTCACCAGCGTGCCACCCGGCTCCAGGAGGTGCATGGCCCGCAGGTTCAACTCCTTGTAGCCGCGTGCCGCGTCATCCACAGCCGCGCGCGACTTCGCGAACGGCGGCGGATCCAGCACAACGGTCGAGTAGCGAGGCCCCCCGGACCGCATCCCGCTCAGGAAATCGAAAACGTTCGCCTCGCGCCACTCGATGTTGCCGATGCCATTTGCAGCGGCGTTTTTCCGCGCCGCCTCCAGCGCAGCGGCCGAGCTGTCGACCGCTTCGACGCGGTCGCAGACGGAAGCCAAATGCAGCGCGAAACCGCCGGTCGAGGTGAAGCAGTCGAGCGCGCGGCCGCCGCCGCTCCGCGCGGCCCAGATTCGCGCGGCGACATAATTCTCGCGCTGGTCGAGGTAGACCCCGGTCTTCTGCCCGCGCAGCAGGTCCGCGTGCAACGTGAGCCCGTTCATCGAGATCGGCGCCTCGCCGGGGTCAGCGCCGAGAAGCGTGCCGGTGATGAGCAACAGATTTTCCCGGTGCCGCACGGTCGCGTCGTTGCGTTCGACGATGGCGCGAGGTGAGTAGAGTTCCGCGAGGATGGCGGCAACGTCGCTTTTGGCGCGGTCCATTCCCTGGTTGAGAGTCTGAAGGACAAAGAAGCCGGCGTAGCGGTCGATCACGAGCGCGGGGAGCAGGTCGCCCTCGGCGTTGACGAGGCGGTAGGCGTCCGTGCCGGCGACGACGCGCTCGCGGTGGCGCGCCGCTGCTTCTATCCGGCGCCGGAAGAACTCGCGGTCCACGGGCTCGACGCGGCGGCTCAGCAGCCGCAGGCATATCTGAGAGGTGGAGCTGTAGTGGGCAACTCCAAGCGCGTGCCCGTTTGGGGCGGCGACACGCACAACGTCACCGGGAGCGGCCGTGCCGCGGTCGGTCACGTCCGATGAAAAGACCCACGGATGCCCGGAAAGGAGCCTGTCAGCCCCTTTCCGGCTTATGCGGACCAGCGGGAGGCTGTTCAACGAATGGGCCTGGGCCGCGCCATCGCTTCGAGGCGCGCGATGCGGTTTTCCGTCGGCGGATGCGTCGAGAACAACTTGAGCAGCGCCCCCGCAGAGAACGGCTTGACGATAAACATGTGGGCGGTCGCGGGCGAGGCGTCCATCGGAACGCGCTTCGACCAGGTCTCCAGTTTCCTCAAGCCGGAGGCCAGTTCGAGCGGCTTGCCCGTCACCTTGGCCGAAGTCGCATCCGCGCCGTACTCGCGTGTGCGCGAGATGGCCATTTGTATTATTAGCGCGGCTATCGGCGCCAGGATCATCATGGCCAGGGCGGCGATCGGGCTGCCACCCTCCTCGTCGTCACCGCGAGGGCCAAACCAGAACGCCATGCGCGCCAAAAACGTGATCGCGGCGGCGACGGTGGCGGCCACGGAACTGACCAGAATGTCGCGGTTCGCCACGTGGCCGAGCTCATGGGCCAGCACGCCCTCGAGTTCGTCGTCGTTCATCAGTTGCAGGATGCCCGCGGTCACGGCAACCGACGCGTGCTGGGGGTTCCTTCCCGTAGCGAACGCGTTCGGCGATTGATCTGGTATCACATACAGTTTCGGCACGGGCAACTGCATCCGCGCGGCAAGATTCCGGACCATCGGGGCGATCCGGCGGTAAATCTCCGGGTTTTGGGTTTCGGTGAGCGGCTGCGCGTTGTACATGCGCAACGCGATTTTGTCCGAGTAGAAATAGCTCGCGAAGTTCATCAGCGCGGCTATGCCCAGCGCTACCCAGAGCCCGTTAACTCCGCCCGCGGCCTCTCCGATGACAAGCAGTATCCCGCTTAGTAGTCCTAGCAGCAGAACTGTCTTTACGCTGTTCACTCGAACCTCTTTGTAATTATGACGCGATGGCGGTCCTCAAGTTGCATGCCCACTTGCCGCCGGCCGCCCGGGACGGGGCCCCAGACCCGCCCCGGGCCTCGTACGCCTACTCCTGGACATCGACCTTGATGGTCCGAGGCTTGGCCGCTTCCTTCTTCGGCAGCGTGATCGAGAGCACGCCGTTGCGGTAGTCCGCCTTGACCTGATCGGTGTCAACGGTGTCGGGCAGGCTGAAGTAGCGAGCAAACTCGCCGTAGCTGCGCTCGATGCGGTGATACCCGCCGTGGCCGTTCACCTTCTCGAACTTGCGCTCGCCCTTGATCATGAGCGTTCCTTCCTCGATTTGAACCTGAACCTCGGACGGGTTGACGTCCGGCAGGTCCGCCTTCAGGACCAGCGCGTTGTCGGTCTCATAGATATCTACGGACGGCGCCCAGGGCCGTGCAGCCGGAGGCTCACTGAAGAGCCGGTTCACAGCGTCCTGGAAGAGACGTATGCCGGTCGGCAGGTCTACATCGAATCCATACTTGGTGATAGCCATATCAGTTGTCCTCCTCCTACGACCACAATCATAAAATATGAGTGTTTGATTGTCAAGAGAATGTTATGAGTGGACGCTCATAGACCAGAGACAAAAAAAGCGCGGCGGCCAAAGCCTCCGCGCCTGTGGTCTAAACCCTTGATTTTGGAAGCCTAGGCTTCGCCCTCTGCCTCCTCGCGGCCTTCCTTCATGGCCTTCAGGCGCTCTTCCTTGCGCCTGGCGCGCTCGGCCGCACGCTTCACCAGCTCGGAGCCCACCAGCTCGAGCATGGCCTGCTCGGCCCCGTCACCTTTCCGCGGCGCGATCTTCACGATGCGGGTATAGCCGCCATTCCGCTGGGCGAAACGGCCGCCGAGGGTGTTGAAGAGCTTCTGCACTGCCTTCGGCGTCCTCAAAAACGCGGCCGCCTGCCGGCGCGTGTGCAATGTGTCGCGCTTGGCGAGGGTGATCATGTGCTCCACCAGCGGCTTGGCCGCCTTGGCCTTGGGCACGGTCGTAATCACGCGCTCCTGCTCTATGACGCTTGTCACGAGGTTGCGCAGCAGCCCCCAGCGCGCGTCCAGTGGCCGTCCGAGTTTATATCCTCCGCGCTTGTGTCTCACGGCAATCTCCTACTCGCTCAAGTTCTCGTACTCTTCTTTGCCGCCGCCTAGGCCGCTCTCGCCCTCGGCCTCGGGCACCTCGCCCGTCCCGGGCAGCGCTTCCTCGCCCTCAGGCCTCGGTCTGTCGGCTTGAGCCGCGCCACCAGCAGGCGCCGGCATGCCGATGGGCCTGCCCTGCGCATCGAACTTCATGCCGAACGCGAGCCCCAGACCGGCGAGTATCTCCTTGATCTCGTTCAGCGACTTGCGCCCGAAGTTCTTGGTGCGCAGCATCTCGGCCTCGGTCTTCTGGACCAGGTCCCGGATGGTCTGAATGTTCGCATTCTTCAGGCAGTTGTAGGACCGGACGCTGAGCTCGAGCTCGTCCACCGAACGGTCGAGCACCTCGTTCATCTGGTCCATCCCGCGCTCGGCCGGTTCTTCGGCGGCCTCGGGCAGTTCCTCGAAGTTGATGAAGATCGAGGTGTGGTCCTTGATGAGCTTAGCCGCCTGCCCGATGGCGTCCTGCGGCGAGATCGCTCCGTTGGTCCAGACTTCCAGCGTGAGCTTATCGTAGTCGGTCATCTGGCCAAGACGGGCGTTCTCGACGGAGTAGTTGACCTTGCGCACGGGCGAGTGGACCGAATCGATCGGAATGTAGCCGAGCGGCAGGTCCTCGTCGTAGTTGCGGTCCGCGCTGATATAGCCGCGGCCCATCTTCAGCCGCATCTCGATATCGAGCTTGCCGCCTTCGCTGACCGTGGCGATATGAACGTTGCGGTCAAGAACCTCGACGTCATGGTCGGTCTCGATCTGGCCGCTGGTGACCTCGCCAGGCTGGTCCACGCGGAGCCGCGCGATGCGCGTGCCCTCGCCGGACATCTTGAACGGCACCTGCTTGAGGTTAAGGATGATGTCGGTGGCGTCCTCGACGACGCCGGGTATGGGGCTGAACTCGTGCGCCACTCCCTCGATGCGAACGGCCGTTATGGCCGCACCCTCGATGGAGCTGAGCAGCACGCGCCTGAGGCTGTTCCCGATGGTCGTGCCGAAACCGCGCTCGAACGGCTGCGCCGTGAACTGCCCATAGCGGTCCGCGAGCGTTTCCGTGTTGGCAACCAGTCGCTTGGGTTTCTGAAATCCCGTGAACAAATGAAATACCAGTTCGGCGCCGGGGCGCGCCCCGGCCGCTCATTTTTTATTCGATTAAAGTTGCACGATGTGCCGCTCGTTTTACTGATTCTGGACCAGGTGCTCGGGGTTGGGGGTACCTTTGATTCGGGCCCTGAGATTGTCGGGTTCCTCTTCAATGC
>JBLNBX010000121.1:0-13820 GCA_050260275.1 bacterium
TCGACCTCGCGCCGGAGGTCTTTCCGGCCGCCTTCGATGCCGAAGTTGGAGTTCCGTTCGGCCTCAAGTGGCGCGTCGAGTACTCGGAGAACCGCCCGGCAGTAGCCATTTTCGTCTCCCAGCACCTGCACTGTCTGGCGGACCTGCTGTACCGCCGCGAATCCGGCGAGCTGCCGTGCGAGATCCGGTTCATCGTCTCGAACCACGAGAATGCCCGCCAACTGGCCGATTTCTACGGCATTCCGTTCCACTTCATCCCGGTAACGCGCGAAACCAAACCGGCCGCCGAGGCCCGGCAGCTCGCGCTCGTGCGGGAGAACGGCGTCGAACTCGTCGTGCTGGCGCGGTACATGCAGATCCTCTCGCCGGAGTTCGTTGCCCAGTTGCCCCAGCGCATCATCAACGTGCACCACTCGTTTCTGCCGGCGTTCAGCGGGGCGAGGCCGTACCATGCGGCGCACGCGCGTGGGGTGAAGCTGATCGGAGCCACCAGCCACTACGTCACGGCGGAGCTCGACGACGGGCCAATCATCGAACAGGACGTCACGCGCATCTCGCACCGCGACCAGGTGCGCGACCTCATCCAGAAGGGCCGCGATCTCGAACGGATCGTGCTCTCGCGCGCCGTGCGCTGGCACCTCGAGCGGCGCATCCTGTGCTTCGGGAACAAGACGGTGGTGTTCGACTAGCGGGATTGCACCCGCTCTGGCGAGAGCCTTCTTCCGGGGGCTTGCTTTCGAAGTGCTCGATATGACAGTGCGGCTTGCGCAGAGGGCTGCTTTCGCCGCCCGTCCGGGCTGCGAAGTTCGAGGTCAAGTCCGGAAGGGGGAAGAGAGTTGCCCATGGCGCAAGCCATGGGAACCCCGAGCCCATCCAGGCAGTCCCTGAAACAGGCGTAAGAACGGTCTTAGCACATCGCCAACTCAAAAGCCTTACGCCCCCTTCCGGGGGCTTGCTCCCAAAACGTCAGAGGTCCCGACGGCTTACGCCGTTGGCTACTTTCTGCCGCCCCTGCCGGGGCTGCGATGGCGCTTCGCACCAGCCCGACAAGGCTCCTGGGGGGCGGGCTTGAGCCCGCGCAGGGCTTCAGCCCTGCAGAATTGATTGTGAGCCGCAGTCTGCGGAGCTGAAGCTCCGCAGCGGGCTAAAGTCCGTCCCCTCGTGCGAGCACTGCATCCTATGCCACCTGAGCCCGTGCCTCTAGTGGGGCGGACGCCCTCGTCCGCGCCGGACCCCCTGGTGCGGCTTCTTCTTACCATCGAGTCGCGCATGGAGAGCCTCGTATCAGGGCCTGACTTTAGTAAGGCCGATCAGGCCGCCCACAATTGCGGGCTTTAGCCCCTGGCGCCTCGGCCTCTCGGAACAGGGGCTAAAGCCCCTTCCTCTTGAGAGCTCTCTTCGGCACGGCTAAAGCCGTGACCTGATACGAACCAAGATAACGAGAGGTCCAGTCGGCGGCGCGGCTGGAGCGCGAGGGATCGCGCCAGAGCCTCGTCTCAGATAGAGAACCTCAGTCTTCCGGTACGGCAGAAGCCACCGGCACGAGTGATGGGGCGCTCGCGCGTTTCACCGCTTTGCGGCGCACTCGGCGCAGGGGCAGATCTCGCGCAGCATCTGGTAGGAGTAGATGCCGGCCGAGTGGCCGTCATTCCACTTGAGTTGCAGTCCGTAGTTACCTGCGGGCGCGGCGGACTCGATCTTCAACGCGGGCGTGTACATCTGGAATGGGCTCGCAGGCTTAGGAGGGCCGCCGTGCGTGCCGGCGCAGGTCGCGCACGGGCAATGGTCGCGCAGGTACTTCAGGCCGTACTCGCTGTGATGGCCGTCAGCCCAGTCGATCTTCACTCCCGAAGACTTGGATATCGATATGTGTTTCGGCTCTGCCATTGCTTCCTCGTCGAGAACAGGGGTTGAAGCCCCTTCTCGATAGGCGCTTGTCGGCACGGCTAAAGCCGTGCCCTATCACAAACCAAGATAGCGGAGGCCTGCCTTCCGGCGCCGCTGGAGCCGCCTGCAGAGCGCGATCGGGTTCCAGTCCCGGTTCAGACCGATGCGAGGCTTAGTGGTAAGGAGAAGCCGGACCGGGGGGCCGCCACGGACGAGCGCGTCCGCCCCACTAAAGGCGTAGGCTCCGTGGCGACGGGCCGGGCTCGGCCATGAGGGCGGACTTCGAACTTCAGCTCCGCACATGGCGGTTCAAATCTCGCTTGCAGGGCTAAAGCCCTGCGCGGGGCTCAAAGCCCGCCCCCCAGCATGATTCGAGCAGGCTCGCGGTCGGGCCCTGATGCGAGGCTCATTCCCTGTCGGGTTCGTATCAGCGCACGACCCAGCCGTGCAGTTAGAGCGCCCATGGGAGATCGCGTTAGCCTCTGCTGTTGGGTTCGTATCAGGGCACGGCCTTAGCCGTGCCGATGGCCGCTGCTAAAGAAAGGGGCTTTAGCCCCTGCCTTCAACGACGTACATGCAGGGCTGATGCCATCCGGTTCGCCGGCTCTGTTCGGCTCGATTTCAGTCCGGCCTGGATATGAGCCTCTTCGCGCCGGTGGGGCTGCAGGCTGACACAAAACAAAACCCCCGGCGCGAGCCGGGGGTCCATGTCCACAAGTTGTGTTATTTGAATCCCGCTAGAGCAGCCGGAAGTTCACCTCGACGGTCGCCATGACGGCCACCGGACGCCCTTCCTTGAGGCCGGGCTTGAAGCGCCACTTCTGCACCGCTTCGATGGCCTTCTCATCGAGGCCGAGGCCGAGGGGACGCACCACGCGGAAATTGCGCGGAATGCCCTTCTCGTCTATGACGATCGCCAGAACCACCGTGCCCTGGAACTTCGCCTTGCGGGCTTCCTCGGAGTACTCCGGTTCGGGCTTGAAGATAGGAATCGGAGCGGATACGCCTCCGCCGACGCGGAACACGCCGCCGCCGAAACCGCCGCCCTCACCGGGGCCGTAACCTGGGCCCTTACCGGGGCCGATGCCGGTTCCCGTGCCGCTGCCGATGCCACCGCCGCTGCCTGGGCCGTTAGAAGGCGGACCCACCTTGGCCAGCGGATCGCCCCAGTTGGGCATGTTCACGTCCGGCAGCTTCAGCATGTCGGGCGGGCCGATGAGCGTCGGCTCCATCTCGAGCTTCGGGTTCGGGTTGTTGCGCACCGCGAGCGGCGGCGTGAACTGCCTGTACGACATCCTTGGAGCCTTGCCCTTGCTCGCGGGCAGCGGAGACCGGTCACCACCGCCGCCGCCACCGCCCATCTGCACCGGCTTGGGCGGAAGCTGGGGCATGAACGGCGCAATGTCCACCGGCGCGATGAGCGTCACCGTCTGCTTCACCGCATCCTGCACCTGCTTGTTCGTAGCCGCCGTCAGCGCGAGCGCGACAGCGATAACGTGAATGACAACTGAGCAAATGCTAGCCTGCTTGCCGTAGCGGTACTCGCCCCAGATGTCCTTGACAGGTACCGGCTTCGAGGTCACCTCGAGAGGCGGAAGCTTCGGCGGGAAGATCGCCTCTTTAAGATTGCGGTAGAACCTGCGAAGAGCGGGCTCCTCCGTTATCAGCAGCTTGTCGAGGTTGTCATTCGGTGCGCCGTGGCCGGACGCCGCGAGATTGGGTTGCGTCGGGGTAACTTGATCTTGGCCTTCCATGTCTTTCCGGGCGCTCCTTAGCCCCGAGCAGGTCTCTGCGCCTCTGCTCTCCCAGTTGGACGCCACCATCTTGGTCAGCGTTGCGGATTTTGAAATCTGCGCCCGCCTGAATTGTTGTTTAGAGTGTACCACATAAAGTCAAACGGGGCCTTTCTTCCGGGAAGGCATAGATACCGGCTATGAGATTCAGGACGCCACCTGGGCGGAGGCTTTGGGAGCGTCCCAAATCTCCTTCAGGGCGCGCTCGAAGTTGCCTCCCAGGATCAGGCGGATATTGGCGTCCGAGTATCCGCGCCGCACGAGGCCTTCAGTCAATTCGTAGACACGGTACGGGTTATCGAGGCCTTCTATGTCCATCCTGCCCGGCAGCCCGCGCTTGTCGCGACCCTCGAGGTCGGTGTCGCTGCCGATGCCGACGTGTTCGGCGCCGGCGACCCGGATAGCGTGGTCGTAATGGTCAAGGACGTGGTCGATTGTTACCGGCTCCTCGGCGCGGACGAAGTTCCGGATGCTGGTTATGCCGAAGACGCCCCCTTTGGCCGCGATCAGGCGAATGATGTGATCGCTCATGCACCGCGGATGGTCGTTCAGGGCCTTGCAGTTAGAGTGCGTTACGAGGACGGACTTCTTTGATACTTCGATGGTGTCGCGGGCGGTCTGTTCGCCGGCGTGAGAGACGTCCACGGCCATGCCCAACCGGTTCATCTCCCTCACTACGGCGACGCCGAAGTCGCTCAGGCCGCGGTCGAGCGGCGCCAGGCACCCGCAGCCCAACTGGTTGCGGCCGTTATAGGTTATCTGGGACAGCCGCTGGCCGAGATTGTAGAATCTTGCCACATCCGATGGCTGGCGGAAATGGTCGGCGTTCTGAAAGCCCAGTATGATGCCGGCCTGCTTCCGGGCTTTGGCGCGCGCGAGGTCGGCGGCCGAATCCACCCTAAGCATGGTGGAGGGGTTCCCGCCTATGAAACGGTTCCACTTTTTCAGCCACTGCTGCGTGGAATGGAACGGGTCTGGTTCGTTGAGGTCCACGGCGGGGTTGAAGACGTTGATGCCGCACTCCATGAGGCGAGTGCGGTCGGAGCCGCCGAAGGCGCTCGGCTGGCGCTGCCACAGGTACAGGCGTTCCCAGTCAAGCGTGACCAGCCCCAGCATGTCGATGACGAGGGATTCGTTGACCAGGTCGAGCGTGCGCCTCGAATACTGCCGCCTGCTTCCGTATAACGAGAAGCGGCCCACGTTAAGCATGGGGGCGCCCAGTAGTGCCCCTCCGGTGAAAAGAAAACCACGCCTACTTAACATCACTTCCGCCACTCCACCCCAGTCGTTTCAAACAACTACGGCGAAAGGAGTTATTATGGGCCACTCGGGATTAAAGTTCTAGTACTACTAAATTAAAAGAGATCCATATTTGCGCTACGATTGGATAAGAAATGGGAGACCGCGGACGAAGGAAATCGACGCCGGAGGATAACATCGCGTTCGAGACCGGCACGGACCGGGTGGTGAACGACATCACCGGCGAATCGCACGTGCGGCCCGAACCCGTAGGTGACGCGCGCGTGTATGTCGTCCAGGAAGGCGATACGCTGGCGAGCATCGCGCACAAGTTCTACGGGGATGAGGGCTTGTGGAAGCGGATCCTGGACGCCAACCGCGACCGGTTCGACGACCAGGACCGCATCCCGGCCGGCGCCGAACTGCTGATCCCGATGGATTAGCCAGCCGGCGAGCCGGTGCGCCGCGTGCGGCGCCAGCCTGGGGGGCGGCCATCCGCCCGTGCCCGCCTCTACGGCGGACGCCGGGGCCGGACGCCCTCGTCAGCACCGGGTCCGGATTCCGTCAGGCTGGAGCGGCAGCGGGTGCTAGCCGCGGACGCGGGCGGCTCCGAGTGCTAAAGCCGGGGCGGTGTTTCCAGTCCGCTCGTACAATGAGGTCAGGAGGGGATGCCCGCGATGGCTCACAACGACAGCGCGCGGAAGCTCTGGGATCTGATCAAAGACATCAAGATCGCCATGCTTACCACCGTGTGCGCTGACGGACGGCTGCACAGCCGGCCGATGGCGACGCAAAGGGTGGAGTTCGATGGCGACCTGTGGTTTTTCACGCTCAGAGAAACGGAGAAGGTGGACGACGTCCACAAAGACAAGCACGTCAACGTGGCGTACCAGTCGGCGGACGGGAACCGCTTCGTGTCCGTATCGGGAAAGGCCAAGTTGATCACAGACCGCTCGAAGGCGGAGGAGTTGTGGTGGCCGGGCCTCAAGGCGTACTTCCCCAACGGGCTCGATGACCCGAAGCTGGCGCTGCTCCGCGTGACGGTCGAGAGCGCCGAATACTGGGAGTCGCCCGCGGCCCCAATAGTGCGGCTGGCCGGTTTCGTCAAGGCGCTCGCCGCGGGTCAGCGTTACGAGCCGGTAGAGAACGAGACGCTCGAGTTCAGACGAGGTTGGTTCCACTAGCGCCGGACGGTCACAGCCGCCGGTACGATTCCAGGAACTTCATGAACTCGGCGGGATCGCGCGTGAGGCCGGGGAAGGCGGCTACGATGCGCTCGCCGGTATCGACGATGGCGTAGTAGGGGATCGCGACGGTGGAGAACCGCGCCTGCTGAAACTCCTGGTTCTCTCGGGATACGGCGTCCGTGCCGTCGGTGTATAGCTCCACGAGGATGAAGCCATCGAGCGCGGCGGCGACCTCCGGCCGCGTGAACATATTCGCCTTCATCCAGTGACAGTTCGTGCAGGCGTAGCCGGTAAAGGCCACCAGCAGGGGCTTCTCCTCGGCGCGCGCGCGCGCCAGAGCTTCCCGGTACTGGTTCTTCATCCACTGCTGGCCCGAGGCTGACGGCGCGGTTCCCAGCCTGTCGGTGGGGGCCGGAACGTAGGCGTCCAGCTCGCCCAGCCGCGCGCCGAACATGCCCGGCAGCAGGCTGAGCGCGACGCACAGGAGCGCCGCGCCGGTCAGGAGCCGTACCGTGCCGATGCGCTCGTCGCTCGCAGAGCTATGCAGCCTCAACAATCCCAGCAGATAGAGGCCGGCGAGCGAGATCAGCACCACCCACGCGGCGAGGAAGCGCTCCCGAGTCAGCAGATTCCACTGCATCACCTGGTCGATCGACGCGAGATACTTGAACATCGCGGCCAGGATCAGGAAGCCCATCACCACTTTCACGCGTTCGAGCCAGCCCCCGCTGCGCGGCATCCGTTTCAGGTAAGCGGGAAACAGCGCCAGAAAGAAGAACGGGAGGGCCAGGCCGCAGGCGAACGCTCCCATGCCGAGCAGCGGGCGCGCGCCGCCCCCTTGCACCGAGGCCGCCAGCAGCGTCCCTACGAACGGCCCCACGCAGGCGAATGCGGTAAGCGAAAAAGTAAGCCCCATCAGCAGCGGGCCGAACATCCCGCCGCCGCGCGAAGCGCCATCGAGCCGCGTCAGCACGCCCGACGGGATCGTGATCTCGAAAGCGCCCAGTAGGCTGAGTCCGAAGACGAGGAACACGGCCGCGATGAACAGGTTTACCCAAACGTTCGAACCGAGTTGCACAACTCCGAACGGACCCAGTATGGCCGTGGCGGCCAAACCGAGCCCCGCGAACAGAACCACGATCCCAGCGCAGAACCCGACCGCCTCCGCCACCGAGCGCGCGCGCGACGCGGCCGGCCGGTTCAGGAAGTAGGACATCGTGATGGGGATCATCGGGAACACGCACGGCGTGAAGATCGCAGCCAGCCCGAAACCGAATGCGACGAGCAGGAAGATGGCCAAGCCACGAGTATCCCCGGCGGCCCCGGCTGGCGGCTGATTGTCCCGGTAGACCGGCTCCGGGGGCGGCGCGTTCGGATCGAAGCGTGCGTAGCCGGCGGGGATCACCGGGCCGGCGGCGGCCGGCGCGGCCGGGTCGACAGTGACGACCGCGGCGACCGTAGCGCGACGCGGCGGCAGGCACATCTTGTCGTTGCAGGCCTGGTACCGCGTGGCGGCCGTCAACTCGAGCGGACCCGCGGCAACGCCGGGCGCGAGTTGCGCTTCGACCAGGAATACCGCGCGTTTGGAGTAACTCGCTACGTCAAAACCGAAGTTCGCGTCGTAGTGAACTTCGGCGTCCGGCTGATACACCGTCTGCGAGGCGATGGCGGGACTATCCGCAAGCTCGATGCTGGTTGCGATGATCGGCTTGGGGACCGATAGCGCGTACAGATGCCAGCCGGGCTCGATATCGGCCGTGACGCGCGCGAGGATCGTGCCCCCGGGGCGCACGGACCCAGGTTCGGCAGCCAGTGACCATTTGACGGGGTCCAACTTCTGCGCAGGTAGCGGGCACGCGAACGCCAGAGCAACAAAAAAGGCGAAATGGCGTGCTCCCAACCGCATGCGAGAGGCAAACTCAATCGGCCTGGGCCGCTGCTTTTAGTGAAGATGACGAACGGCGCAGCTCGGTTTCAATCCGCTGGTTCACGCGGGCTTCGGCGATCTCCTTGGCCACGCGGATTGCGTTCTTGATGGCGTTTGCATTGGAGCGCCCGTGGCATATTACGCAGACTCCCCGGACGCCGAGCAGCACCGCGCCTCCGTATTCGGAGTAGTCCACTCGTTTCTTGAACTCTTTGTAGGCCGAGCGCGACAGCATGAAGCCGAGCTTCCTGGTCACCGTGGCGGTAAGCCCGTCCTTCAGGAACTGCTTGATGACCTCCACCATGCCCTCGCTCACCTTAAGGGCGACGTTGCCGACGAAGCCATCGCAGACGATAACGTCCACCTTTGCCGTGTAGAGATCGCCGCCCTCGACGTTCCCGACGAAGTTAATCGGAAGCGCTCTGAGCAGCGGCATGGCCTGGCGGGTCAGTTCGTTGCCCTTGTGGTCCTCCTCTCCGATCGAGAGCAGACCCACGCGGGGTACGCGGCCGGGGAGGATGATGCGGGCGTAGAGGTCGCCCATGACGGCGAACTGGGCCAGCATGCGCGGCGTGCAATCGACGTTGGCGCCGACGTCCACCATCACGGTGGGGATGCCGCGCAGCGTGGGGAAGGGCAGGGCGAGCGCCGGACGGTCAACGCCGGGAACCGTGCCCTGCACCATCTTGGCCGTGGCCATCACGGCTCCCGTGTTTCCGGCGGAAACGAGCCCTTGCGCGACGCCGTCGCGGACCAAGCGTGCGGCGACGCGAATGGAGCTGTCGCGCTTGGAACGAACCGCGCGCGCGGCGCTGTCGTCCATCGTGACAACCTCGGACGCATGCACCACCTGGACCGGCAGATTGCCGGCTCCCTGAGAGGCGAGCTCTTTGCGGAGCTGTTCCTCGCGTCCAACCAGAATTACCTGGACACCCAGGGTTCTAGCGGCCGCCAACGCTCCTTCTACTTCCACCTTGGGCGCGTGATCGCTGCCCATCGCGTCCACAGCGATAGTCACCATGGCTCGACGGAGGTGTTACTCTTCCGCTACTTCGATAACTTCACGGCCCTTGTACTGGCCACAGTGCGGGCAGACGCGGTGCGGGAGTTTCGGCTCGTGGCAGTTCGGGCATTCCGAAAGGCCGGCTGTGGCCAGGGCGTCGTGCGCCCGGCGCTTCCCTGTCCTGGAGGCGGAATGTCTGCGTTTCGGGTTTGGCATGGTGTGTCCTTCCGATTATAGTGGCAACTTCTGAATTTGTTTCAGGCCCGCCCAGCGGTCGTCGGCTGTTTCCACGCGGCAGCTACATTCCGCCACGTTCCGGTTGCGCCCGCACACGGGGCAGATTCCCTTGCAGTCCTCCCGGCACAAACGGTGCATGGGAAGCGAGAGCAGGATCTGCTCGCGAAGAACGTCGGCCAGGTCGAGACCTTCGCCTTCATAGAACCCGACCTCGATTTCGGATTCTTCTATGCTGACCTCGCCGTGTTCCGGGCTTTGGGCGGCCGGGCGGTAAACAAGGCTGAAATCGGTGTCGACAGGGAGCCGCACAGGCTCGAGGCACCGGTCGCACGCGGATTCCATGGTGGTAGCGAGGTGGCCGCGCACGCGGATCTCCATCAGAGCGGGGCTTAGCTCGGCTATGCCCGATGACAGTATGGGCGCAGCCTGGCGGAGCTGGGGATCGAAGAAATCGATGGCTCCCGGCTGATAGGTTTCGTTGAAGCGAGTGGGCTCCAACTGGAGTTGGCGAATGGGTAAATACATACTACGACCGCGTGCCTTAAAGCGGGGTTAAAAGTCCATTATAGCAAGGGTCTGAACTCGTGGGCGCCTGTGCGAGCCGCCGCCGGGTGTTTGGGAGATGCTACTCCCCGCCGTTCCAGGCGCTAAGGATGCGCCGGTACGTAGTCTCCAGATCCTCGGGGATGACGCGCGTTTCCCCCACAGTGGTCATAAAGCTGCAATCCCCGGACCACCGCGGCACGGCGTGCATGTGGATGTGTCCGGCGACGCCGGCACCGGCGCACTCGCCCAGGTTCATGCCGATGTTGAAGCCCTGCGGATGCAGCACGGCGGCCAGACAGCGTTCCGCGCGGCGCGTGAGCAGCATGATCTCGCACACGACCTCGGGTGAAGCTTCGCCGAGCGTCGGGATGTGCTCGTAGGGGGCGATCATCAGGTGACCCGTGGTGTACGGGTACAGGTTCATAAGAACGAACGCGCGCTCTCCGCGGTGAATGATGAGGTTGGCCTCGTCCTCGCTCGCGGCGCCTTTGGCGCAGAATATGCACTCGCCGGTTCCGCCGGCCTTAGTGACGTAGCGGTACCGCCACGGGCTCCACAGATAGTCCATGCCTTGGGGGATCCGCTCTAAAAAACCGGAGGAAAACCGGTGGCCGGAGGCGTCGAGGGTGTAGGAGTGCTCTCCGGCGGAGCCTCGGTGACGGCAGCCGCCTGCTCCTTATTGGAGGCGTTGACGAGATCCTTCAGTTCCTTGCTCGGCTTGAAGAACGGAATGCGCTTGGCCGGAACCTCGACGCGCGTACCGGTCTTGGGATTCCGTCCGATGCGCGGCTGGCGCTGCCGGGTGCGGAAGCTGCCGAACCCGCGGATCTCGATCTTCTCCCCGTTGCGCAGGGCCCGGACGACGCTGTCGAAAATGGTCTCGACGATCACTTCCGAATCCTTGCGGCTCATCTCAACAACCCGCGATACTTCTTCGATCAGTTCCGCCTTTGTCATAGCTAGCCTCCTTCAGACAGATCCCAAACTATCAATTTGCCGGTCAGGATTGCGACCGGGTCTCTTCCGGCGCTTTCGCGTTCACGACCTCTTCAATGGTCATTGTGGCGAAGGCCGCGCGGCGCTGGTACTCCTCCAGCCGGTTCCGCTCCTGGTCCTCACCGAGCGCGCGGATGCTGAGGCCGATCTTCTTTTCCGCCTCGCTCATCTTTATGATCTTAAAGTCGCACTCGGTGCCGATCTCGATCGGCGGCTCGGTGCGGCGCTTGTCCGTTCCGCCCGGGATCTCCGAGTTGTGGCAAAGCCCCTCGACGCCCTCGGCGAGCTCAACGAAAAGCCCGAAGTTCGCGGCGCGGCACACCTTACCCCGCACAACGTCTCCGATCTGGTGCGACCGGAAGAACGTTTCCCAGGCGTCCGGCTGGAGCTGCTTGATGCCGAGCGACAGTCGCCGGTTCGCCGCCGCGATGTGAAGCACCACGGCCTGGACAAGCTGGCCCTTCTTCAACGCCTCGGAGGGATGCTTGATGCGCTTGGTCCAGGAGATGTCCGACACGTGTACGAGGCCGTCGATGCCCTCCTCGATCTCGACGAAAGCCCCAAAGTCGGTAAGCTTGCGAACGCGGCCCTCGACCACGGAGCCGACGCTGTAGCGCTGCTCCACGGTGGTCCACGGATCCGGCTCGAGTTGCTTGATGCCGAGCGAGATGCGGCGTTCCTTAGGCGAGACGGCGAGTACGACCGCTTCCACCTGGTCGCCGGGCTTCACCACTTTCGACGGATGCTTCATCCGCCGCGACCACGTCATCTCCGAAATATGAATGAGCGCCTCTACGCCGGGCTCGAGTTCGACGAAAGCGCCGTAATCGGTTACGCTGACCACCTTTCCGAGAACTCGCGCGCCCACTGGATAGCGCTCGGCCACCGTATCCCACGGATCGGGCAGCAGTTCCTTGATACTCAGCGAGACCCGCTCCCTTTCGCGGTCGAACTTGAGGACCTTGACCGTGACCTCGTCGCCGACGTTAACAATCTCGCTTGGGTGCCCGACCCGGCCGTAGGACATGTCGCTTACGTGCAGCAGGCCGTCGATGCCGCCGAGGTCGACGAAAGCGCCGTAGTCGGTGAGGTTTTTCACCACTCCCGTGACGATCGCGCCCTCGCTCAAAGATTCGAGCGTGCTCTGCTTCCGAGCGTTCACTTCCTCCTCGATGGCGGCTTTCCGCGAAACCACAACGTTGCCGCGGCGGCGGTTCACCTTCACCACCTTGACGGGGATGTCCTGGCCGATGAGCGAATCGAGGTTGTGCACGGGGCGGACGTCCACCTGCGAACTCGGCATAAACGCCCTCACGCCGACATCGACGGAGAGGCCGCCCTTGACGCGTCCGAGAACGCGGCCCGAAACGAGGAGGTTCTCGCGGAAGGCGTGTTCGAGGGTGTCCCAGGCGCGCAGGCGGCTGGCTTTCTCGTGCGACAGCAGGACGTAGCCCTCAACCTCGGGGCCGTGGCGGTCAATCATCACGTCGATGGTGTCGCCTGGCTGCACGGAAATGGAGCCGTCGGGCTGCCTGAACTGCTCCAGCGGAACAAGGCCCTCGCTCTTATAGCCGAAATCGACTATGACTTCATGCTCGGTGACCTTAAGGACGCGGCCTTCCAGCACTTCACCTTCGGATGGAGGCGCAAAATGACCGTAGTCCTCGATCAGGTGCTCGTAGTCGTCTTCCGGCTGGGAAGGATGAGGTCTTCCTGGAAGGTCATTTTGCATGCTGGCCATGGCCGAAATCTCCGGACGCAACCAATCTATCGACGGTTGCGCACGAAGGCAGCCCGGAGCGAGCCGGCCGTGGTGAGCGATATCGGTGTGGCATGTCTGTCTTGACCGACCTCTACCTTTGGTGAGGCACGGGTGCGTACCGCCCGGAACCCGCCACCAACAACTCGCGATAGATCAGTACTTTAGAAAATCTTAGCGGAGCGCCCCCCGGTTGTCAACCGCTTTGGACGCCCGATTTCGGCACGCCAGATTGACCACCGTGTCCCGTCACCATAGAATAATGGATGGCAGGCGGGAGTAACTCAATGGTAGAGTCACAGCCTTCCAAGCTGTTGGTTGCGGGTTCGATTCCCGTCTCCCGCTCCATTTCCAGGCTGGCGTAGCTCAGTTGGCAGAGCATCTGATTTGTAATCAGAGGGTCGTGGGTTCAAATCCCTCCGCCAGCTCCAGCCCGATGGCGTCCGCTCCGGACTCAGGGGTGACACTTCCTTACTGAGACATAGGTAACCACCTGAACCGCCGGATCCCCGTTGCGCCGGCGTGTCTGAGCTGTCACTCTGATTCAGCACGGGCTTGCGCTGCTGGCATCCTTTTCTTGTTTTTTGGTTTTCGCTGGTGAGGTGAAGGCCGAGACGCTCTGGCGCGTTCAGGATGCACTCCGGGGCAGCCCGGGCAGGGGTTGGATTAGGCGGGAAGAGAAGCCGCGCGAAGCCAGCACAGCCCTGCGACGTTTATGTGAACTTCTGTTTGCCCACCCGGGCGCTGGATGCGCTATACTTGTGCTTTCACGGGCACTACACTGTGGGAGTGTTCTGTGCCTTTTTACGCTTTCTGAAGGGTTCAGGCCGACGTAGCTCAGTTGGTAGAGCGCGTCCTTGGTAAGGACGAGGTCACCGGTTCAATCCCGGTCGTCGGCTCCAGAGTTTCGGAAGAGCTTTCGGACGGGTGGCCGAGTGGTTAATGGCAGCAGACTGTAAATCTGCCGCTCCTTGCGAGCTACGGAGGTTCGAATCCTCCCCCGTCCACCAAGGTTTTTAGCGTGGGCCGTACCCGGCCGGCGCCTGTTTTCAAACTCCGGATACCAGCCAGAACATTCTGGATATCGGCGGAGCCGGGAGCCCGACAGGCTCCAGCGAGGTTCATAGCATGGCGAAAGAGAAATTTGAACGCACAAAGCCGCATCTGAACATCGGCACGATAGGGCACATTGACCACGGCAAGACGACGTTGACGGCGGCGATCACCAGGGTATTGGCGAAGCACA
>JBLNBX010000122.1:0-12528 GCA_050260275.1 bacterium
GCCGAATGAAGAGGTCTATCTGGTGAACGAGCGCGGCGAGCGGCTGCCTCCGGGCTCGACCGGCGAGCTTGTGGTCCGCGGCTCAAACGTGATGAAGGGCTACTGGGAGCTGCCGGAAGAAACAGACCGCGTGCTGAAGCCGGGTCCATTGCCGGGAGAGAAGGTTCTCTATACAGGCGACCTGTTCCGCATGGACGAGGAAGGCTATCTCTATTTCATCGCGCGAAAGGACGACATCATCAAGTCGCGCGGCGAGAAGGTGAGCCCGCGCGAGGTGGAAGACGCCCTGCACGCGATTCCGGGCGTGGCGGAGGCCGCGGTGGTGGGCGTTCCAGACCCCGTTCTCGGCCAGGCAATCAAGGCATTCGTGCGAACGCGCGAGGACGCCACGCTTGCGCCCCAGGACATCATCCGCGAGTGCGCCGCGCGGCTCGAAGATTTCATGGTGCCCAAGTTCGTGGAGATCAGGGCCTCGCTTCCAAAAAGCGCCAACGGAAAGATCGACAGGAGGGCGCTCGCGGCCGAAGCCGCTGCCGCGCTCGCATCGTGAAACTCGCCAACGTCCGGGACTGCCACGCCGAGGCGCAGCAGGATTTTACGAACGACCACCGGCCACGGTTCGTGTTCGGCAAGAGAGGTACGCTCGTGCTTTCATTTCTGGCGCGAGGCCTGGCTTCGCCGCGCAACGGAACCGGCATGCGATACGGGAGGATGCGATGGCGGCTAGCTCCGCCAGGCCAGTGAGCGCCGTTCAATCCCGCGCGGGATTCGAGAAGTTTGAGAAGATCGAGGTCCGCGCTGCCGAGGGCGGCGTCGAGGCGATCGGCGCGGTGGAAGACGAGTGGCGCAGACTCGCGGATACCGGCGCCGGCCGCTTGCTGTTCTGCCGGCCGGAGTGGACGCGGGCATACCTCGAGGCCTTCGCGCCGAAGCGGCACATCCTTCTTCTGACGGCCCACGGCGGCAACGGTCTATTGGCCGTTCTGCCGCTGGCGAAGGAGTGGGCGCGGTACCGGGGCGTCCCCGTGCCGATGCTGCGGGCGCCGATGAACACACATTCGTTCTGGCACGATATCGCGCGGGCGCGGGGTCCTGAAGGCGCCCGCGCGGTGGCTGCTCTCTGGGAGTACATCGAAGCGATGCGCGGCTGGTTCATGGTGGAACTGCCGTACGTGACGGAGGGCACGGGCGGCCTGTTGCTGGCCGAGGCCGCCCGTAAGCGCGGATTTGAGGCTTATACGGGCAGGACTTACGACAGCCCGTACATTCCGTTGTCGGGCAGAGCCGCGGCCGATGGAGAATGGCCGTGCGAAGTGGGGCGGCACCTCAGGCACGAACTGCGCCGCTGGGAACGAGGACTCGGTAGCGCCGGACCGGTGGAGCTCGATTGCGTCGAGGACGCCGATCCGGACGCGCTCGGGCAACTGTTCGAACTGGAACAGTCCGGCTGGAAGGGCAAAGCCGGAACCGCCATGGCGAGCGGCAGCGATACGCTTCAGTTCTACAGGAGCATGGCGGCGGCTGCGGCAGAGTCGCGGTACCTGGCGCTCTACAGGCTGCGATGCGGCGGACGTCCGATTGCGGCCTTGATGGCGCTTATCTACCGCGGCGTCTGCTACGCGGCGAAGATAGCCTACGACGAAAGCTTTCGGCAGTATGCTCCCGGCCATCTGTTGATCTCTTCCGTCGTCAGGGACTGCTCGGCCCGCGGCTGCCGCGAGCTCAACTTCCTCGGACACTCGCAGCTATGGAAGGAGCGCTGGACAAAGGCGTCGCGCCGCGTGGATGCCGTGCGCATCATCCGCCGCGGCCCGCTCGGCAAAGCTTTCTGCCTCGCGAGGCGGCTCAAACGGAGGTTCGATGGCCCGGGGTCGCGAACTCTCATCTCCGTGCGGTAAGTGCGATTCGTCGCCAGGCGGCCCAGAGGGAGGCCTGGCAGTGCCGGCAGTGTCTGATTGCACGCGGGTAGATGCGTTCTCCGTCGCCGGATGGAACGAAGCAGCGCCCGTGTGGCGGAGTCTTGCGGGCAAATCTCCCCATGCGTCGTTCTTCCTGAGTAACGAATGGGCGGACTGCTGGGTGGCGACGTTCGGAAAGCTGCTCAAGCCGGAATTCCTGGTGTTCGAGGACAACGGCAAGCCGGCCGGCATCTGCGCACTGGTGCATCGGACGATCACCTGCGGCCCTATTCCCGTCCGGCGAGTGTACCTCAACCTGGATGGCGAGGACGAAGCCGACGAGACTGTGCTCGAGTACAACTCCATCCTGTGCCTGCCGGGTTACGAGGCCGCCGCCGCGGACGCGCTCGCGCGCGTGCTGCTCACAAGGCGCGGATGGGACGAGTTCGCGGCCCGCCGGCTGGCCCCCGGACCTGTGGAGCGGGCGCTGCGGCAATCATTCGCAGCCCTTGAGATTGAAACCAACGCCGTGCCGGCGCCATTCGTGGACCTCGAGCGGCTCCGGCGCAGCGGTGAATCGTTCGAGAGCACGCTCGGCGGCGGGACGCGCAGGCAACTGCGCCAGAGCGTGCGCGAGTATTCGCGCTTGGGTGAACTGCGGCTGGAGGCGGCATCGACGCTGTCGAGGGCCATGGACTTTTTCGACGAGTTGACGTGCCTGCATCAGAAGAGCTGGATCGCTCGCGGACAGCCCGGCGCTTTCGCGTCTGCGCGTTTTACGGCGTTTCACCGGGCCCTGATCGGCCGCACGTTCGCGGCCGGCTCCGTCGCCCTTTTGCGCGTAACAGCAGGCAGCCGGACCATCGGCATCCTCTACTGCCTGATCCGATCCGGCGTGGTGCATTACTACCAGTCGGGCTACACGGTACCGGACAACAACCGCCTGAGTCCCGGACTCGTCACGCTGGCGCAGTCGATCACGTATTGCCTCGAACGGCGGGACGTGGCCCGTTTCGACTTCATGGCCGGTAACAGCCGCTACAAGCAGTCGCTGTCGACAGATTCCGGAAGCGTTGTGTCGCTGATCGTGCGGCGCCCAACGATCCGGCGGCTTCTCGTGGATGTCCTAAAGCACGCCAGGGCAACGGCGAGGAATGGCAGGAAGCGCGTGGCCCTGCACGCGCGGTAAGGCGAGCAGGCTGGCATTCCCCGGCCAGAGGATCTCGTGATAGACGGCCTGATCACGCGCGGCCTCGTTGCGGCGGTAGCGGACGCGTGCGGAGTCTCGGCTGCGGCGAGAACGTTGCTGAGAAGGCCGGCCTTGCTGGTATTGACGTATCACCGGATAGGATGCGCGGCCGAGTGCGAATACGACGCGGGAGTCTACTCGGCCGACACCAACGGCTTCTACGAACAGATCGAACACCTCCGGCGGCATTATCCCGTGCTGACTCTCGACGAGGCGCTGGTCGCGTTGAAGCGGCCGGGCGGCCTGAGAAGGCCAGCGGTGCTGCTCACGTTCGACGACGGCTACCGGGACAACTACTCGATCGCATTTCCGCTGCTGAAGTCGATGGGTTTGCAGGCGACGTTTTTCCTGTCTACGTGCCTCGTCGGCACGAACACGCTGGCCTGGTGGGATCAGGTGGCATACACCGTGCGGCACGCGCGGCGGCCCCGCTTCAAGGTGGCAGAGGGCATGCAGGAGATCGATCTGACGCGGATGGATGTCACTCAGGCGGTTGGGCGCATACTTCGCTGGTTCAAGTCCGACGGGCCGGCCCAGCCGGCCGCGCTCGTCGCCGACGTGGCCGCCGCCTGTGACGGGCCAGTCCGGCAGTGCGCGCCGGATCGCCAGTTCGTCTCCTGGGAGGAGGCTGGGGAGATGCTCGAAGGCGGCATGGCCCTCGGCTCACATACGCACTCGCATCGTTTGCTCGGCCGGCTCACGCCCGAGGAGCAGATGGAAGAGGTGGTTAACTCGCGTAACGTCTTCCGCCAGCGGCTGGGCATCGTGCCGCGGGTGATGGCGCTTCCCTGCGGCAGCAGTTCCCTGGAGACGCCCTCAATACTGGCGCGCGCCGGATATGAAGCCGCGTTTTCGACCCGCTGCGGCGTGAATCTGCCCGAGGCCTGGGATTTCTACTCGCTCCGCCGGATACCAGTTGACCGGAGCACGTCGCTTCCGCTTTTCCGTCTGCGCGTCGCGCTGGCACTCGGACTTCACAGCAAAGCCATCTAGCACTTTTGGAGATCGATACATGAATACTCAAGCCGCGCTCTCGCCCGGCGTTCTGCAGTTGGACGCCGCGGCGGAGATCGCTCGCATAGCGGAGATGATCCGCGTTCAGACCCTGACCACGCTGAGGCGCAAAGGAGTTGTGGTAGCAATTTCCGGCGGCATCGATAGCAGCGTCGTCGCCGCGATTTCGGCGCTCGCGCTTGGCCCCGAACGCGTGCTCGGTCTGCTCTTGCCCGAGGCGGATTCCTCCCCCGACAGCACACGGCTCGGGCGAGCTCTCGCTGAATCGCTGGGCATACGCACCTGCATAGAGGACATCAGCCCCGTGCTCGAAGCAGCCGGGTGCTACCGCAGGCGCGACGCGGCCATACGCAAGCTCCTGCCCGAGTACGGCGAGGGCTGGAAATGCAAGATCGTCCTGCCGAACCTGCTGGAGGGCAAGCAATACTCGCTGTTTTCGGTTGTGGTGCGGTCGCCCGACGGGCGCACCTTGAAGGCGCGCCTCGACGCCGAGGCGTACTTCGCCATCGTCGCCGCAACGAGCTTCAAACAGCGCACGCGCAAGATGATGGAGTACTACTACGCGGACCTGATGAACTACGCCGTCGCGGGGACGCCCAACCGGCTCGAGTACGACCAGGGGTTTTTCGTCAAGAACGGCGACGGCGCCGCGGACCTCAAGCCCATCGCGCACCTGTACAAGACGCAGGTGTACCAGTTGGCGGAGCATCTGCGCATACCGGCGGAGATCGTGAATCGCCCTCCGACGACCGACACATATCCGCTCGATCAGTCGCAGGAGGAGTTCTACTTCGCCGTGCCCTATCAGGCGATGGACCTCTGCCTGTTCGGCAAGAATAACGGCGTCCCGGCAGAGCACGTTGCGCCCGCGGCGAACCTGACCGTGGAGCAGGTGGAACGTGTCTACGGCTTGATCGACTCCAAGCGAGCCGCCGCGCGCTACCTGCACGCGCCTCCACTCATGCTGGAGCCCCAGGCAGCAGCCTGAGCTGGAACCCGCGCGCATGCGTGTCCTTCACGTTTTGCAATACTCGCTCCCGACGACGATGGGCTATGCCATCCGCGCCGATGGCCTGCTCCGCGCCAGTCTGCATCACGGGTGCGAGGTGGCCGCAGTAACCGGCGCGGCGCTGCCGGGCGAGCGGCCCGAGCGCGAGGAGATTAACGGCATCCAGTACTTCCGCACGCCGCCTCTGCTTGTCAAACTGCCGCCGGCGGTTCGCGAGGCATGGCTGAGCCGCGCGCTCAAAACCCGGACACTGGCCGTGGCCAGGGAATTCCGTCCCGGCATCATCCACGTCCATTCGCCCGCCTATAACGGCCTCGCGGCGCTCGCGGTGGCCCGCCGCTTGCGCGTGCCGGTTGTCTACGAAATGCGCGCGTTGTGGGAAGACGCCGCGGCCGACCGGCGCGGGCTGGGCCCGCGCTCGGTGATGCTCCGCCTGGCGCGCGCCATTGAGACGCGCGTGCTGCGCCGCGCCGGCGCGGTGATCACGATATGCGAAGGGCTCAGGCGCGAGGTGATCTCGCGCGGCGTTCCCGCAGACAAAGTGTTCGTAGTTCCCAATGGCGTCCATACCGGCCAGTTCGAGCCGTCGCCGCCGGATGCGGACCTCGCCAACTCGCTTGGGCTGAGGACTGGACCGGTTTTCGGCTTCATCGGATCGCTGTTCAACTTCGAAGGTGTCGAGGACCTGCTCGATGCCGCGCCTTTGGTGCTCGCGCGATGCCCCGACGCGAACTTCCTCATCGTTGGCGGCGGCGAGCGGTCAGAGCAGGTAGCCGCGCGCGTCCGCGCGCTGGCGTCGCGGAACATCACCTACGTTCCGGCTGTCCCGCACTCCGAGGTGCGCCGCTACTATTCCGTTATCGACTGCCTGGTCTACCCCCGCCGAAGCCTCCGGCTGACCGAACTGGTAACGCCGCTCAAACCTCTCGAAGCGATGGCGCTCGGGAAAGCCGTGGTTGCGACAGACATTGGCGGCCATCGTGAGCTCATCGACAACGGCGTCACTGGCATCTTGTACGAGGCGGGGTCGCGCGCGGCCCTCGCAAACGCCCTGGTCGCGATGGCTTCTAACGCCGGCCTCCGCGCCCGGCTCGGAGAGTACGCCAGGCAACACGTCCTCGCTCACCGCGACTGGAAATCAGTGGTACAGCCGCAGTTCGAAGCATACCGGGCCGTTCTCGGCCTGAGGTCCGGCGCGACGCGCGCCGCGATTGGGGGAGGCGAGTGAGCCACGGCTTGCCGCTTTGTTTGACAGATGCGCCTGGCACGTAATGCGCAGATCTGGTTTCCGGGCTACGCACGCACCAGCTTGAGGGCCTTTCGGGCTCCGCTGCCGGAGCGCATATGGGTCGCCATCGCCGATCATTTCGAGCCGCTGTGGAACGGCGCGGACGAGCGCACCGGAGCTGAACGCGTGCGGGCGTGGACGCGCGCCTGGCCCGGAATCGCATCGGGGTTCCTTGACTCGTCGGGCCGGCGGCCACGATACACGTTCTTCTACGCCCAGGAGCAGTACAGGCCGGCTCTCGTAGAGCCTCTCGCCGCGATGGCGGAAAGCGGAATCGCAGACGTCGAAGTTCACCTGCACCACGATGGCGAAGGCGAGCAGGATTTTGTGGACCGCATCAGCTCATTCACCGAAACACTTCATTCGCGGCATGGCCTCCTCAGGCGCGAAGGCGGACGGCTCGCGTTCGCTTTCATTCACGGGGACTGGGCGCTCGACAACTCCGGCCGCGACGGGCGGCACTGCGGCCTCAATAACGAGATCGATCTGCTTGTCCGCCTGGGCTGCTATGCGGACTTCACGATGCCCTCGGCTCCAGACGTGAGCCAGGCAAGGCTCGTAAACACGATCTACTGGGCGGTGGACGACCCGCTACAGCCGAAGTCGCACGATACGGGCGTGCCCGTGACTCCCGGAAGCGTCAAGCCGCCGGGAGCGCTACTGATGATTCCCGGCCCCCTCGGGATTCGCTGGCGCGGATGGCTGGATGGCGACCACTGGCATCCGCGCCTGGAGACAGGCGAACTCGCGTCGTACGATCTGCCGGCCCCGGGACGAGTCCGCGTCTGGCGCGATACAGCGCCCCGGATCGGCGGCGACATGTTTCTGAAACTGTTCACGCATGGTGCGCCCGAACGGAACGCGAACGCGCTGCTTTCGGGCGGTCTCGCGCGGGCTTTCGAACTGCTGCTGAATGCCGCGTCAGCAGCCGGCCAGCGGATATATTTCGTATCCGCCTGGGAGATGAAAAACGCGGTCGAGAACGCGCGCGCGCATCAGACCTCGCGCCCGGCGCTGAAGGCGGGCTGACGTCTCATGGGCTTCTTCCTGTTCCTGCTCTATCTTTCCGCCTCGTACATCCGGCCAAGCGAGCAGTTCACCGAACTCGCCGATGCGCACATCATCGAGGCGATCGCGATCGTCGCGCTTCCGGCAGCCTTTCTGTCGTTCGCGATCACGCCCGGCAAATCCGTCGCACGGATACCCCACGTGTATCTGCTGGCGGCTTTTCTGGTTGTCGTGACCGCTTCGCCGATAATCGCCCAGGGGTGGTTAGGAGGTGGTTGGCTGGCGCTCGACCAGTTCTTCACCTCCATAGCGATCCTCATCCTGATTGTCTGCAACGTCAACTCGGTTCGCCGGCTTGCCGTGACCGCGGCGGTCATCATTCTGCTTTCGCTTGCGCTGGTGGCGCAGGCTGCGCTCGCCGTCCACGCCGGCTATCGGGCGGAGCTGCTGACTATGACGCAGACTGTGGCGCCCGAGAACGACTTCGGCCCCGAGCCGGACCCGATCCTGCGCGCGCGCGGGCTCGGCTATCTGAACGACCCAAACGACCTGGCGCAGGCCCTCATAGCAGTCGCGCCGCTCCTGTGGCCTTTCTGGGGCCGGCGGCGGAGCATTCGCAACTTTATTGTGGTCATCCTCCCCACCGCGGCCCTGATCTACGGAGTATTCCTGACGCGATCGCGTGGCGGCATGATCGCGATCGTCATTCTGGCAGCGTTGAGGATATACGAATCGACGAAACGATTTCGACTGGTCATGCCGGCGCTGATCGCGGTTGTGCTCGTTGCGGTCATGCTCGCCGGAGGATTTACGGGTGGACGGGAACTGAACGCGACCGCGGACGAATCGGTTGCGAGCCGGTTCGACGCCTGGGCGGCGGGGCTGACGATGCTTAAGACGCATCCGCTGTTCGGCGTCGGGTACGGCGCGTTCGACGACTTTCACACGCTCACAGCGCACAACTCGTTCGTGCTGTGCTTCGCCGAACTCGGCCTGGCCGGATACGTAATCTGGATGGCGCTGTTGCTGAGCAGCCATTCTTCGCTTGCGCTCGTGCGCCGCTCCGCAGGAAAGGATGCGGCGCTGGCGCGCTGGGCGCGCGCGAGCATGTTCTCGCTGTACGGGTTCGTGTGCAGCGGGTTCTTCCTCTCGCGCACATACTCGCCGACCTTGTATCTGGTGCTGGGCATGTGCGTCGCTGTCGCGGCGATCGCGAAAGCGGAGGGTTACCAGGTGGTCGCTCCGTTCCGCTCCACGGCCGTGCAGACTGCAGCGGGCGTTGTCGCCAGCGTCGCTCTGATCTACGCAATGGTGCGCGTGCACACGGCGATTTCCCTCTAACTTGCGTGCCTGAACCGGCCAACAGTGCCTCCCAGGAAGAGCGCTCTTCAGAACTCGCTATGGTACGGTTTCGAGACTGCACTCGACGTCGTGGTCAACGTCGGGGCTTCGATTGCCGTCGCGCGCGTGATGGGTCCCGAGCGCCTCGGCTACCTGCTGTACCTGATGTTCCTGACGAACGTCGCGGGAAAAGTGGGCGGGGCGGGAATCGCGGCGGCTGTCCGCAAGTACATGGCGGAGCACCTGGCGCGCGGCGAGCACGGCCTGGCTCGCATCGTGTTCGTGTCCGGGTTGTCACTGCAGGCCGGCATCGCGGCAATCGTCGCTGTCGCCGGCTGCCTTCTGGCATTGTCCTATGGCGAGCCGGAGCACCGGCCCGTCGCCTACATACTGGTCGCGGCATGCGTTCCCGGGCTGCTTACCCTGATACCCGCCCAGGCGCACATGGCATCGGAGGACTTCCGCCGGAACGTTCCGAGCGCCATTGCCGGCCAACTCGCATATGCCGCCGGCATCACGCTGTCGCTGACGTTGGGATGGGGCCTGGTGGGGCTCGCGTCGGCGCACCTTGCGCGGCGCACCACGGAGGCAAGCATTCGAATCGCTCACGCGGCCGGCTGGGTGCGCCGGCTGCCAAAGGTGCCGCGCCCGAAGTATCTGTGGCCCTCATTGCTGAGGTTTTCCGCGCAGAGCCTCGCGATCACCGTGGTCACCGTCGTCGTTTGGGACCGGTCCGAAGTGGTTTTCCTCAGGCAGTTCAGCGCCATCACGGAACTGGCCTACTACTCGCTGGCGTTCACGCTCGTCGAGCGCGCGCTGCTGGTTTCCACGGTGCTGGGCTCGGCGTTCAGCGCGAAGATCATGGCCGGCTACACACGCGCCCCGCACGAACTCGGCGGAATGATCACAGGCGCGATGCGGCACGTCGCGCTCATTGCGATGCCGCTGCAGTGCGGCCTCGCCGCGCTCAGCGCGCCGGTGATGCACGTTGCGTACGGGTCGCTGTGGGAGGGCTCCATACCCGTTCTCGCAATATCCGCGCTGCTGGGAATTCCCAAGATGTTCCAGTGGCTGCCGATTACTCTCCTGCAAGCCGCGGACCGGCAGGGCAGGATCCTGAAGTGGCTCCTGGTGGCTGCCGCCGTGAACGTGGGCCTCGATGCCACGCTCATCCCCGCTCACGGCGCAATTGGGGCGGCATTCGCAAACGGCCTCGCGCAGGCCTTCGCTATCGGCGGCCTCTGGCTGCTCTCCGTGCGCTTTGGCGGCGGTGCGCGGCCGTTCGCGGCGCTCTCGCGTGTGGCCGCCTCGGCGGCCGTGATGACCATCCCCGTGGCAGGCATTGCGCTGGTGCTGCCGCCGCTGCCCGCGGCTCTGGCCGGAGTCTCAGTTGGCGCAATCGTCTATGGCGCGATGATTCGATGGACCCGCGCCCTCACTTCCGAAGATGCGGCCGCGCTCGCCGCCCTGGCGTCGCGATTGCCAGGGATCCCAGCGCCGGCTGCGATGCGCGCGGCGCGTTTCCTGGCTGCCGCCGGTCCGCGGGAGGCGGAAACACCGGCGCAGCAAACCGTTACCGAACCAGCACCCTGACTCACTTCTGAAAGCATGAACATGCCCATAGAATCAGAACTCCGCCGCATCATCTCCGCCGTCGCCGGGATCCCCAACGACTTCGGCCGCTCCGCGCACCTCTACTGGGAACTCGGCATCTCTTCAGCCAAGGCGCTGGAACTACTGCTCGAGATCGAGGAGCACTACGGCTTGACGATTCCAGATGAGCAATTCGTCCAGGCCACCTCTCTTGAGCACCTGGTGGAGCTCGTCTCCGGACTCTCGTCCGGGCATGGGAGGCGCGAACCGGCGCTGGATGCCGCATGACGCTGCTCGATACTTTCGTTCTGCGCGTAAAGCGGTCCGAGACACCGTTTTACAGATGGCTGAAAACAACGGTCCGCCGGATGGCAAAGCTGCGGGCGCCCACGCCGGCCGCCATCAGACCGCTACTCAGGCTCCTATACGGGTTCCACCTGAGCGCGGGTGCTGTGGCGCGCAAGGTTCTCGCGGCCCTCTACTCCGAGCCGTTGTTCAGGAGCCGCTGTGTCTCGGTCGGCTCCAGGCTCTATCTGGAAAAGTTGCCTGTGATCACAGGCGTCGTCGACGTGCGCGTCGGCGATGACGTGACGATATCGGGAGCGCTGCGCATCGCCGCCGGGCGGGTATTCGACCGCTCCTCCGTCTCGATCGGTAACCGCGTCTACATCGGGCACAACGCGGTGCTCGAAGTAAGCCGCGAGATCGTGATCGAAGACGGCGCGTGGATCGCCGCCGGCTCAAGCATATCGGATAACGACGGCCATACGCTCGACTACGAAGCCAGGCTCGCCGGGATGCCGCCGCGGCCCGACGAGGTTCTGCCCGTGCGTATCTGCAGGAATGCCTGGATCGGACGCGGTTGCCGCATTCTGAAGGGCGTCACCATCGGCGAGGGCGCGGTGGTGGGCGCAGGAAGCGTCGTAGTCTCTGACGTCCCGCCGTTCGCAATCGCGATGGGCAATCCTGCGCGCGTCATCCGCAAACTCGCCGCCTCGAGTGCGAAAGCTTCGGTGATGGCCACATGAGTACCGGGGAGAGTGCAGCCGCGCGGCCCCAACGCGCGTTCACGCCGCACGTGGAGGACTTCCGCGGGGACTTCGCACGCCTGTCGGCCATGATGATCGAGGCGTGGTCGCGCCGGAAGGAGCAGGCGCTCGTCTACTCGGAACCCTATCTGCGTTCGTGCTTCGCGTTTCCCGGCATGAGCTCCGGGCTCGCGCCCGCCATCTACGACGGGGACGATCCGGTGGCCTTCATCGCCGGATTCCCACGCCGCTTTAAGGTGCATGGACGCGAGCTGAACGCTGTGCGAGCCAGTATGCTCACCACTTCGGCGTCGCTGAACGCAGCGGGCTGGGGAATCATCGTCTGGAGCGCGCTTGCACGACGTGCGCGGGCCCTGGGCTTTGAAGCCATGGTGAACTACGCCGTTGCCGGGCTTGGCGTTGACGCCTTCTTCCTGGGATGCGGCCGCAGGCTCGAACTCACCACCACCCACGTGTTCACGGCCAGATGCCTGGCTTCCCTCCTCCGGCCCGGCAACGATGGTCCTCCGCACGGAGGTGAGGCCGATCCTCGCCTGTTCGCCGCGGAAGCCAACGCCCTTGCGGCGCGCACACCCATAGCGCGGGTCTGGAGCGAGGCGGAGGCCGAGTGGGAGATCCGCTCACGATATGGAGCGGTCGCGGTGCAGCACACGTTTGGCGGCCGAACAGGGCTGGTCGCAGGCTATGTGATGCAACTGGCGGGCGCGGGCGCGCCGAAGTGCGTCCTTGTCGAGAACGTTCTGTGGGGCGGCCTGGAGGGCACGGAGCGCCAGGAGCTTCTGCGAGGGTTTCTCGCCCGCGCGCAACGTGCCGGGGCCGGAATGGCGATCGTTCCATGCCTCAACTCGTTCGATACTGCGCCGTTCCGCGAGGCCGGATTCCGGCTCTCCCGCCGCATCATCGACATATTCATCAGTGTCTGGCCCGGAGCGGCCAGCATCCAACCGGCAGAGTCAATAGCCACGGACGTTTTCTGATGCGCATACTTCAGCTTGTTGCGAATCTCGATTACGGCGGCCTGGAGCGGTTGGCGATCGGTCTGGCGCGGCAGCAGCGCGCGGCCGGCCACGAGGCCGCAA
>JBLNBX010000123.1:0-5626 GCA_050260275.1 bacterium
GGAACTGCGCGCTTCGATTGCGGAAGCGGGCCGCCGTGCGGTTGCAGAGTGGGATGCGCCGCGTGTGGCCGCCCGCTTCCTGGAGGCGATCGGGAGGCGCGATGCCTCCACTGCCATCAGCGCCTGCGGAGATGAATCGAGCCGTTGACCGTGTTTAGCTTCACCTGCGGGCCGCCGCCGCCAATGGTCGCGCGAATGTCCGAACCGGGTCCGAACTTCACGCGCCGGACTGGCAGATCGAATTCGCTGTCGATGCTCCCGTGGACGGTACTGGCCACGAGCTGTGCGCCGGCATTCGGCGGCAGCGCGATATCCACCGCGCCATTCACGGTGTGGAGCCTCACGTCCTGCGCCAGCGTCTGGTCGAAGGAGGCCAGCACGCGTCCGTTCACCGATGACAGGTCCAGCTCGCCGAGGGCGCCCTTCACCTCGACAGCGCCGTTAACCGAACCGGCCTTCACCGGTCCTGCAACGCCCTCGATGCGGACCGATCCGTTCACCGTGTTGATCTTCTCGAGCACGGCCGTGCGCGGAACCGAAATCGTGTAATCAACCGAGGGCGCGTTGCGCCGCTCGCCTTCCGGATACCGCGTGCGGATATCGATCATGTCTCCGCTGGCATTGATCTCGATGTGAGTTTCGTCGAGCGCCTGCTGCGTCTCGGCTTTCTTGACCGCGCTTACCTGAACCTCGGCCCGGTCCCAGCCGGTTACGCGCACCGCGCCGTTGAGGTTCCTAAGGATCACCCGGCCGTTCGGCGAAAGCGGGTAGCTCTGGTGGAATTCCTCGCGCAGCCCCTCGGCATTCAACACGCCTACAGCTAGCGCGATCGTCAGTACGGGGAACAATCTCCTCATCTGCGACTCCTTACACCGGCAAATACGGAGCCGGAGCACCAGAGTTACTCAGGTTCTCGGGTGGGGCGATTCTGTTAAGGGCGCATTGAGCCGCTGGTGCGGTTCCCCGGGCGCTTTGCGCGCCGGCCATCTCAGGCGTCAGTAGATCGCCGGCTCTCCAGGCGGGCGTGTCTTCCAGCGCCGGTGGATCCACAGCCACTGGCCGGGGTACTCGCGGATGACCGATTCCAAATGCGCGTGCAGCCGCCGCGTATCCTCTCCGGCGTCGCCGGTCATCTCGATCTCCGGGTAGAAGCGCAGCACGTAGCGGCGCTCGGCCTCAGACCACAATGCGTACCCCGGCACAACCGCCGCTCCGCTGCGCGCGGCTAACTTCGCGAAGCCCGTGCCGGCGCACGCGGGCACGCCGAAGAAATCGACAAAGACGCCCTGCTCCAGGCTCGCGTTCTGGTCGATCAGGATGCCAACCGCCTCATTCGCCGCGAGCGCTTTCAGGATGGCGCGCGCGAAGTCCTTCTTCTCGATGATGCGGTTGCCGGAGAGCGTGCGGCGGCGTGCGATCAGACGGTCCAACAGCGGATTGTCGAGCGGCCGGACCACAACGCGCATCGGCGCCGACATCAGCGCATGCGCGTATGCGCTCAGCTCCCAGTTGCCCAGGTGCGCCGTCGCTATCAGCACTCCGCGGCCGCGCGCCTGAGCTCGTTTGAGATGCTCCAACCCTTCGTACCGGATCCACTCGTGCACGTTCGCGCCGGTGATGCGGGGAGCCTTCGCCAGAGCCAGCAACACGCGGCCGATTGATGCGAAGACTTCGTCTACGATCTTCCGGTGGTCGGCTTCCGGCAGCGCGAACGCGAGGTTGCGCATGGCGGTGCGGCGCAGGCGCGGCAGCGCCCGGTCGAGGGCCCCGGCATAGATTCGCGCCAAACGCTCGGCCAGCGGGCGCGGGGAGTGTTCGAGCGTTTTCAGCGCGGCGACCGCCGCCGCGTACTCGATTCCGTTGCGCAGCCTGGAGCGTTTCTTCAAGACGTCAGGATACGCGAAAGCCGCCGGACCGGTGAGGGTGTGTTCCCGAGCGGGTCCGGCGACGGCGAGAAACGGCTCAGAACTCCGGAAACTCAGCGGCCTCCCGCGGCCGGCGCATGCGGCTCTGGAGGTGATCGTAGCCGATGGGCTCCAGCCGCTTTCCGCCGTACCGCACCAGCCCCGGTTTGCCCGCCACGATAGTTCCGATTCGCACCGCCCCCTTCACAGGCTTTGGCGCAGTGAACAGCAGTTCGTAGTCTTCGCCGCCGTGCAGCGCCTGCTCGATAGTGGCGCCCTTGAAAACAGGCACCTCATCGAGCTCCGCCGAGACGCCCGAGGCCAGGCACAGCCGGTGGAGGTCCATCGCAATGCCGTCGCTGATATCCATGCACGCCGTGGCGCGGCCGCGCAGCGAGCGTCCGAAATCCAGCCGCGGCTCGGGTTTGCTGTGTTTCTTCCATGCCGCGCCGCGCCCGGTTTCGAGACCAAGCGCCGAGCCGCCGAGCGGCCCCGTAACGTAGATGCCGTCGCCCTTCCGCGCGCCACTCCTCAGCAGCGCTTTGCCGCGCGGCGCTGCTCCGCACACGACGATGTCGCACGCCAGCACCTCGGAATGCGCAATGTCGCCGCCGGCGAGCGCCGTGCCCGTCTTGGCAGCCAGCCTGAGCAGCCCGCTGTAGAAGCCGTTGATCCATTTCTGATCGGTCCACTCGGCCAGCGCCATCGAAAGCAGGCAGAACCGCGGTTCTCCGCCCATGGCCGCAATGTCGCTGAGGCCCCGCGCAAGCGTCTTCCAGCCCACGGCCTCCGCCGGATGCGTCAGGTGATGGAAGTGCACGCCGTCGATCATCATGTCGGTGGTGAACAGCAGGTCGTCTTTCGAGCCCGCCTGCCGCAACACCGCGCAGTCGTCGCCGATGCCGGTGACGATGCCGCTTGCCGCCACGTGAGGTGCGCGCGCGCGGATGCGTTCAATCAACTGAATCTCGTTCATTCGCGGGTTTCTTCTTCGAATACCAGGCCCGACGGCAGTTCCTCGCCGAATATCCGGTCGAGCGCGCCCGTGTCGAGAGGTTCGTCGCCTTCGAGGATGGCGAGCAGCCGCCGGCTGTCGGGCAGCTTCGCAATCGCCCGGCGCACCTGTTCGATCATTCCAGGCGGCAGGTCCCGCGCGGGGTCGCCCGTGCGGCGGCAGATGGCCGCGAGGGCGTCGCCGGCCTCCGGCAACGGCAGCAGTGCCTCCGCCCAACGTGCAGCGGTCGAAGGCGGTATCACTTGGTTTGCGGGCCCGTAGAACAGTTGCCGCGCGCCGATGCGCATGAGGCACCACAACTCACTCGGGCCGAAGTCCCGCGCGCGAATTCGCTTCACCAGCGTATCGCCGAGTTCGGTGCGCGTTTGTGTAGGCAGCAGTTCGAGGCTCGCCGCCGCGCGCCACATCTCGCGCAGCAGGCTGGAGTTGATGCGGACGCGCTTGCCGCTCTTCGGCAACAGCGTGCCCGAGAGCCGCTGGAAGATGTCCACCTGCTGGTTCCGGTTGAGCCCGCCCGCCACGCGGCCCCAGAACAACCACCACTGCACCTCGTTCTCGACGTGGCTCGGGAACGCGAGGCCCGATGCGTAGACCCGCCGCGCCTGCTCGATGCGAAACTCGTCGCCGGGGTAGCCGAATCCGGGCCGCAGACAGAAGCCGGTCAGGTTCAGCCAGCGCACCTCGTACGCCGCCGTGAGGCGGCGCCCCTCCACGTGTTCGAGCAGCACATCGGCAAGCTGCCGGATGGTCGCAAGCGGCCATGAGTTCTTGCCCAGCGCGAGCGCCTGTTCCAGCTTTCCCGGAAGCTCCGCAGGCTCGACCCGCTGTTCGACGCCTGGCGCGAACGTCTCCGCGATGAGCGCTTTGGCGCGCTCCAGCGCCTCTTCGCTGATCACCGCTGCGGGCCGCCGCGCCGTCTCCTGCTCGGCCTTCTTGCGCAACTGGAACTGCAGCCGCCACCGGTGCTCGCTGATCTTCGATTCGCACCAGATCTCGAGCGTGCCTATCTCCGTGAGCAGCGCCCCCAGCTTGACGGGAATCGTCCGCTCCTCGACGCGCTTGCCGAAACGGATGACGGCGTTCAGCGGCGCGTGAACATGAAAGTCCGGATCTTCCGCGGCGAACTCGACAACGTCGCCCAGCGCGTCTTCGGTGCGCGTGAGCGAACTATACAGGCGAAACGATACCGGCCTGTTTGCGAGGAGCTGCAGGTTCCCCGGATCGTACTCCACGGTTGAACCCTGTTCGCTTCCGCGCGGCACCAGGCACACCGTGCGCACGCGGGCGTCCGCCGGCGTGCCGATCCCGATGAAGTACGTTCGCGGCAGCCCGGCGCGCACGAGCACGCCGGAGCCGCTGGTCCGCGCGTACGAGTAGTACGCGGCGCCGACGGCGACTGCGAGATCCAGGTCGCGGTTGTCGAAAATCGCCGGCCGCCGCCCGTACCAGCTACCCACTACGTCAGCCACGCGCTCGCGCAGGAGGCCCGGAATGAAGAAGCCGCCGTTGAACAGAATCGCGTCCACGCCGTTAGGCGCGTGCTCGGACGATGCGGCCATAAACGCCGCGAGGTGGCGCGTGATGGCGGGATCCGAGACGTACGGAAGCCCCAGCTCCCGAAAGAGGCTGCGCTTCTCTTCCTTGGGCTTGTCGCCGGGCGCACAGAACGGCAGGAAGCCGTCGAGCGCGAGTTCGAGCACCTCTTCGCGCCGTATCTCTGTCTTTCTCACGCCGCCCACCAACGACGTTCCACCGCCCAGCACCGTCACCTCGACGCTTTCGAGCCGTTCGTCAGCCAGCAGCTTCTCCTTGGCCGCCGAACACTGTCTTCGCACCGCGTTGCGCTGCCGTATCGAGAGCGGTGTGCCCAGCTTGTGCTCCACCAGCCACGCGAGCGTCAGATCCAGGTTGTCACCGCCGAGCAGCAGGTGCTGGCCCACCGCGGTGCGGGTGAAATCGATCCGGTCTCCCGCGCGCGCCACGCGGATCAGCGTGAAGTCGGATGTCCCGCCGCCAACGTCCACCACCAGCACCACCTGGCCGTCAAAAAGGCTCTTGCGCGATTCGGCCAGGTGATTCGATATCCACGAGTAGAACGCCGCGGCAGGCTCTTCGATCAGTGTGAGCTTCTGCAAGCCGGCATCCTGCGCCGCCTGCACCGTCAGTTCGCGCGCCTCTTCGTCGAACGAAGCCGGGACGGTGAGCACGACGTCCTCGCTCGCGAGCGGCGTGTGCTTCTCGGCCTCCCATGCGTCGCGGATCGTGGCGATAAACTTCGTCGACACCTCCACCGGCGACAGAACGCGCCCGCTCTCCTGCGAGTCCCACGGCAGTATCTTCGCGGTGCGGTCGACCTCCGGGTTTGACAACCACGATTTGACCGAGTGCACTGACCGGGTCGGCACCAGCGCTCCCTGCTCGCGCGCGTAGGCGCCGATGTACTCCCGGTCGCCCAGGTACAGAAACGAGGGCAGCACGCGCAACGGCTCGATGCGATCCGGTCCGGTGTACTGCGGGATCGAGAGGACGTGTACGGGCGGGAAGTCGCGATCTTCTGCTTCCTCGGGGTCGATGTAGGCCAGGGCCGAGTTGGTCGTGCCCAGGTCGATGCCGATCTTCATGCCGCCGCTACGCGCTCCCTGACATTGAACTCGAGTTTCCAGCGCCGCCCGTCGCGCGCCACGCACCACAGTTGCAGCACGCCGGT
>JBLNBX010000124.1:0-3215 GCA_050260275.1 bacterium
GCCACGGCTGGTCCGGGAGCATGGGTGTATCACTGTAGCCGAGATCGCCCTGCTGATACTGCTGATACGCGACGACGGCGGCTGCCGACAGCGCCGCCGCGGAGATTGCCAGGATGAACTTATTCATTTCAGAGACAGAGTAGCGTATTCGCCACGAACCGGCGGGGCCCCTCAGATCTCGAACCGCTCTCCCGGCTCGGGAAGCGCCAGGCGTCCTTCCGAAGCTCTCACGATCTCGAGAATGCGCCCGGGCGACCGCCGGACGCCGCGTTGCACGTGAACAAAAGCGAGCTTCCCGATCTTCCCATCGCGGGCAAGCCGCGCCAGAGCCTCGATGTCCGCATGCACCGGGCTTGGCTCGAAAGAGAACGCCTCATGCGCCACCAGGTCCGCGCCCGCGAACAGCGCCTTTGTCTCGTCCGTGAACATGCCGTCGCCGCTGTAGCAGAACGCGCGTTCGCCTGCCTTGATGCGCACAGCCAGGTTCGGCGCGGCATGGCGCGACGCCGCGAAATCGAGCGCCAGCCCCTCGAACTGCTCAGTCCGGCCCGCTTCGACAGCGCGGTACTCGATGGGGAACTTGTACCTTGCCGCCAGCCCCTTGTAACCCAGTTCGAGCGCCTGCCGCACATACTCCAGCACGTATGCCTGGCTGAAGATCGTCAGCGGCTTCGTGCGCCCGTCCTCCCACATGCGGCCAAGCAGCGCGGGAATGCCGAAATAGTGGTCCGCGTGCCCGTGGCTGATGTAGATGGCGCTGATCCCCGCCGGATCCGCCACGGCTCTCCACACCACCGGCGGCGCGCTGTAGCCGCAGTCGAGCAGCACCTTGGCATGTTCCGATTCGACGAGTAGGCACGTGTTCGGCAGGCGCTCGTCGAACGCCTCGCCGCATCCGAGAATAGTAACTCGCATGTCTCAGCCCGCCGTGCGGTAACGCTCCCATCTCTGAGCGTGCACCCAGCGCTCGAATGGCGTCAACTCGGGCACCTCGGCCTTGAGCGCCGGAATGTCGACGCGGCCGCGGCCGCTGAGCCACTGGTCCTGGAGCAGCCGGAAGAAGTTCGTGATGTCCGGCCCGGCGGCGCGTTCGTAATCCTCCCAGCTCAGCTCGTAATACCCGGCCTCGCGGTTCAGCGCGCGCGAAATCGCCGCGGTGATCTCCAGAAGCGAGTTCTCATCTCCCGCGATGTCCAGGGAGCGGTTGCGGAAGGCGGCCGGGTGCTCGAACGCGTACGCGGCGATGCGGCCGATGTCGTCCACGGCGATCTGCTGCAACACCATGCCGGGCGCGAGCGGCAGCGAGATGAGGACGCCGTTCACCGGCTGCCCTGCGTTCAGGAAGTTCTCCATGAACGGAGCCGGCCGCAGCACGGTGTACATCAGCCCGCTCTGGCGCAAGTGCTCCTCGACGCTGCGCTTGCTCTCAAGGAAAGATATGCCCGTGGGCGCGTCAGCCGCGATCGCCGAGGCGTACATGAAATGCGTGACGCGCTGGCGCGCCGCGGCGTCGATCATGGCGATGCCTTGCCGCCGCTCGCCGTCCGCGCCGGCTTGCGCAGGGTTCTGGACCGAAAAGACTCCATACACGCCATCCAGCGCGCGGCGGATGGAGTCGAAATCGTCGAAGTCGCCTCGGACAACCTCGACACCCTCGCCGAGCAGGCCACGGGCGCGCTCGGGATCGCGAGTGAACGCGCGCACGGTGTATCCCCGTTCGCGAAGATGACGCGCTACTGCGCCGCCCTGCCGGCCGGTGGCCCCAGTGACGAGGATGGTACGTTCGCGGTGAGCTGTGAGTTCTGACATGATCGCCCCTCTGAAAGGCATTCTCCCACGCTGTGCGACCATGGGTACGAGGAAGCACCGCTTCTACCCGATGACTTTTTCCCAGCGGTTCGAGGATGCGCTCGCCTTCGCGCACCGCCTGCATCGCAAGCAAAAGAGGAAGACCTCGGGCGTGCCTTACGTGGCGCATCTGCTCGGAGTGTGCGCCCTCGTCATCGAGGACGGCGGTTCGGAAGACGACGCCATCGCGGCGCTGCTTCATGATTCGCTAGAGGACCAGTCCTACGACTACCCAGGCGGCCGCGCGGCCCTGGCCGCCGAGATACAGGCGCGCTTCGGACCCGAGGTGCTCCGTCTCGTCGAGGCCTGCACCGAGCGGGGCACCCCGGAGGAGCGGCGTATTCGGGATCGCGCCGAGCGCTGGCGCGCGCACAAACAGTCCTACATGGAGCAGATCGTCACTGAAGACGCGTCCGTGCGCCGCATCTCGTGCGCCGACAGCATCTATAACGTGCGTTCGATGACGCGCGATTTCCAGCGCATGGGCGACCGCCTGTGGTCGAGGTTCCTGACTAAGAGCGCTTCCGACCAGCTTTGGGCTTACGACGCCCTTGCGCGGGCTTTGCTTGAGCGCGACCCCTCGAGCGTCCTTGCTGCGGAGCTGCGCCGCGCTGTTGACGAACTTGACCGCCTCGTGCGCGCGCAGCCTTCTTCGTAGCGGTTTTTTTCGCGCCCTTCGTGGCGGATGCTTTCGCGCCCGAGCCCTTTACGGCGGATGCCTTTGCGCCCGCGCCCTTCTTCTTTGCCGGCGCTTTCTTCGCCGTTCGCGATGCCGGAGCTGCCTTACTCCGGCCCGTTCCCGCCGCCCCGGACTCCTTCAGCTTTCGATGTGCGCGGGCCGGCCCCTTCGCGTCACGCGCCTCGGGCTCTTCCTCAAACAGTGAGGGCTGTTCCGGCGCCGCACCGCGCCGCGCGGTGTTTCGTGGTAGATCCTTGCCGTCCGGAACCCTCGATGAGGGCGGCGCCGCTGCCGGCTTCGATACCGGCGGCCTCTCGCGGACAACCGGCCGCGATGGCGGGTCAGGGTCCGGCGCCGGCCGGGGTCCGCGGCTGCCGTCTTTGGGACGGCCACACAGATCGCACCAGTGGGCATCCCGGTCGTAAACGCCGCACACCTCACAGCGCGTATAGACGCTGTACGTCTTCAGAGCCATCGGGTAAGGCAACAGCATACCGCGTTCGAAGGCGCTCGTTAGGAGGCGGCCAAAACATCTTTGAACTCTCGCCCGCCGTGTCCGTATATAGGAACATGACGAGAACTGGCGTGCTCACGCTCGCGTGCTGCCTGCTCGCCGCCGGCGCCCGTGCGGACGAGTGGCAGAAGAGCTATAGGGTGGGCTCCGATGCTGAGGTGAACGTTCGTACCG
>JBLNBX010000125.1:0-7725 GCA_050260275.1 bacterium
AGAACGAACATCCACGCAAGCGGCAAAACGAGGGCAAACACCACCAGCCCGGCAGCCACGTACCGCCAGCGCAGCTTTGCCAGGAATACCCCGACTATCAGCATGGGCAGGTACGTCAGCGCCGTTCCGAGGTCGGGCTGCTTGACCACCATCAGAAAGGGGACGCCCACGAGGAACCCAAGCTTGAACAGGTCGCGCAGTTCGATCCGCTCGGTCTTGAGCTCGGTGAGGTATCGGGTCACCAGCAGCAGGATCACGATCTTGACGAACTCCGATACCTGGAAATTGAAGAAAGGCAAGGCAATCCAGCGCTTCGCTCCGTACACGGTGCGTCCGAACAGCATCACCGCCACAAGCCCCACGATCGCGGCCCCGTACAGGACGAACGCCTTTGAAATGACGCTGTGGTAATCCATGCGGGCGAAGATCCACAGCACGACCAGCCCGGCGCACAGCCACAAACCCTGGCGCCACCACGCATCCTCCCAGACGGTGTCGCGGGTGGCGCTGTAGATCTGGAGGATGCCTATGGCCGAGATCACCAGGATGATCATCAGCATGGGCCAGTCGAGGTCGCGGGCGGAGCGGTAGTGTGACATGTCTACAGGGAAGCTCCGCCAGTGGCCGGTTCTGCCGGCTGCGCAGCGCGAGCGGCCCCATCAGGCCGGGGGACCGCCCACAAAATCCGGTTCGGGGGGGCGGGCTTGAGCCCGCGCGAGGCTTCAGCCTCGCGAGTTCCGGCCATTCTCGCCAGATAGCCAGTCCGAGCTGCCCCAGCAGGCCGGCGGCCCACCCTACACAACGTCCTCACCGGACCTCCGGGGGCTTGGGGCCGAGCGGTGGCGCGGCGCGGCGAATCTCGGCAAGCATCTGATTGGAGGTGATCCGCGCCTTCTTGTCGAAATAAGCCTTGATCACGTCACGCACGATCGGTGCGGCCAGGTTGCCGTGCAGCCCTTCTTCGAACAGGGCGACAACGACGATCTCGGGCGCTTCGCAGGGGGCGAAGCCTATGAACCAGGCGTTGTCCAGAAACTTATGCGTTTTGGCTTTCTCATTCGACGCCGTCTGGGCCGTGCCCGTCTTGCCGCACACGCTGATGCCCGGCAGCCGGGCGCGGACGCCCGTTCCGCCTTCGTTCACGACGGCGTACATGCCCGCGATCACCTTCTGAACGTTCTCCGGGTTGAACTTGACGATTTTCGGCGGCTCGAGCTTGTCGGTTTTCACCAGGTGCGGGCGGTAGAACACGCCGCCACGGGCCAGTCCACCCACGGAGTAGGCGAGCTGCAGCGGAGAAATCGCCACCGCGCCCTGCCCGATGGCTACTGAGATGGTCTCTCCGGCGTACCACTTCTGCCGGAACATCCGCATCTTCCATTTCGTGGACGGTATCACGCCGCTGGCTTCGTTGGGCAGGTCGATGCCGGTCTTGCTGCCAAGGCCCATGGCCTCGGCGTACTTGGCGATGGTGTCCACGCCCGTCTTGTTCCCGACGTTGTAGAAGTAGACGTCGCAGGACTGTGCAAGGCCCTTGTGCAGGCTCACACGCCCGTGCCCGCCCCTGAGGTGGCACTTGAAATAGCGGCCGTAGAACGTCGCGCCCCCCGCGCAGCTCACGCTGAAGTTCTCGTCGATCACGCCGCTTTCGAGCCCCGCCATCGCGACGATCGGCTTGAAGGTGGAACCGGGCGCGAGCTGCGCCTGTATAGCCCGGTTCAGCAGAGGATTATCGGGGTTGTTAACCAGCTCCCTCCAGGCCGCCGCGCTTATGCCGCCGGCGAAAAGGTTCGGGTCGAAAGTGGGCCGGCTGACCATCGCAAGGACCTCGCCGTTGCGCGGATCGAGCGCCACCACCGCGCCCTTCCTGCCCTCCATGGCGAGCTCGGCTACAGCCTGAAGGTCCAGATCCAGCGTCAGTTGCAGGTTCTTGCCAGGCTTGGCCTCCTTGATGCCCAGGATGCCGCGCTCGCGCCCGCGGCTATCCACCAGCACCTGGCGCTGGCCGTCCACGCCCATGAGGGTGTGGTTGTACTCGCGCTCAATGCCGAATTTGCCGATTATGTCGCCGGGGTTGTACTCGATGTACTCGGCGCTGTTGAGTTCCTCTTCATTGATCTCGCCCACGTAGCCGATGACGTGCGCCGCGAAGCCCCCCTGCGGATACAGGCGGCGCTGCGCCGGGATAAGCTCGAGTTCGGGGAATGTATCGGGGTCGCGGTGCGCCTCGACGAAGGCCAGTTCGCGCGGGCTGAGCTCCTCCTTGATGACGATGGGCTCATACCGCGGCCTCTGCTTGAAGCGCTCCACGCGCGCCTCGAGAACGGCGGGGTCCATATTCAGGCCCGCGGCGATCGGCTTGAGGTGCTCCGGCTTGGCCGCTTCACGGGACAGGATCAGGCTGTAAGAGGCGCGGTTGTCGACGATTATGCGGCCGTCCCGGTCCAGGATCTTGCCGCGCGGAGCGAGCACCGGGATCGACTTGATGCGGTTGCGCTCGGCCTGCTCGGCGTAGACATCGGGATTGCGGACCTGCAGCTCCCAGAAGCCGGAGATCAGGAAGAGGAAGACGCCCACGGCGGCATACTGGAAGGCGGCAATGCGCGCCGAGGCGGATTTGGTGTCATCGCGAAATACAGGTTCTTGCGCCCGTTCTTCTCCCTGGCCGCCCGAGATAATCACTGTCAACCCCCGGGCCTAGACCCTCTCCTTCAGTTTATCCAAAAAGTGAAAAAGCGAGATGCCTACAGCGGCGTTCAGCAGGCCCAGAAAGAAGGTCCGCTGAGCGTCGAACCCCACAAGTTGCCCCAGCAGCGCGCGCGATAGCACCCAGTAGAGAAACTGGTGGAAGAAGAAGAAAAACAGGCCCAGCAGAAACCGCACCACCTGGTGCTCCACGTCGAAACGCATGCCGATCGAAGCGGCGAAATAGCCCACCAGCGTCTTGACGATACCGAACATTCCGATGGGCTGGTGCGAGAGAGAGTCCTGCAACAGGCCGATGCCCGCGCCGATGAACGTGCCCGCTACCTGCTCGCGCCGCATGAGCGCGAAGTACACCGTCACGAGCAACGGCAGTTCCAGGTACGACAAGCCCTGGAAGAACAGCGGTACGTACACCTGGAAGAGAATCGCCGCGAGCGGCGCGGCTACGAGGCCCCACTTGCGGAAGCGCGCGACACTGCGCTCGCGGGCGCTGGTTACCAGGAGACGGCTGCTGCCGAGGTCGCTCATTCGGGCTCCCTCGCCGGCGCGGCCTCGCGCCCGGACGCTCCTGGCGCGGCCTCGGTTCCGGACGCTCCCGGCGCTGGCTTCGCCTGGCCGGTTACGGCTGGCTTGGCGGCCTTGGCCTTGGCAGCGGCCACCTGCTCGGGCGTCAGGTTGAAATCGGGAGGCCTGGAGCCCGGCAGGCCCTCACCGAATCTGTGTCCCTGGGCCTCACCGAGCTCGCGGTACTTCTCCTTCAGGCGATCGGCGTCGGTCGTCAGGTGGGCGGGCCTCCGGGGACCGGCTCCACCTTCCCCTCCTCCTGGCGCTGCTTCCGGCGCAGGATCAGCTTCGCCGGGAGGAGGCGGCTGGATGTAGATTTCCTTCGCGGGCTCCTTGAACTCCGGCACGTTCTGGTGCGCGCCCTCGACGATAACGAGCACCTCTTCCAGTCCTCTGGCCAGCCCGCTCGGAGACAGGGTGACGTCCCGGTACTGCGAGTTGCCGGCGCGGACCGCGGTCACCCTACCCACGGGCAGGCCGCGCGGAAACACTCCGTCGTCGCCGGAGGTGAAGAACACCTCGTCCACCTCCACCTGCTGCTCGTTGGGGATAAAATCCACCTTGCAATTGGCCTGACCCAGGCCACGCACGAGGCCCCTGACGTGATGCTTCTGCGAGACGACCCCGGCAGCGAACGTGGGATCGGTGATCAGCAGCACCTGCGCCGCTGTTGGATAGGCTGCTATCACTTTCCCGACGATCCCATCGGGGGTGATGACCGGCATGCCGCGCATGATGCCGGCTCCCGACCCGCGGTCCAGGAAAACCACCCGGGAGTTAGCGCCCGTGCCCGTCGCTATCACGCGGGCGGGCAGCATCTTGGACGGGGTCTGCGCCTGGAAAGCCGCCAGGGCGCGCAGGCGATCGGCGGTCTCCAGCTCCACGCGAAGTTGCTGGTTCTCGAGCTTGAGTTTGGAGACTTCTTCCTTTAGTTGCCGGTTCTCGCCGCCGAGGTCCTTGAACAGCAGGTAGCTGCGAACCACGCCGGTCACGGCGGCGCGGACGGTGTCCACGACTTTTGCCGCGGGCGTGATGGCGGTGACGGCCCAGATACGGATCAGGCGCACATCGCCGTTTCCCTTCACCTGGTACGCCAGCAGCACCAGTTGCGCAAAAATCACCAGCATCAAAACGGTGACATTGCGATACCGGTTGAGCAACTCCATCCTGTTAGGCCGGCCGTGAGGTTCGGCGCATCGAAACTACTCGATAGAAATCTTCCGGAGGAGCTTGAAATCGGTCAGCATCTTGCCCGTGCCTAGCACGACCGAGGCTAGCGGATCCTCGGCGATGGACACCGGCAGGCCGGTCTCCTCGCGAATGCGCCGGTCGAGATTCTTGAGCAGCGCGCCGCCGCCCGTCAGCACAATGCCGCGGTCGCTGATATCGGCGCTCAGTTCCGGCGGCGTGCGCTCGAGAGCCACGCGGATGGCGTTCATGATCGTGGCGACGCACTCGGAAAGCGCCTCGCGAATCTCGCCGTCGTCCACCGTTATGGTTTTCGGCACGCCCTCAATGAGGTTGCGGCCCTTGATCTCCATCGTCAGCGGCTTGTCCAGCGGGTAGGCCGAGCCGATCTGCATCTTGATCTGCTCCGCCGTCCGTTCGCCGATCAGCAGATTGTATTTCCGTTTGAGGTACTGCATGACGGCGTCGTCCATCTCGTTGCCCGCCACCCGCACCGAACGCGAGTAGACGATGCCGGAGAGCGAGATGACGGCGACGTCGGTGGTGCCGCCCCCGATGTCGACGATCATATTGCCGCACGGCTCGGTGATAGGCAAGCCCGCGCCGATAGCGGCCACCATGGCCTGTTCCACCAGGTGGACCTCGCTGGCCTTGGCCCGGTAAGCAGAGTCGACTACCGCGCGCTTCTCAACCTGCGTGATCTCGCACGGAACCCCGATGACGATGCGTGGATGCACGAGCACCTTGCGCCCGTGCGCTTTCTGGATGAAGTAGTTCAGCATCCGCTCGGTGACCTTGAAGTCGGCTATGACGCCGTCCTTCATCGGGCGGATCGCGACGATGTTGCCCGGTGTGCGGCCGAGCATCTCCTTGGCTTCCTTGCCTACGGCTTCCACCTCGGCCGTGTTCTTGTTGATGGCCACGATGGAGGGCTCGTTCACCACGATGCCCTTGCCTTTGGCGTACACCAGGGTGTTGGCCGTACCCAGGTCTATCGCCAGATCCGATGAGAAGAGGCTGAATAGAGAGCGAACGTTCATCTCAGGAATTCCAATACTCGTTGTCCACGCCTCGCCGCGCCGTTTTCATAATCGGCGGCCCGCATTGCAGCATCCAACCGGATGGATTCGACAGGGGGGGTCGATTCGTTTCGAGCGTACCATAACTCTCAGATTTTGATCCTGAACCACGGTTCATTAGTGCAATAAAATGTCGCGAGCGCAACGGTCACCGCGTCCCATGTATCATTAATCCAAGGCAACAGAGGGCAAATCAAGGCACCAGAGGGCGAATTTTCCCATGGCAAGATCTGAAGAACCCGCCGGCGTGAACAGTTGGCTGGAGGACGAGCTCTACTACCAGTATCGTCACGATCGGTCCGGCGTGGACGATGCCTGGAAAAAGGTGTTCGAAGGGAACGGCGCGGCGGCGCGGGCGGCGGCTGCCCCGGCCCAGCGCCTTGCCGCCCCGGGTCCGGAAGCCGAGGGCGAACTCCAGCCGCTCCGGGGCGCCTATGCGCGCATTGTCGAGAACATGACGGCCAGCCTGGCGATTCCCGTCGCGACGTCGCAGCGCACCATCCCCGTCAAGGTGGCCGACGAGAACCGCGCCATCATCAACCAGCACCGCTCACTTACAGGCAGGCAGAAGGTTTCCTACACGCACCTGATCGGCTGGGCCGTGGTGCGCGCGCTGGAGGCGTTTCCGAACCTGAACAGCGGCTTTGCCGAGCGCGACGGCCAGCCGTTCCGGGTGGTCCGGAAGCGTGTGAACCTAGGTATTGCGATTGACGTCGCCGGGCGCGACGGCTCCCGCATGCTGACCGTTCCGAACATAAAAGACGCGGGCTCCCTCGATTTCCAGGCCTTCATGGCGGCCTTCGACGACATCGTCGAGCGCGCCAGGCGGGGCAAACTCGTCCCCGAAGATTTCCTGGGCACGACCGTGTCGCTGACGAACCCCGGCACGGTCGGCACGGTGGCGTCCGTTCCCCGGCTGATGGCCGGCCAGGGCGCGATCATCGCGACCGGCGCGATCGACTACCCGGCCGGCTACCAGGGCTCGTCGCCCGAAACGCGCGCGGCGCTCGGCCTCAGCAAGGTGATGACGATCACCTGCACTTACGATCACCGCATCATCCAGGGCGCCGAATCGGGCATGTTCCTGGGGCACGTGCAGGCGCTGCTCCAGGGCGAGCACGATTTTTACACGGACATCTTCGCCGATCTCAAGGTGCCCTACCGCCCCGTCGGATGGGAGCCTGACCGCCGCGGCGTGGCCGCTGGCGGCCGCGAGCGCACATCCGATATCGCCAAGCAAGCGGCCGTTTTGCAGCTCATCAACGCATACCGCGTGCGCGGGCACCTGATCGCCGACCTCGACCCGCTCGGCGGCGAGCCCGGCTACCACCCCGAGCTCGATCCCGCCACCTACGGGCTCACCATCTGGGACCTCGACCGCGAGTTCATCACAGGCAGCCTCGGCGAAGCGGCTGGCGGAGAGGTGGCGACACTCCGCCGCACGCTCGAGACGCTCCGGAAAACCTACTGCGGCCGCATCGGCTGCGAGTACATGCACATACAGGCGCCGGAGCAGAAGCGCTGGCTGCAGTTGCGGATGGAGCCCACTGGCAGTTCCTGGCCGCTCGAGCCCGCGACGCGCAAACGCGTTTTGCAACGCCTGATCGAGGCCGAGGAGTTCGAGCACTTCCTGCACTCGAAGTTCGTCGGGCACAAGCGGTTCGGCCTCGAAGGCGGCGAATGCGCCATCGCGATTCTCGACGAGGTGATGCACCGCGCGGCCGCCAGCGGCGCGGTGGAGATCGTCATGGGCATGGCGCACCGCGGGCGGCTGAACGCGCTCGCAAACCTCCTCGCGAAGCCGCTCTCGCAGATCTTTTCGTCCTTCGAGGAAGCCGACCCGGCCAGCACCCAGGGCTCCGGCGACGTGAAGTATCACGTGGGCACGTCGGGAGTGCGAACGCTCGAGGACGGCAGCACGATCGCGGTTTCGCTTTCTCCCAACCCGAGCCACCTGGAAGCGGTAGACCCGGTTGTCGAGGGCATAGTCAGGCCCAAGCAGGACCGCCTGGGCGACACGAAGCGCGAGCGCGTCATACCGATACTGGTTCACGGCGACGCAGCGTTCGCGGGCCAGGGCGTGGTGGCCGAGACGCTGAATCTCTCGCAGCTCGACGGCTATTGTACCGGCGGCACTATACACCTGATCATCAACAACCAAATCGGATTCACCACACTGCCGGAAGAG
>JBLNBX010000126.1:0-11703 GCA_050260275.1 bacterium
ACCCCTCATTCGTTCCCGCGGCTCATTACTCCAGTCTGCTCGAGCGCATTCGCAACATTCCGGGTGTTCGCGCCGCCGCGGTATCGAAGCAGATCCCCGTCAACTCGGCAACCGCGGCGTACACCGAGACGGTCTCCGTGCCCGGTGCGGCCGCGGAAACTGGCTCATACCGCCTTGATGTCGGGCCGGGTTTTTTCGAGGCCCTCGGTATTCCGATTCTGCGAGGCCGCGATTTCGACTTCGCGGATGGGAATTCCGGCACTCGTCTCGCCATCGTGAGCGAATCGCTGGCGATACGTCTGTTCGGCTCGCCGGATGCCGTCGGGCGCGGTATTTCCGTTGGGGCCTCACAGGAATGGCAGAACGCGACGGTGATTGGCGTCGCTTCAGACGCGAACGTCTGCAACATTGGAATCCGCAACTCCGCGGTGGTGTACCTGCCGATATTTCAGCAGCCTTCGCGACTGTACTCGCTCATGCTGGCAGTACGGTCGCATGGACCGCCGGACAGCATCAGGAATGAGGTGCTCGGCACAATTGACGGCATGGGCCGCGAGTACCCGCTGCTTGTCGAGCCGCTCAGCGGGCTAATCGACCGCATGCTTGTTCGTGAACGGCTCATGGCGGCTCTGGCCGGGTTTTTCGGAGCGTTCCCGCTGGTGCTCGCGTGCCTGGGGTTGTACGGCATGGTGTCGTACCAGATCAGCCGCCGGACGGCGGAGATCGGCGTGCGGCTGGCGCTCGGAGCTTCGCGCTGGAGCGTTGTCGCGATGGTGGTGCGCGAGTCCGTGATGGTGGTTGCGTTGGGGGTGGTGTTCGGCATACCGCTCTCGTTCGCGGCCGCATACGCCGCCCGCAGCGTGCTTTTCGGAATCTCTCCGGCGGACCCGCGCTTTCCGGCTCTCGCTGCGCTCGCGCTCGCTCTATCCGCCACCTTGGCCGCGCTGGTTCCCGCGATCCGCGCAATGCGCGTAAACCCAGCCATCGCCCTTCGCGCTGAGTAGGCGATCACCCCGGAGCAGCCGGACCGATCACGTGCCTTCCAGCTTGACCGCGCCTCAGTGCTATCCAGCGCGCTTTCAGGTCTGAGACGCAGTACGCCTGTACACGCTGAGGGGGGCCGCAGACTCTGACCGGACGGCCCGGCAGAGAAGATTGATTACTATCGAGGCAGCTCCACCGTGCCCATGTCCTTCGGCGACGAATGGATGACGATGCCGCCGGAGCGCGAGGGCGTCGGTGTGCTTGCCGGAGCCATCACGCCTGATTCTGGACCGCCAGTGATGGTCAACGTGCCCGGATTCGCCGCTGCCAGCGCCGGGCCTGCGGCGGCCTGCAACTGGCTGGCGAACAGCGCGTATTCCTGTTCGGGAACGTTCAACTCGAGGCTCGCTGTGTTACCTGCGGCGTGCACCTTGATGCGATCCACTATGGGAGCCGCCCTGGCGCCGTTCTTCGGGTCGGACTTCAGCATGCCGAGCGCCATCAGCATCCCGCCTGCGAACATCTCGGCATCGCCGGGCGTCGCGGTCTGAACCCCTACGCTGGCGCGGACCCCGGCGGACAGGTTCAGTCCGAAGCTGATCTGCCGGATGCTCTTCAGCATGGGTGAGTTTGCGGCTGCGGCAGCCTGCCGGTTCGGATTTGCCTTCGCAAGCTGGTCCACGCTCGCGTTTGTGACGATCCACACGTCGTTGCTCCCACGGACCTCCTCCGCGCTCGCGAGCAGAGCCTTCGCCGGTCCCGGGTTTCGCGCACCGGCCTGCACTGACTTGAGCGATTCGGGATCGCCCAACACCGTAATTCCCCCAGGGAGGCACGCTGTCGAGAGTTCAACACCCCTGCGCTCCCGCGACCGGAGACACAGCCTTGAGGCCAGTTCGCCCTTGCAGTCGGCACGTACCAGCATCACCACCCGGCTCCGCAAGGCTGTGCCCGGCACAGCAACGACAATCTCGTCGACATTTTTCGCGTCTGTGACATCGATGGCCAGCGTTGGATTGGCCTTCTTTTCGGCGGCAACGAGTTGCTTCCACGCGGAAGAAGCTATGATCTTGCTTGGCCGTGCGCCTATGATTATCGCGGTGTCGGGCGGGAGAGCCGTTAGCGGCAGCGGTTCCTGGGCGGTCAGCGTTACCGGGAGCAGTGCGAAGGTGAGCAAGGCTCGCATGATCCGAGGATTATAGCCGAAGCGTGCGATCCCGGCGCTCGGTCTTGCTTACAGCTCCATTATCGGACGCCGCACATGATACTCCTGTTCCCGCGGCCCGGCAGGCGCGTCCGGCCCGTTACTCAATTGCTATTCAGCCGTTCCCGAGAGCGCAGGCAGAGGGGCGGCCGCGACGGTTGATGGTAGAGCGCACGCACGTTCTCGAGGACGGGGATATCCTCGAGTTACAAATCTGACCGGCGCGGCGCCTCCCCGCCGCTCCATCGCACTGCGTGAGGCGGTCGTGATGCTCGGCTCTACGGCAGCCGCGCGATCAGGTTTCTCCGCGCCTCAAGCGCGGCGCCGGAGACGTCGGTGTTGGGGTCGCGAATCAGCCAGTCGATGTACTCGAGGCTCGCGCGGTCGCCGCTCATGCCAAGCACGTAGGCGAGCTCCACCTTCTCGTTCCGAGAGGCGTTGCGCGTGGCCTGCTCGACGGCTCGCAAGACCTTTTCATCGCGCGCAAGCTCCACCAGGAACGGACGCGCGACACCCCGCCACGCCGATGAAGCCAACGTGTTCACCAGGTACTGAAGCGGGCTATGCTCGCTCAGTTCCGTCCGCCCGAGCATCACGAGCGCGAACGCGGCCGAGAGCCGCGGCTCCATCTTGCGCTCTTCGTTGAACATCTTCTCCATGGCAGGCACGTCCGACGGGTTTTTCAGGCGCGCGATGCCCTCTGCGGCGGCGGCGCGCAGCTTGTCGTCGCGGTCGTTCAGATACTGCTCGTATACGGGGCGGTTACTCTCCTCGGGAAGCATCGCGATCGCGGTCAGCGCGGCGCGGCGCACGTCACGCTTTCGCGTCTCCGCCAGCACGGCGCGCAGCTTGGGCAGGGCATCGTGGTTCTGCAGCAGGCCGGTGGTCTCGATGGCCGCGATCTGCACCTTCTCGTCGAGGTCCCGCAGCAGGAACTCGATCTGCGGCGCGGCTTCGCGGTCGCGGATCTTGCGGATGGCCACCAGGCTCTCGTACAGCACCTGGTCGTTCTTCGACTTCTTCATCGCCTCCACGAGGTCCGGGATGGCGGCGCGGCCGCGCAAGATGCCGACCGCCCGCGCTGCGTTGGCGCGCGACTCCATCGTCGCGCCCCCCCGGGCGAGCTTGCCGAGAGCCTCGATCACCTCCGGCCGCACCTCGACGTGAACGGGGATGATTGCGTCGTTCGTGTCGGTGAACTTCGCCGAGATAGCCTCGCCAACGCGGCGCAGAGATGCGCTCAGGCCGCTGCTGACGTAGCCGGGAAGATAGAAGTTGACCAGACCATCCGTGGCGCGGATCTGCACCTCCGCGTCGTTGTCGCGCGTGGCGGCCACAAGCGGATCGATGCTGAGCTGAGTGCCTATCTCAACGATCGACTTTACGGCCTCCACCCGGACGCGGCTGTCGGGATCCGACAGCATGTTCTGAAGCTGGGGAATTGCCGAAGAACCCTGGTTTCGCAGGTCGCGAGCGGCGCGGACGCGGTCCTTCACGTCATCCTGGGCGAACACCGGGAGAAGGCAAACGAGCAGCGTGATGATAGAGCGCATAAGACTCTCCACTATCTTATGACGCGGGACGGGGCTCAGCGGACGAATTCGGCCGTAACCTTGTTGGGGATAATTCCCCGCTCGTGCCCCAGATCGAACAGCTTCTGCACGGCGCGCGGGATGATGTCTCCGCAATCCAGCGTGTAGTGGTTCACGTACATGCCGACGAACTTCTCCGCCTGCCGCGGTTCCATGTCCCGGGCGAACTGCATGGCGTAGTTCAGCGCTTCCTCGTGATTGTCGAGCGCGTACTGGATGCTCTCGCGCATCATCCGGCAGCACTCGGATTTCACCTCGGGCTCGAGCGAGCGCAATAGCACGTTCGCTCCGAGCGGCAGCGGCAGGCCGAACTCGTTCTTCCACCAGGCGCCCAGGTCCAGCACTTTGTGGCAGCCCACGCGCGAATACGTCAACTGCGCCTCGTGGATCACGAGCGCCAGGTCCGCGGTGCGCTCGGCGACGGCGTCGATCACCTTGTCGAACTGCACCGGCACCGCCTCGAAGTCGGGCTCGACAATGCGCAGCGCCAGGTATGCGGTGGTCAGCAAGCCGGGCACGGCGATCCGCTTGCCCTTGATCTCGGCCGGCGCCATGGGCCGTGTGGATACCAGCATGGGGCCGTAGCCGTCGCCAATGCTGGAACCGCTTGCCATCAGCACGTACTTGTCCGCGACGAACGGGTACGCGTGGTAGGAGATCGCCGTCAGTGCGTAACAGCCCTCGTGGGCCTTGCGGTTGAGGCTCTCGATGTCCTCCAGGACGTGGCGAAACGTCACCAGCCGCGACCGGATCTTCCTGGTCGCGAGCGCATAGAACATGTACGCGTCATCAGAATCAGGGCTGTGCGCGCACACGATTTCCCGAAGTTCGGCTCCTGTCATAGGAAGAGGATTCCTCAATATACCACGCGAGCCGCGACCCTATCCCTGCAAACGCGCTCGCGCGCGCCGCGATCGCCGGATCTGCGGGGTTGCGGGTTCTTAATCTATACTTTGTCTCGATCGCCAGGAAAATTACTCCAGATGCAATAGAAATATTCCGACGATCAGAGCCGGGAATCCGTTACCCGGCATTCACACGGCGTTCGGCGGACTGCAGATCGCCCCCGTGATTCCGCCGGATTGGGAGGGTCTCAAGGCGGCCAGGAAGTCCCGCCGCGTGACCTGCAAGATGGCGGTGAAACGCGCGGGACACGGCGATAGAGTCCCCCTCACGGTGGATGGCTCGGCGATCGGAGGCGGCGCTGTCACAGCGCCAGCGTGGCGCATTTGCGCCGATCGGAATCCTTGTCCGGTCGGCTACACTTGCTTCGAGGTGTAGCTACCGGCGAATGCATTTTCCGGTCTCCGGCATCGACGTCCCTTTCTACGTCCCGCCGCTCGTCGCTTTTGTGATCTCGGCGATGACGTCGGGCGCGGGAGTGTCCGGCGGATTTCTTCTGCTTCCGTTTCAGGTGAGCGTGCTCGGGTTCACAGGCCCCGGCGTCACTCCAACCAACCTGCTCTATAACGTCGTCGCGACGCCCGGAGGGGTGTACAGCTACTCCCGGCAGGGCCGGATGAATTGGCCGCTCGCGGCCGTGCTGATCGCGGGCACGCTTCCGGGCGTCTTCGCCGGCGCTCTCATACGAATGCGTTTTCTGCCGGACCCGCGCTCGTTCAAGATGTTCGCGGGATGCGTGCTGCTGTACCTTGCCGTGCGGTTGATTCTGAGCGCAGGCCGCGCTCCTGCGCGTGATAGCGCGGATGCGGAAACGAGCGAACCGCGCATCAATCGTGCGGCCGTGACGGCGCTGGCGGCCGTGGTAGGCCTCGTGGGAGGCATCTACGGCATCGGCGGAGGCGCCATCATAGCGCCGTTTCTGGTCGCCGTTCTGCGCATGCGGGTGACGATCGTTGCAGGAGCTGCGCTTTTCACGACGTTCGCGACGTCGGTGGCTGGCGTAACGGTGTTCGAGGTATTGGGATCCGTGACAGGCGCCGAAGCCGTGCGGCCGGATTGGCTGCTCGGCCTTATGTTGGGAGTGGGTGGGCTCGCAGGCACGTACACCGGAGCCCGGCTTCAACGGTACGTACCGGAGCGCCTGTTGAAGCTCGTGCTTGCCGCGCTGGTTTCCATCGTGGCGGTGGGCTATGTCGTGCCGTTCTTCTGGAAGTGGTGAAGGGCCGGGCGAGTGTAGCTGCGAACGAAACCGGAGCCTTGCACGGCCGGCGCCGGGCTGCTCTTCGCGGCGCAGAGCCTGTGTTTCAATAGCCTGGGGGTTAACCGTGAGACACGTGCGCGCTCATACTCGTTTGCTGAACCTGGTGCTTCTGGCTGGTTGCGCCGCTCGGTTGCTCAGCGCAGGCGGCGGCAACTACAAGAACTTCGACGTAGCCGTCTACTGCCGCGTCTACGAAGTCCGCGAGATGGACGATCCCGCCTGGCTCGAAAGCAGGTGGGAAGCCATCTCGAAGCACGTCAAGATCGACAAGGTCTACCTGGAAACGCATCGCGACATGATCGTGGCCTCCCAGTCCACCCTCGACGCCGCGAAGAAGTTCTTTGCGGGCAAGGGCGTCAAGGTGGCCGGCGGCATCACCGTCACCGTCAATGAGCGCAACCAGTTCGAGACGTACTGCTACACCAACCCCGAGCATCGCCGGAAGCTCACGGAAGTGGTTGCGTTCACGGCGAAGAACTTCGACGAGATCATCCTGGACGACTTCTTCTTCACTAACTGCAAGTGCGACCGCTGCATCCGCGCCAAGGGCGACAAGAGCTGGACGCGTTTCCGGCTCGATCTCATGGATGAGGCCGGCCGTGAGCTGGTGATGAAGCCCGCGCGGGCGGCGAATCCCAACGTCAAAGTCACCGTCAAGTATCCGAACTGGTACGAACATTTTCAGTACCTGGGATTCAACCTCGAAACACAGCCGAAGTACTTCGACAAGATCTACACGGGCACCGAAACGCGCGATGCGGTCTACAGCAACCAGCACCTGCAGGCGTATCACGGTTACTCGATCGTGAGGTACTTCGACAACATCAAGCCGGGCGGCAACGCCGGAGGATGGGTGGACACAGGGGGAATGCGCCACCTGGACCGCTACGCCGAGCAGCTCTGGCTCACGCTGTTCGCGAAAGCGCCGGAGATCACGCTTTTCGACATCCGCCAGTTGTACCAGCCGGTTAGGGACAGCGAAGGCAACGTCATACCGGAGTCCAAGGTGGCCCGCCTGGCCGGCTACACCTTCCAGGAGGTGGACGGGTTCCTCGGCAAGCTCGGAAAGCCCATCGGCGTGAAGGTGTACAAGCCCTACCACTCGTCCGGCGAGGATCACCTGCCGAGTTACCTGGGGCAGGTGGGCATTCCTATGGACATCGTCCCCGAGTTCCCCGCGGATGCTCCAACGGTGCTGCTCACCGAGGCTTCCGCGCACGATCCCGGTCTCGTGGGAAAGATCCGGACTCATCTGACCGGTGGCAGGAATGTCGTGATAACGTCGGGGCTGCTGAAACGGCTCCAGGGGAAGGGAATCGAGGACATCGTCGAACTGGAGTACACCGGCCGGACTGTCGCGGCGCGCGAGTTTCTCTCGCGTTTCACGACGGCGGCAGCGGAGACGGATATTCTGATTCCCGAGATACGCTATGCGACGAACGACTCCTGGGAAATTGTCAGCGCGCTGACATCCCCGTCGCGCACGACCGGGGCGCCTGTTTTGCTCCAGGCGAAGTATTCGAAGGGCACGCTGTATGTGCTTACGATTCCGCAGGCGCAGGGCGACCTCTACAGCTATCCGGCCGAGGTTCTGAACGCTATCCGCGAGGTGATCGCGCCAGGCCTGTTCGTGCGTCTCGAAGGTCCGAGCCAGGTGTCGCTGTTCGTCTATGACAACGATGCCTTCATAGTCGAATCCTTCCGCGAGAGTTCCGGGATGGTGCGCCTCATCACGGATAAGCGCATCGCGAAGCTGCGCGACCTGGTCAGCGGACAGGAGATCCCCGGCCAGCCGTTCCGGGGCGGCACGGCGTTCGAGACGATGTTGCGGCCAGGTTCCTATCGCGTGTTCGCCGCGGCGCAATAGAGCCGGCGCCCGATCACATAGAAACGTTCACATTCGCTTCGGGCGACGGCGGAGCGCCGTAGCACCAGCGGCGCGCGGCTAACCCGGCCGCTCGCGATGCGGAGGGTCAGGCGCGCGCTGCCACGGGCTTCTCGATTGCTGCCATGATCCCCGATGCGACGCGCGCGAGCGGCAGCACGCGGTCCGCAGCGCCTAGGCGGATCGCCTCCCGGGGCATGCCGAACACCACAGAAGTTTGCTCATCCTGCGCGATGGTCGCGGCGCCGGCCTGCTTCATAGCCAGCAGGCCTTGCGCGCCGTCGGAACCCATGCCAGTCAGAATGACGCCCACCCCGTGAGCGCCCGCGGCTTTCGCCGCCGAGTGGAACATGACATCCACCGAGGGGCGCTGGTAGCAGACAAGAGGCCCGTCTTTTATCGTTACGCGATACTCCGATCCGGCGCGATTGACCAACATGTGATAGTTGCCCGGCGCCACCAGCGCCAGGCCCGGGGTGAGCGCGTCGCCATCGGCTGCTTCCCTCACCTCGAACTCGCACACGCGGTTCAGGCGCTCGGCAAAGGCGCGCGAGAACCCGGCCGGAATGTGTTGCACCACCGCGATAGGCGGCACGCGGGCCGGCAAGCGCGTAAGCACGGCCTCGATTGCCTCCGTGCCGCCGGTGGAGGCGCCGATGGCGATAAGTGTACGCTCGTCCACGGGGCGCGGGTGCGCCTTTGCGGGCCGCGCGGGAAGAGGCTCGGACGCTTCGCGCAGCCGCACCTGCGCCCGGGCTGCGGCGCGCACCTTGGCCGGAAGCCCGATCCTGAGATCTCCCACGGAATAGGGGCCGCCCGGCTTGGCGATCACCTCTACGGCACCCTCCCGCAGCGCTGTGACCGCTGCCTCGCAGGACGCCTCTCCGAGCGAGCTGATCACGATCACGGGCATTGGGTGATAGCGCATCAGCTTCCGCAGAAACGTCACGCCATCCATGCGCGGCATCTCGATGTCGAGCGTGAGCACGTCCGGCTTGAGCGTGAGTATCTTGTCGCGGGCAACGTAGGGGTCCGGTGCCGTGCCGACCACCTCGATATCGCGCTCGGCGGACAGAGCTTCCGTGAGCAGCTTCCGCACTATCGCGGAATCGTCCACGATCAGCACTCTGGTTTTGCCGCTCACGGCTCCTCTTCGTCGAAATACATGGCCAGCGTCAGGGGGCTTCCCTCCACATCAAGCGCGCACCGGGCGGAGGCTAGCGCCGGAATGGTTTCCGTGCCGGTGAGCGGCGCGGGTTTGTCCAGGTCAAAAGTGGTGTCCGACTCAATCCTGCTCAGCACCGAGCCGCAGATCATGTTCGCCAGTTCGCCGATCACCTCTGAGACCTGGCTATCCGTAAGCGCGCTCTCGTCCTCCGCGCCCAGGAAGTTGCATGCGATGCGCCGCGCCGGCGCCTCCGCGATCGCCAGCGTGAGCATCCCGGAGGGCGCGCCTTTGAACCTCACTCCCGCCGTCAGCTCGCGCGAAGCCGCAGCCGGCGCGTCCTGTTCCGCCGGGCTCACAGCCGTGAAGAACATCGTTTCGAGAACCTCACCGGCCGCCTCCGCCAGCGCCGGTTGAGCCTGCGCGTTGTCAAGCATCGTGAGCCTCCAATACCCGCTCGATCTCGCTGCGAAGCGCTTCGGGGAAGAAAGGTTTGCTCAGGTATCCGCTCGCGCCTAGCTCGAGCATGCGCCGTATCCTCTGATGGCTCGCGTCGGTGGACACTACCAGCACCGGGATGTGCGCGAACGGGTCGTGCCCGCGGATGCGCGACAGAAACTGCTCGCCGTTCATCACGGGCATGTTGATGTCGGTCAGGACGACATCGACCGGATTGCGAAGCATTATGCTCAGTGCTTCCGCGCCGTGTTCCGCCTCATGGCAGCTCTCGACCGGAAGGCCCGACATCTCCAGAACGCGCCGTACCACGCTGCGCATGGACGGCGAGTCGTCCACTATGAGTACGCGGAATCCCATGACCTAAGCCTTTCTGGCCGCGCGCGAAACGGCCATTTCCCGCTCGGCGCCTCCGGCGGTGCGCAGCCACAGCGCGCCTGTCGGCACCTCCAGGCGCAGCGAGCGCGACTCCGTCCCACCGACGTCCTCCGCGTGGATGAGCACTCCCGCCTTCCAGAGAATGCGCCGCAACGCGAGGTAGTTCCTCTTGCCGATGTCGAATACGCCGTTGTCGTCCATGACCTGCGCCCCGCCCGCCACTCGCACCAACATGCGGTGCTTCTGCGCGCCGTACTCGTACGCGCGCCGGAAGAGCAGCGGAATTCCGGTATCGGCGAACATATACGGCCGCTCGCGCGACTTGACGCCGTCGATGCCGGAGTCGGGCAGCATGTAGTGCAGCAATCCGCCCACCCGTACCACGGGGTCCCATATCGCCACCGCGATGCAGGAGCCGAGCGCGTACGTAGCCAGTGTGCACTCGGGATCGTTGCTGACCTGGCAATCGGCGATGCCGACAACTACTATCTGCATATCTTCCTTCCGCGCCCGCGCGGTTCGCCCGGACGCCGGTATATCGCTGGCCGCACGTACTCCAGGCAATCGCGCCCGCCCAGCAGGCTTTCCGAGTGCCCGGTGAAAAGGTAGCCGCCCGGCTCGAGCCGCCCGGCAAGCCGCCGCACCAGGTCTTCCTGGGTGGCCTTGTCGAAGTAGATCATCACGTTGCGGCAGAATATGAGGTCGCACGGCGGGATGTCGGAAAAAGGCTCCGTAAGGTTCTGCCTGCGGAACTCGACAATCGCACGCAGCTCGGGCCGCACGCGGCAGCAGCCGCTCCATTTCCCGACGCCTTGCAGGAAATATTTCTGCAGCCAGCCGGGCGGCAGGTCGCGCAAGCGTTCGGTGGCATACACGCCTTGGTGCGCCGTCTTGAGCGCCTGAGTGGAGATATCGCTGGCCAGTATGCGCACGCTGCGGAGCTGTGCGCCGTTTGACTCCTCGGAGAGGCACATCGCGATCGAGTACGGCTCCTCGCCTGTGGCGCACCCGGCGCTCCAGATCTGGACTCTGGAGCGGCCGCGCCACTCCGGAATGAGCGTGCGGCGAAGGAAGTCGAAGTGTGCAGGTTCGCGAAAGAAGCTGGTGTAGTTGGTGGTGAGCGCGTCTATTAGCGCCGTGAGCGCTTCGCCCGTGCGGTCCGCCGCCACGTGATCGTAGTACTCGCCGAACGTGCGGAAGCCGGAGCGGCGCAGTATCTTCCCAAGCCGGGCCGCAACCAGCTCCTGTTTGCCATGCTTCAGGTCGAGCCCGAACTTCTCATGCGCGAGCCGCCGGATCCTCTCGAACTCGCTGGGTGTAAGCGGCCTCACACGGACGGGGCACCACGGCTGTTCTGCTATTTCAGACATGCGAGTGTTCGAACAGTCCCTCAAGGTCGAGCACCAGGCCCACGCGGCCGTCGCCCAGGATGGTCCCGCCCGCGAGGCCCGGGATGTTCTTCATAGTCTCTCCCAGACTCTTGATGACTACCTCCTGTTTGCCGGTGAACTCGTCCACCATGATGGCCCGCTGCCTGCCCCCGTCCTCCGTGACGATGAACACGCTGTCGGCCGGGTCCTCCGTCCGCGGCTTTACTCCCAGCCACTCGTACAGGCGGAAGATCGGCAGCAGCCGGCCGCGTATGAGCACCGCCTCGCCTGCCCCTTCGACCTTCGTGATCATGTCCGAAGTAGGCCGGAAGATCTCGCGCACCGCGAACAGAGGCACGATGTAACGTTCGCCTCCGACCCCGATAACCAGCCCGTCAAGAATGGCCAGAGTCAGCGGCAGCTTCAGCAGGAACGTGGTGCCCTGGCCGGCCGACGATTGCACCTCTATGCGGCCCCGAAGCTTCTGTATGTGCTTCCGCACGAC
>JBLNBX010000127.1:0-3950 GCA_050260275.1 bacterium
TTCTGCTGCGCGCCTCGAACGTGGGCCTTTCGGCCGCCCGTGTCCCCGCCGTCCTGATCGTCATGAATGTGGTCTATTCGGCAAGCGCGTACCCATTCGGCCACCTCTCCGATCGGCTCAACCGCGGCAGCCTCCTTGCGGCGGGGATCGGGTTCCTGATCGCGGCAGATCTGGTTTTCGCCGCGGCGAATACGACGTGGGCGGTGCTCGCCGGGTCCATGCTTTGGGGACTGCACATGGGAGCGACCCAGGGTCTGTTGACCACCATCGTGGCCGCGACGACGCCGGCGGATCTGCGCGGCACGGCCTTCGGTCTCTTCAACCTCGTCACGGGCGGAGCTCTCCTGCTGGCGAGCGTCCTTGCAGGATTTCTTTGGACCGTTTATGGGCCCGCGGTGACATTTCTCGCAGGTGCTGTCTTTTCGACGGTAGCCCTGATCGGCCTAGTAGCGCGACGTTCCAGCAGCGCGGTGTGAACGCCTACGCACCGCATTTTTTGTGGCTCTAACAAGTTGTGCGGTGTCGCTTGCTGTTTGCGAGTGTTTCCGGCAGCATCAGCCGGGTAGCGCCTGAGACACGCCCGACGATGAGACGTGGTCGCCGCGGGATTGATCCTCACGGACGGCGTACGACCGACCGACGCGGCACGCCGGCTCCGCTCGAGGATCACTCGCCCCTTGGCGACCAGGAGGGAGCAATCTCTGCAACGCTGGTCTGGCCAGTCTCGGCATAGGCGACAAACCGTCAACTTGCTTCGGTAACGGCGCCAGTTCCTCGGCGGTGACGCGCTCGGAAAGGCGTTTGCCTACGATACCGGGCGGCAGGTATGCATCACCGGTATTGTCCGCACCGCCAAATTCGTAATATCCGCGAGGAGCCGCAACCGGTGATCGTGCGGTTGCGGGGCGAAATTGAACGACACCGTCTCGATGACGTGATCGGAAAGGGCGGGCCACTAGTCGATGGGCAAAGGCGACTCCAAGGCCTGGCGCGGGTCGAACAGCATCCCCACCGAGAGAAAGAACATCACGGCGAAAGCATCCCGCAGCGGCAACGCCTCGGAGCCCGCCCGCGCGCTGAATTCCGACTGTCCTACCACCATGCCAGCGAGGAAAGCTCCCAAGGCGACCGAAACATCAAAGAAATACGCCGAGCCAACGGCGATCCCAAGCGCGACTGCAAGCACGCTAAGGGTGAACAGCTCACGCGAGTGCGTGTCGGCGACTTTGTTCAGGAGCCGCGGAATAAGACGGCTGCCCGCAACAAGGGTGAACACTATGAAAACCGCAAGCTTTGCCGCCGCGATGCCGACGGCCATCGGCAGGCTGTGAGACTCCCGGCCGGTGGAGACGGTGAACATGACCGGGAGGAGCACAAGTACAAAAACGGTGAAGATGTCCTCCATGACCAGCCACCCGACGGCGATCCGCCCTGTCGGGCTCTGGAGTTCGCCATTGTCGGAGAGCACGCGCACCAGAACGACTGTGCTCGCGACGGAGAGGGCCAGCCCAAAAACGACGCCCTGGGACCAGCTCCATCCAAAGGAGTGAAACACGAGCGCCCCTAAGCCCGTGGCCACCGTGCTTTGAACCAGCGCACCCGCTACCGCGATTCCTCGTACGGCCAACAGATCTTTTAAATGGAAGTGCAGCCCGACACCGAACATCAGGAGAATCACCCCGACTTCGGCTAACTGCTCTGCCATATGCCTATCGGCGACGAACCCCGGCGTATGTGGACCAGCCAGGACTCCGGCGAGCAAATATCCGACGATCGGCGACCACCCCAGGCGGTGAGTCAAGTATCCGAGCGCCAGCGCCCCGATAAAGCTACCGGCAAGCGTGACGATGAGGTCGAGATTGTGCATTACAGGCCTCTGTTTCTTGGGAACCGTTTCGCCGTTGGGTGCCGGCCAGGAATCTGGTGACACTACGGCACGCTGAGCACCCTCGACGCGGGTGAGCCCCGACGAGGTTCATCATCGATCTCCACGGCCTTCAGTCGGCCGGGGACAAGATCGAATCCGGGGATTTATCGTTGATTAGATTCTCTGAAGAGGAGGAGCCCTGGCAGGATGAACCTGGGATGGAACTGCTTGGCCGAAGACGAGATCGGCGTCGCGGACCAGATGAAGAGTGCAGAGTGGCGCGGCAGCCCTGGCCGCAATGAGAACCGCGAGGGTCGGGCGGATAGAAGAACTGGTCTTAGCCCGGAGCACTCCAGTTTTGGCCATCGCCGAAGCTGGAGTGGGAGAAATGTCCGAAAATTGCGCGAGAATGCCCGGGCGTACGTGCTGACCGTCAGCGGCAGACCAGTCACCTGGCCCCCGCGCATTCGCGAGTGCGCAAGCCAGGAACAACGCTAGAAGGCCTGCTCGCCGGATCGTTTTCACCACAAAACCTGCTTTACAGGATAACAGAGCCAAAAGGCTGACTCGAAATTCCCGGGCTTGAACTCTCCGTGAAACGGCTTGAGCGCGACTCGGAGCGATAGCCTGGCCGGGCCGCAGCCTCTAGATCCTATATCGCAGAACGACGCGGCGGTTGAATGCGAGACGCGGTTCTGACAGTAACCAGTCGACGAAATCGGTGATCGCGCGATCGTAGCTGCGCTGACCGCTCTTTGAGGTCAAGGAGTTCAGGACGGTTGCTTTGGACTTTCGAGATCGGGAAGCGTCAGAACGCGCTTTGGTGGGCGCCTTTTCTTACGCGGTTTCGACATCGACGGCGGCTCCTTCCGCCGTCGCCCTCAGGATTGCCAAAACTCTGCCCTACGCCGTCGGTGAGGATCTATAGTGGGCAGGCCGATCTCGCCATCGGGCGTTTTCCAGCCAAGTGCGCTATCAAAACGGTACTGTATAATTCCCGCATGTGCATACTGCGAACCGCGCTCTTCGCGCTTACGATAGGCGCGCTAGCTTCGGCAGAGCAGAGCATCTCGTTTCCTACCGAAGATGGTGGGCGAGTTTGCGCCGACCTCTATGGCAAAGGCACCCGTGCGATTGTGCTGGCTCACGGCGGCAGATTCAACAAGGAGAGCTGGCGAGTCCAGGCTAACGCCCTGGTGTCCGAAGGCTGCTCGACGGGTCCCGGCCAGGCTGATTTCGACAGCGCACCTTTTGAGAATGACATACTCGCTGCGGTTCGCTATTTGAAGGTCCATGGCGCCAAGGCCGTGTCGATTGTTGGAGGCAGCTTCGGCGGCGCGGCCGCTGGTGATGCGTCGATCAAGTCGGCTCGGGGGGAGATTGATCGCATCGTATTTCTCGGCTCCGCGCCGAACCTCCCTGCAGAAAAGCTGAAATCACGGGCTTTGTTCATTGTTGCGCGCGATGATGCCAACGATGCCGGTCTACGGCTTCCGGGCATCCGTGCTCAGTACGAAAAAGCTTCAGGGCCGAAAGAACTGATTGTTCTGGATGGCTCCGCGCACGCTCAGTTTCTCTTCCAAACGGAGCAGAGTCCTCGTGTCATGCACGAAATCCTCCGATTCCTCTCGATGCCGTAGTGCTGGGTAGGCAGGTACCCGGGCCTATGGTCGCCGACCTACTGAATGGCAATGGTTCCCCCGGGGTTGGCCCTTGATGCCGAACTGCCCAAGCTTCAGTTAGCACATAATCCGCGAGCAATCCCGAGCTTCGAAGAGGCTCGGACGCGCGAAGAGGCAGAGTCAGGTTAGCCTGCCTCTGCCTCTTCCATACCGCAACGTGCCGAAGCAATCACTCAAACCTTTGCGCAAACGTGATTCGGTTACCTTCGATATCGATCACCCTGAAGTCGCGCAGGCCCCAAGGACGGCTGACCGGCGGACCCAGGACGCGGGCGTCTTTCCTCGGGGGACACTTGAAAACCGGCCAATGAGGGACACCTCAAAACCGGCCAACGGGCGTTAGGCAGGACAGCTTCATTTATACCCCACCGGAATCTTTTCCGGCAAATACTTCTTCACGT
>JBLNBX010000128.1:0-3300 GCA_050260275.1 bacterium
GAGCGCATGGAAGGATAGGTTGCGGAGCGGCCGCGCGGCCGCTCAGGACGACAGCCGTGCGTGTAGGTCCGCCAGTTGCTCGATCGAAAGCTGCTAGGCGCGCATCCCCGCCACGGGCATCACCGCCAAGCGCGGATAGTGGGCGGACAGGTTGTTGCGAAGCGTCTTCCGCTTCTGGCGAAAGGCCCGGCCCGCGAACTCGAGGAACCGGCCCGGGTCGGTCACCGCTGGCTGGCGCGGCGTGAGCAGCACTGCGGCGGACTCCACCTTCGGCGGCGGAGAGAACGCGCCCGGAGGAACGCGAAACAGGATCTCAGGCGCGGTTCCAAGTTGGGCCGCGATGGTGAGGTACCCATAGTCGCGCGTGCCAGGGCGGGCGGCCAACCGCTCGGCGACCTCGCGCTGCACCAATACCACGGCGCGGCGCAGCAGCGGGCCAAGCGCGAACACCTTCTCGAGAATGGGCGAGGTTATGTAGTACGGCAGGTTGCCCACGATGCAGGCGGGTCCCCACTGGCCGAGGTCCACCGTGAGCACGTCGGCCTCGATCACCGTGATGCCGGGAAACGTCTCACGCAGGCCGCGCGCCAGACCGGCATCGAGTTCGATGGCGATCAGGCGCCCGGCGCGGGAAACGAGTTCGCGGGTGAGCGCACCGCGCCCCGGTCCGATTTCAACAACCAGAGGCTCGTGCGCGGGACACGCTGCGGCGGCGATGCGCCGCAGGTAGGAACGATCTGTCAGGAAGTGCTGTCCAAGCCTGCGCCCCAATCGGTTAGCTCTTGGACGGCACTTCGAACCTGGTATGCGTGAAGGAGAGGAACATCTTCGCCGTGGTCGGCCGGCCGTACGCCGTGGCCGGCGTGAACTGCGTGAACAACAGGTTCGTCGCGATCCTGCGGCGCTGTTGAGCGGTTAGCGAAGCGCCCTCCGGAAGCTTGTAGTCCACCGCGCGGCCCTTCTTGTCAACGACGACCTCCAGCACAACGTCGGTGGCGCAACTGAACTCGTACGGGGCCTGCTCCTTGACCTTGGGGCCGGTGTAGAAGAACGGGATCGGGACGTCGTCGAGCGACGCATGCACCCTGTAACCGACGCTGGGCGCAAGCATGCCGAACAACGCGAGCGCCGATACCAGCCCGCCCGCGAAAGGCAGGGCCATCGGCCGCATGAGATTATCCGCCCAAAGACGCAACCGGTTGGCCCAGTATGCTGGCAGGTTTTTCCGCGCGATCCTGTTCGCGCGCTCCCTGGAGGCCAGCACGCGGAGCGATGCGGTCAGGCCGGGAGGCGGCGCGACGGCGGGTAGATTCGAGAGCATGGTCCGCACGCGCACAAGCTGCCTCAAGCGCCCGGAACAGGATGGACACACGCTCAGGTGCGCGGTCATCTGGTTATACTCGCCGTGATCGAGGCACTGATCCAAGTACGCGGAGAGTGAATTCTGAATAGATGCGCAGCTCATAGGTTCACTCGGCCGTTTGTGGCGTCCATGTTAGGGCCGGCTCCGGCTCAAGCCTGCCCGCCAGTTCCTTCCGCAGGGCTTCTCGCCCGCGAAGGATTCGTGATTTCACAGTACCTAACGCGACCTGAAGAACGTCGGCTATCTCCTCGTAGCTCAATTCTTCTATATCGCGTAATACAACGGCGGCCCTGAAACTCGCGTTCAACCCGCCAAGCGCCTGTTCGATTAGGGCGTGCTGTTCCTGGTCAGCGACGCACTCGAAGGGCGAGCGGGCCGGATCCGAGAGCCTATGGAAGTAACTCAATCCCGTGCTGTCGTCGCGATCCAGGCCCACCTCCTGTTTGCGGTGCCGGCTGAACCAGCGCTGGTAGTTGTAGGCTTCGTTGACCGCGATTCTGTAGATCCAGGTTTTCAGGCTGCTATCCCCACGGAACGCTCCGATCTTCCGGAAAACCTTCAGAAACACCTCTTGGACGACGTCGTTTGCATCCGTCGGGTCTTGCAGCAGCCGCACAACCAGGTTGTACACGGGCTGCTGGAAGCGGTCGATCAGGCACTCATAGGCGGCTTCCACACCATCCTTGAGCCCCTCGATCAACCATTCGTCATCGTTGGTGTCCCGGCGATCGCACACTACTTCCTGCGGCTCAACGCCGGCCGCTTCGCCGAGATGAAGGCTAATATCCGCCACGGCTCCCGCCTTGATGGCAAAATTACCTTCAACACCTTAGCAGGATTCCCTGCTACCTTCAATCAGCATAGACACCGCACCCGCAGAAAAGGTTCCGTGGGGCAGGCTGGCGATTCGCCGTTGGGCGCTCGGGAGACAGGGGCGGCGGGCGGCTCCGCGCCCGGACAAAAGAAAAAGCCGGGCCTCGCCGGCCCGGCTTCGTATCCCTAAACCACTGATTGTGAGCTCGTTATCGCGCGGCGAGCAGCGCCCGCAGATGACGGGCCCGCTCCGGCGACCGCAGTTGCCGCAGCGCCTTGGCCTCGATCTGCCTTATCCGCTCGCGCGTGACGTCGAACTCCTGTCCTATCTCTTCGAGCGTGTGCTCGCGCTCGCAGCCGATGCCGAACCGCAGCCGGATGACCTTCTCTTCCTTCGGGGATAGCGTCTTCAGGATGTTCGCGGTCTCGTCCCGAACGTTCGATTCGATCACGGCATCCACCGGCGAGCCCACCCAGCGATCCTCGATTAGGTCGCCGAGCGCCGATTCGCCGTCGCGGCCAACGGGAGTCTCGAGCGACACAGGATCGCGCGAGATGGTCTTCAGCTTCTGCACCTTCTCGACGGAGATCTCCATACGCCGGCCAATCTCGTCGTTCGTGGGAGCCCTGCCAAGTTCCTTTTCCAGTTCGCGGTTGGCACGCAGGAACTTGTTCATGCTCTCGTTCATGTGCACCGGGATGCGGATGGTGCGCGACTGGTCCGCTATGGCCCGTGTGATGGCCTGCCGGATCCACCACGTCGCGTAGGTGGAGAACTTGTAGCCGCGGCGGTACTCGAACTTGTCTGCCGCCCTCATCAGGCCAATGTTGCCTTCCTGGATAAGGTCCAGCAGATGCAGGCCGCGGTTGACGTACTTCTTCGCCACCGAGACCACCAGGCGGAGGTTGGCCTCCACGAGGTCCTTCTTAGCCCGCTCGGCTTCGAGTTCGCCTTGCCGGATTATGTGGAGGGTGTGACGCAGCTCCGCGGCCGGCGCGCCGGCTTCCTGCTCGCGGCGCTTGATCTCGCGCCGGAGCTCCTTGATCTTCGCCTGGCTCTGGCCGTTCTTCTCCTGGAGCCGCTTGATCTCGCTCTCCAGGTGAGCCATGTCCTCGACCGCACG
>JBLNBX010000129.1:0-19169 GCA_050260275.1 bacterium
GGACTGCTTCTGGACCGCATTCAGGACACCGCACGTGTGGCAGTCGTACCCGAACGCAGCGTCGGTGTAGCCTATATCGGCGATCGTCTCGCGTGCGATTTTCTGGATGTCCAGCATCACGCCCGGTTTCGTCGTGATCTCTCCGGCCACGACGCACAACCCCGTCGTGACGAGGACCTCGCAGGCCACACGGCCCATCGGGTCGTCGCGCATCACTGCATCCAGCACCGCGTCGGAGATCTGGTCGGCGATCTTGTCCGGGTGCCCTTCAGTTACCGACTCCGAAGTGAATATGTATCTTCGTCCATCAGCCACCTGGTGTTCCTCCCAATAGCGAAGGCCGGTACGGCGGGGGCCTCTCGCGCCAGCATAAGCGGTAATCGGGCACGGCGGGCGAGTGAAACCGGGCGGCAGACACACCTTCACATGGGCGAAGGCGTACAGCGGCCGGAACCCCGTCTTGCCGTTCTTATTATTATGCACGGCGAGCACGCTTTTCGGGACGGCTTGGGACAGCTTGCCCAAACGAAACCGCGCCCGGATGCGTCTACCCAGCTATGGGGCGAGTTCTGATTCTGCTGGCTGCGGCGGCGATCGCCGCTTCGCAAGGCACTGACCTTGAGAGCTGCCTCAGAAAGTTCGACCGCATCCGCCAGGGCCGCGCGCCGGCCGGCTCCCGCGTGGTGATAAGTTCCAACGAACTGAACGCTTACGTGCGGTCCGCCGTTCCCAGAGTGGCGCCTCAGGGCGTACGCGATCCCGTGATCCGGTTGACCCCGGGCAGGGCTGTCGGCCGCGCCTACATCGATTTCGCCAAAGTGCGGCGCTCGCAGGGGCAGCCGATGGGGTGGATGCTCGAGAAATTGCTCGAAGGCGAGCGCCCGGTCACCGTGGAGGCGCGAATCGTCTCCAGCGGGGGCTTCGCGAGAGTAGATGTCGAGCGCGTCGAGATCTCCGGGCTGGAGCTATCGGGCGACACGCTTGACTATCTGATACGCAACTTCCTCTGGGAATACTACCCCGACGCCCGGGTCGGCAAACCCTTTGAACTCGAGCACGGTATGGATCGCCTGGAGATAGGCCGCGGCCAGGTTGCTGTAGTCATGGCGAGCCGCGACACTTGGAGAAGCGCGGCTCCGCGGTAAACGCGCGCTCCGGCCAGCCGGACGGCCCTTTCGCGGTGATCGCAATGCAATCGCCGCCGTCTTGTGGCCCGATCCGCCGTCCTTTTACAGTGGATGTGATGGACGGAGCCGTAGTGATCAACAAGCCTGCCGGGTGGACGTCGCACGACGCTGTGAACCGGATCCGCCGCCTGGCGGGAACACGCCGTGTAGGCCACCTCGGCACGCTCGATCCGATGGCCACCGGCGTCCTCCCGCTCGTTATCAATGGCGCAACGAGGCTGGCGCAATTTTACACGCGCAGCGACAAAGTTTACGATGCCGTGGTCCGGTTCGGCTACGCCACCGATACCTATGACTCCGAGGGGACGCCCACTTCTCCCGAGACGCCAGTAATCCTCACGCGCGAGCACCTCGAGCCGCTGCTCGATGCCTTCCGAGGCGTAGTCAGCCTGACCCCACCGCCGATATCGGCGAAGAAGATCGGCGGCACTCCGGCCTACCGCCTTGTCCGGAAGAACGTCGCTGTCGAGCTGCAGCCCGTCCAGGTCACAATTTACAAGCTGGAACTCACTGACATCCAGGGCGCCGAGGCGCGGCTGCTTGTCCACTGCTCGGCGGGCACGTACCTGCGCTCGATCGCCCACGAGTTGGGACAGGCCATGGGCTGCGGTGCATTTCTCAGCAGCCTGGTGAGGCTGCGGTCCGGCGATTTCTCGCTCGAACAGGCGCGTACGTTCGATGAGCTGGCCGAGCTGGCCTCCGCCGGGAGATTCGGCGAGGCGGTGATTCCGGCGGCCCAGATGCTTCCCGAGTTTCCCACCGAGGTGGTGGACAACGTGACCGCCGGCTTCATCAAGCAGGGGCGCGATTTCCGCGTTTCACCCTTCCGCGTCCGCCAGGGCTCGCGCTACGTCAAGGCGGTCACGCAGGAAGGACGCCTACTCGCCATCGGCGAGGCCAGGCTGCCCAACCTGTACCACCCGATGATGGTTCTGTAGGCGCGCAATTCACGTTTGGCTGCTCTCAATTCCGTGCCCTGGCTGCCTGCAGGCGGCCGCACTTCCGCCCGCGCGCATCTGAAGACATCCTTGTGGGGCGGACCCCCAGGTCCGCGGGCGCCCCCCCGGTCGCCCATCGGTCGGTAAGCGCCATCGGCCCTATCTACAAACACCAGCCAAGCCGGACCAGGGCTCCGGCGCGGACGAGGGCGTCCGCCCCACTGCACGGAGGGGATCGGTGCAGCCTGTGGGGACTTCGAAAGCCGCCACAGGGCGCCGGCGCGAGCCGTCTTGAACCCGCTACTCCCGCCGGGTCGAGGCCGAGCGCGCCTGCTCCTGTTCCTCCCGCCGCTTCTTCGCCCAGCCCTCTTTTATGACCTGCCGCGAACGGCCCAGCGCGAGCGAATCCGCAGGCACCGTGTCCGTTATCACTGAGCCGGCTGCAACGTAGCTGCCCGCGCCCACCTGCAGCGGCGCGACCAGTGTCGCGTTGCTCCCTATGAAGGCGCCGTCGCCGATCTCGGTGGGGTGTTTGGCCCGGCCATCATAGTTGCACGTTATCGTGCCCGCGCCGATGTTGGCGTTTTCGCCTATGGTCGAGTCCCCAAGGTAAGCCAGGTGCTGAGACTTTGACTTTCGCCCCAGCCGCGTCTTCTTCAACTCCACGAAGTTGCCTACGACTGCCCCGGCTTCGACGTGCGCCTGCATCCGCAAACGCGCGAACGGTCCCACCCGCGCGCCGGTGTCGAGTTGCGACGCGTCCACCATCGTGAACGGGAGCACCTGTACCTGGTCCGCCACCGTCGCATCGCGCAGAATAGAGCACGCGCCGATGCGGCAGTCCTCGCCGATCACCGTCCGCCCGAGAATCTGCGCGAACGGCTCGATCACCGTGTCGCGCCCGATGCGAACGGCCGTGTCGATCGTGACCGTCTCAGGCTTTTGGATCGTCACGCCCTCGCGCATCAGCACGGCATTCTACCGCTCGCGCAGGATGCGGTCCGCCTCTGCCAGCTCGGCGCGCGTGTTGATGCCGAGCACCTCGGCTGAATCGTCGAGCAGCACGGGCCGCGTCGCGTGCCCGTCGCGGCGAAGTATCTCGACGATGTCCGTAAGGTAGAACTCTCCCGCGGGGTTGTCGGTGCCGATAGCGTCCAGGCGCGGCCACATCAGCTCGCCCGCGAAACAGTAGATGCCGGAGTTGATCTCGCGCAGGGCCAGTTGCTCAGGCGTGGCGGCCTTGTGCTCGACAATGGCGGCCACGGAGCCGTCCGGCGCCCGCACGATGCGGCCGTAGCCTGTGGGGTCCCTCAATTCAGTTGTAAGCACGGCTGCCGCCGCGCCCCACCTGCTCTGCTCTTCGATCAGGCGCGAGAGCGTTGCCGTGGTAAGGAGCGGAGCGTCGCCGTAAAGTACCACCACCGGCCCCGGCCCGGCGCCCGCACTCTCGCGCGCCACGAGCAGCGCGTGGCCAGTTCCCTTTTGCTCAGTCTGAAGAACGAACTGGACGCCGTAAGCGCTCAGCGCAGCCTCGACCTCCGAAGCCTGGTTGCCCACCACAACGAAAACGCGCGCGGGGGAAGCGAACTCCAACGCCGTGCGCACGACGTGCTCGACCATCGGCATGCCGCCCACCTCATGCAGCACCTTGGCGCGCTTGGACTTCATGCGGGTGCCGAGCCCCGCTGCGAGAATTACAACCGTAAGTGGATTTTCCATGTGTTACGCCGTTGTGGCGGTGAGCTGAGTACGCCTGCGCCGCCTTCCTTCCGCCGCCAGTTCCATTGCGACGGCCGCAATCGCCTGTGGAGAGTGCCGCACCTTCTCCTCCTCGCGCAGAAGGTCGCGCCCCACCACCTTCACTCCCATTCTCTCCAGGCGGCCCGTATCTACGTGCACCGGCGCGGCCTTCTGTTTCGCATACCGCTTGAGCATGGCCTCGCTAACCGGACGGTTGTTTACGACCGCATACTCCACCAGTTCACAGCCCGCGTGCTCGTTGATGGCCGCGATGTGATCCGAGGCGCTGAAGTTGATCGTCTCGCCCGGCTGCCACATCAGGTTCACGATGTGAGCTTTCACCGCCCGTGATGCCGCGATAGCCTGCGAAATTCCGTCCACCAGCAGGTTCGGAATTACGCTTGTGAACAACGACCCCGGGCCGAGCGTTATCAGGTCGGCCGCCTCTATCGCCGCGAGCGTCTCGCTTAGCGGGGCGCACGACCGCGGCTTGAGCGAGATGCGCCTTATCCGCGACTTAGTCCGGCTGATGCGCGTCTCTCCCGAAACGACGCTGCCGTCGGCGAGTTCGGCCTCGAGCACGATATTCGCGGCCGTTGCGGGATAGATGCGCCCGGCGATAGCGAGCACCTCCGATGAGAGCTTGACCGCCTGCGCGAAGTCGCCGGTGATGTTTGTGAGCGCGGTCAGAAACAGGTTTCCAAAGCTGTGGCCCTTCAGTCCCCGGCCGCGCGCGAAACGATAGCGGAACAACTGTGAGAGAAGCGCCTCGTCTTCCGAAAGCGCCACCATGCAGTTGCGTATGTCCCCGGGAGGCAGCACGCTGAAGTCGCGCCGCAGGCGGCCGGAACTGCCGCCGTCATCCGTGACGGTAACCACTGCCGTGATGTCCACCCTCGGCCGAGCCGGTGGACGCGCGTGTTCTTTCAGACCCTGAAGTACAGTAGACAGTCCGTTCCCGCCGCCGATAGCCACAATTCGCAGCGGCTCGTCATACCAGTCCTGTGCGAGAGGTTCGATCCCGTATGCCCGCTCCATAGCCCCCTGCCAGCCCGTGCGGCTGTCTAGGCCGCCGTACTTCCAGGGTACAGAAGTTCTGCGATTGGCGATAGGCGGGTGAACTCGGCGAGGTCCGGATCCCGGCGCGCGGCTATCCGGTTCCGCGGATCGATCTCGATCGCGCGTTTCAGGCTGGCGTACGCCCCGGCGAGGTCGCCGCGAAGGGCAAGGCAGATGGCGAGAGCGTAATGGATGTGGTCTCCCTGGGGCGCCTTCTCAATGGCTGCTCGCAGTTGCCGGTCCGCCTCGGCCAGCCTGCGCTCGTTCAGAAGCGCCACGCCGTAATTGTAATGGTCATCGGCGGACTTGAGCTCCACCCCGTCGGACTGCATGCGGCGCTCGCAAATTCTCATGTGCACGCGCGCGCTGTGAGCCATGCCACGGTCCGGCCCCTCGGCCGCGAAGGCAAACAGCGCCGACGCCTCGGCGTACCGGCGCGCCTGAAGGGCGGCGATGGCTCTGCTGAAGGTCTCGGCCTGGTCCGCCGGGGGCGGCGCAGCGATAGCCTCTTGCGCCGGCTTCTTCGGTGAAGGCTTCTGCCGCGGAGTGCTGGACATTACGTATCTTGACCACAGATATCTAGCAGATACGCCAGCCGCTTTGCAACCGGGGTCAGATCAGGCAGGTATCAGGATTCTTCGTCCTCATAGACCGGAACGGACTCGAGGTCTTCCGCCTCGAAAACCTGTCCGCAATTGACGCATCGGACGTAGTCCACGCCGTCACGGCGCGCAATCATCTCCGTCCGCTCGTGATCGCAAGGTGTACCCATGGCAGGCAATTTCTACCCCTATTGTAGTCGGGCAACGCTGCTTGTCAATTACAATCGGACTGCGAGACGATGCCGCGGACAGAGCCTTCCCGGATCGATATTTCGAGCGCCGGCCAGACCTTCGAAACGGCCCCGGACCGCCCCGCCGTGTTCCTGGTCCGCATGCGCGAGGGAGCGCCCTACCTGGGGCGCACCACGCTGCTCAGGCGCAGGCTGCGCCGGCTGTTCGGCGAGCGCGCCGCTGCCAGCCGCGTGCTCACGCTGCGAGGGCTCGCAGCGTCTGTCGAGTACTGGCCCGTCGCTTCGCGGCTGGAATCGATGCTGGTTTTTTACGACCTCGCCGCCGAATGCTTCCCAGAAACCTACCTCGACATCGTCAAGCTGAGGATGCCGCCGTACGTGGGAGTGCTTCTCGCAAATGAGTTCCCGCGCACACAGGTCACCTCAAAGCTCGGCTCGCGGTCCCTCTACTATGGTCCGTTCCGGACGCGAGCGTCGGCGGAGATGTTCGAGGCCGCCGCTCTCGAACTGTTCCAGGTCCGCCGCTGCGCGGAGGACCTCGAGCCCGCGCCCGGTCACCCCGGCTGCATCTACGGCGAGATGAACATGTGCCTCCGCCCGTGCCAGGCCGCCGTGAGCGCGGAGGAGTACCGGAGCGAGGTCGAACGGCTGGCCGGGTTCCTGCAAAGCGGCGGCCGCTCGCTCATCGAACCGCTCACCGCCGCGCGCGACCGCTTCAGCGAGCGCATGGAGTTCGAGGAGGCCGCGCGGCTTCACAAGCGCATCGAGAAGGTCGAGCAGGCGGCCCGCCTTCGCGACGAGCTGGCGTCTGATATCGGCCGCCTGTACGGGGTTGCCGTAACCCCTTCCGTGCAGCCCGGCGCCGTCGAGCTGTGGTTCGTTGCCCGAGGCGTCTGGCTTCCGCCGGTGCGCTTTTCGGTGGAAGCCGCTGGGAAGAGCGTCTCCATGGACGAGCGCCTCCGGCAGACCGTGGCCGCGCTCGACGAACCGCGCCCGTCCACGCGCAGGCGGCAGGAGCACCTGGCGCTGCTAGCCCGCTGGTACTACTCAAGCTGGCGGGACGGCGAGTGGCTGCGCTTTGACTCCTTCTCTCACGTGCCCTACCGCAGTCTGGTCCGGGCAATCTCCAAAACAGCGAGGGAATCGTCCCGCAGCGAGAGCTGACGGCGTTCACCTTAGGGTGCCGCCATGCGCAGGTTAGCGTCTAATAACGAAAAAAATCCTGATTGAGTTGATTCAAGTATTCGCTGGGGTGCTATAGTAGTGATAGATTCGAGTGGCTAGCGACATGGAACGCACCATTCCGGAACCGAGTCTTCGCCGCTTTCCAGTATATCTGCTTTACTTACAATCACTTAATGTTCCCACAGTTTCCTGCTCCAAGATGAGCGAAGACCTGCACCTGGACGCCAGTCAAATCAGGAAGGATTTCGAAATTGCCGGAATCGCCGGCAAGCCACGCGTCGGCTATTCCGTCCCCGATCTCCGCAGCCGCATCGCCGGCATCCTCGGCTGGAATCGCCCCAGGCGCGCGGTCCTGGCCGGCGCCGGGCCCCTGGGACGCGCCATCCTGAGCTGCGAGGAGATTCGCGGGTCCGGCCTGGCGATAGCGGCGGTATTCGATTGCGACGAGCGCCGCATTGGCGAGACCGCCGAGGGCCTCGAGATCATGCCGCTAGGGTTTCTGCCGGACATGGTGCGGCGCGCGCGGGCGGATGTTGGCATCATGGCGCTGCCCGCGGCCTTGGCGCAGGGCGCGGCGGACATGATGGTCGCCGCGGGCGTGAAAGCGATTTGGAACTTCTCGCCGGTCGCGCTGCGCGTTCCGGCGCACGTTGTTGTTCACTACTCGGATTTCAGCACGTCGTTCGCGGGCCTCTCGGCCCGGCTGGCCACGCGGCCCTGAGCCGCGCGGCGCAAAGGAGAGTACGATGATTGGACTTGCGCGCCCCGCGCCTCCCTCCGGCGACAAGCGCTGGAAGATCGTGGAGGCGACGATGCGGCGCAATGGGTATCACGGTAACTCGCTCATCGAAACGCTGCACAGCGTGCAGGAAGCGTTCGGCTTCCTGGACACGGAGGCGCTGCGGTATGTAGCCCTCTCGCTGCGGGTGCCGCTGAGCCAGGTGTTCGGCGCCGCCACGTTCTACCACTTCTTCACGATGAGGCCGCCCGGCAGGCACACCTGCGTCGTCTGCACCGGCACGGCCTGCTACATCAAGGGCGCTCCCGCGCTACTGGCGGCCATGGAAGAAAAGTTCGGCATCAAGCCGGGCGAAACCACCGAAGACGGCGAGTTGTCGCTGGTGACCGCCCGCTGCGTGGGCTCGTGCAGTATCGCTCCGGTGGTGGTGATGGATAGTGATGTCGTGGGCAAGGTGGGCCCGGAGGAGATCGTGAACCGGGCGGAAGGGTTGACACAACATGGGTCCTGAGAACCTGGATCAGATTGTCGCGGCGGAACGCCTGCGAGAGCAGTCGGTCAGGCATCACATCTGCGTATGCACGGCGGCCGGTTGCCAGTCGGCCGGGGGCGGCGAAGTAAAGAACGCGCTTGCGCGGGAGGTGGCCGATCAGGGTCTGCGCCAGTCCTGTGAGGTCAAGGGCGTTGGCTGCATGGGGCTCTGCTCGGCCGGGCCGCTGGTTGCGGTGGACTCCGGAGACGACCGCGTGCTCTACCAGAAGGTCACTCCGGACGACGCCGAGGACATCGTTGCAGCGCTCGATGGCGGAACGGAGGTTACCCGGCTCATCTGCGACACCGGCGCGCCGTTCTTCAGCCGGCAGACCAAGGTCGTGCTCGAGAACTCGGGGCGCATCGACCCCGAGCGCATCGAAGACTACATTGCCGTCGGCGGCTATGCCGCGCTTATGCGCGCCATCACGGAGATGACACCGGCCGAGGTTCTCGAAGAGGTGATTCGCAGCGGCCTGCGTGGCCGCGGCGGCGCCGGGTATCCCACCGGTCTCAAGTGGAGCACGGTCGCCAAGGCAAGCGGGGCAGGGCAGAAGTACATCATCTGCAACGGCGACGAGGGCGACCCCGGCGCGTTCATGGACCGCGCCGTTCTCGAGAGCGACCCCCATCGCGTGCTCGAAGGCATGGCCATCGCCGCGTACGCAGTGGGCGCGAGCCACGGCTATCTATACGTACGCGCCGAGTATCCGCTCGCGGTGAAGCACCTGCGGACGGCCATCCGGCAGGCGGAGCGGCTCGGCGTGCTCGGCCACGACATCGCCGGCACGCGCTTCTCGTTCCGCGTGGAGGTGCGGCTCGGCGCCGGCGCTTTCGTGTGCGGCGAGGAGACCGCGCTAATCGCGTCCGTTGAAGGAAAGCGCGGAACGCCGCGCCCGCGGCCGCCCTACCCGGCCCAGGAAGGCCTGTGGGGATACCCGACACTCATTAACAACGTCGAGACGTTCGCCAACATAGCGCCGATCATCAGGCGCGGCGGCGACTGGTTCCGCGGCATCGGCACGGCCAAGAGCAAGGGTACAAAGGTTTTCGCGCTCGCCGGCAGCGCTGTGAACACGGGTCTCATTGAGGTTCCGATGGGCATCACGCTGCGCGAGATCATCTTCGATATCGCCGGCGGCATCCCGGACGGCCGCAAGTTCAAGGCTGTGCAGACGGGCGGCCCCTCGGGCGGCTGCATCCCGGCGCAGTACCTGGACCTGCCGGTCGACTACGAGTCACTCGCTACGGTCGGCTCCATCATGGGCTCCGGCGGAATGATCGTCATCGACGATGGCTCCTGCATGGTGGACGTCGCCAAGTACTTCATGGAGTTCTGTATGTCTGAGTCCTGCGGCAAATGCGTGCCGTGCCGCGTGGGCACAACGGAGCTGCACGGGATGCTTTCGCGCATATCTAACGGGACCGCGGGAGCGAGGGACCTGGCCATGCTCGAAGAACTCTGCGAGGTGGTGCGCAACACCAGCCTGTGCGGGCTCGGGCAATCCGCGCCGAATCCGGTGCTGAGCACGCTGCGTTACTTCCGGGACGAGTATACGGCCCACGTAACTGAAAGGCACTGCCCGGCGGGCGTTTGCAGGATCGAGAAGGAGGTGCTCGCATGAGCGCGCCTATCAAAACGCTTGTTATCGACGGACGCGACGTAAGCGCCTCCGCCGACCAGACCATCCTGGACGTGGCCACCGAGAACGGGATCTTCATTCCCGCGCTGTGCCACCTGGACGGACTCACGCCGGTCGGAGCGTGCCGGCTCTGCCTCGTGGAGATCCAGGGCTCCTCGAAGCTGTTCCCCGCCTGCATAACCACGGTGGAGGAGGGGATGCAGGTGACCACCAACTCGGAGCGCCTCGCTCGCTACCGCCGGAGCGTGATGGAGTTGCTGTTTGCCGAGCGGAACCACATCTGCTCGGTGTGCGTGAGCAACGGCAACTGCGAGCTTCAGTCGCTCGCGCAACGGCTCGGCATCACGCACGTGCGCTACCCCTATCTGTTCCCGAAGCACTCTGTCGACGCCTCGCACGAGCGGTTCGTCGCCGACCACAACCGCTGCATTCTTTGCACGCGTTGTGTGCGCGTCTGCGACCAGGTGGAGGGCGCGCATACCTGGGACGTGATGGGCCGCGGCGTCGACTGCCGCGTGATAACCGACCTGAACCAGCCCTGGGGCGATTCGGATACGTGCACCGGGTGCGGCAAGTGCGTACAGGTGTGCCCAACCGGCGCGCTGGTCGAGAAGGGTAAGTCTGTAGCTGAGATGTCGAAGAAAAGGCAATTTCTGCCATACCTGGCGATGATGCGAGGGAGGAAGCCATGAACGGAGATAAAGTGAAGATCGCCACGGTGTGGCTGGACGGATGCTCCGGCTGCCACATGTCGCTGCTCGACATGGACGAGCGCCTGCTTGAGCTCGCCGGAAAGATCGAGTTGGTCTACAGCCCGCTCGTGGACGCCAAAGAGTTCCCCGAGAACGTGGACGTGACGCTCGTCGAGGGCGCCGTCGCAACCGAAGAGGACGTGCACAAGATACGCCGCATACGGAGCCGCACCAAGACGCTGGTGTCGCTCGGCGATTGCGCCGTCACGGCGAATGTCCCATCCATGCGGAACTCGTGCTCGCTGAAGTCCGTTTTCGATGTGGCCTACACGCGGGACGTTCTGAATCCTCAGGTTCCCGTTGAAGGCGTCCCGCCGCTGCTGGCGCGCGTGCGCCCGGTGCATGAAGTTGTGGAAGTGGACGTCTATGTGCCCGGCTGCCCGCCATCGGCGGACACCATCCATTACGTCCTTTCCGAACTCGTGGAGGGAAGGCGTCCGGAGTTGGCCGAGCACACGAGATTCGGAATATAGCGCGGATTTCTTTGCAGCCTCCCTTCGCGGGAGGCTGCCCCAGGATCCGGCCCGCCATGCATGCCCGGATACCGGCATGCACGCCGGCACAAGCGGCTATTTTCCCAGTGCGCCAGGTTGATGCACTGCGATAGACTTGTCCTCTCGTACAGTGCTGACCATCTCGGTGATAATTCCGGTCTTCAACGCCGAGGCCTGGCTGGGGCAGTGCCTCGACGCTCTGCGCCGCTCGCATGTGGCACCGCTCGAGTGCATCGTCGTGGACGACGCCGGTGACGATGCGTCCGCGTCCACGGCGGAGGCCGCCGGCGCCACCGTCCTGCGGCGGCGAAACCGGAGAGGGCCCGCTGCGGCGCGCAACCTCGGCGCGGCGCACGCCCGCGGCGACATCCTTCTGTTCATTGACGCGGATGTCTGCGTTCACCCGGATACGATCGGCCGCATACTCGAGCGGTTCGAGACCGGCGCGGGGTTCGATGCGCTGATAGGTTCCTATGATGACGCGCCCGCGGCGCCCGGGTTCGTTTCACAGTACAAGAACCTTCTGCAACACTACGTGCACCAGCACGGCCGCGAGCAGGCAGCGACGTTCTGGACGGGGTGTGGGGCGATCCGAAGGGATGTCTTTCTCGAGGCGGGCGGCTTCGACGAGTCTTACACCCGGCCCTCGATCGAGGATATCGAGTTTGGACAACGGCTTCGGGCGGCCGGGCGCAAGATCGTGCTCGATCCGGCGGTCATGGTCAAGCACCTGAAGCGGTGGACGCTTGTTTCGCTGCTGCGCTCCGATCTGTTCGACCGCGCGCTGCCGTGGACGCGCCTGATCGTACGCTCGTCGCGGCTGCCGGACGACCTGAACCTGGCCGTCTCGCAGCGACTGAGCGCCTTGCTGTTGCTGCTCGCGCTGGCTCTCGCCGCGGCGGGAGTGATCGCGCCCCCGCTCGCGCTCGCCGCGCTACTTCCGGTCGCAGCCGTCCTGTACATGAACCGCGGCCTATACCGTTTTCTGGCTGCCCGCCGCGGATGTCTGTTTGCGCTCCGCGCGGTGCCGCTCCATCTTTTGTACTTCATATACAGCGCGGCCGCATTCGGAGCCGGCGTCGTAATCTACTCGCCTACCGGTCAACCGCGGGCGGCCGCTCAGGAGGCGCCGGAATCTACGTGCGCGCGGAGTGACAGCCCTCGCGCGCCGGTGGCGTCGCTTTCCAGCCGCCGCTAGGTAGCCGCAGCCCACGAGCGGACGCGGAGGCGCGCACGCCCGCTGGCGAGTCCTCCGCATGGGTGCCGCACAGCGCGGCACGATAGAATTGTTATATGCCCGAGCCGGACACTCTCCAGAACGATTCCGCTCCCGAGCAAGAGCACAAGCCCGAGCCGCAAGGCGAGGTGCGGCCCGAGCAGCAGGCCGCTGGTCCTGAACCTGAACCGCCGCTTCCGCCCGCGAATTTCGAGTGGCTGGTGTACTCGCTCGATCTCGCCGCGCGCGTGGCGCTCGGCATCTTGCACCTTGGCGACAAGAAGGACGCGCCGCCGCCGGACCTTCGCCGCGCCCAGCACTCCATTGACATGCTGGCCATGGTGCAGGAGAAGACGCGAGGGAACCTGACGCTCGAAGAGCAGAGACTCCTCGAGAACAGCCTCACGGAGCTTCGCTTCCGGTACGTGCAAGCCGCCGACGAGCTGCGGAAGAAGTCGTAGATGCCGCACGGGCTGGACCGCCTGACGATCACCGTTCTCGGCTCCGGCACCAGTGTGGGCGTGCCGACCATCGGCTGCGACTGCGCCGTCTGCACGTCTTCGGACCCGCGCGACAATCGCCTGCGGCCGTCCGTGCTGCTGAGCTTCAACGGGCGCAGCGTCCTGATCGACGCCACGCCCGATTTCCGCACCCAGGCGCTCCGCGCGCAAATGTGCCGCCTCGACGCAATCCTGCTGACGCATGCGCACGCCGACCACATCTTGGGTCTCGACGACGTCCGGCCGCTCAACTATCACCAGCAGAACGCGCTTCCCGTCTACGGTTCGAAGCAGACGATCGCTGCGGTGCGGCGCGTGTTTGAGTACGCATTTTCGGATCATCCGCATGAGTCGTCGGTGCCGCGACTGGAGACGCGGGTCATCGACGGCGGTCCTTTCGAGCTGTTCGGGGCGGAGTTTGTGCCCGTCCCGCTCAAGCACGGCAGCGGAGACGTGTACGGGTTCCGCTTCGGGCGCGCCGCCTACCTCACCGATCACAGCGACATCCCCGTAGAATCGATGGAGATGCTGCGCGGGCTCGATGTGCTGTTTCTCGACGCTCTGCGCCGCAAGCCGCACCCTACGCACACGACGCTCGCGCGCGCTATCGAATACACGATGGAACTGCGCCCCGCTCGGGCCTACTTCACGCACATCTGCCACGACCTCGCGCACGAAGCCACTGAGCGCGACCTGCCCGAGGGCGTCCACCTCGCTTACGACGGGCTGCAGATTGAGGTGGAGCAGTGAGGGTTTACCGCTCGCTCGACGAAGTGGACCGCGAGTTCGGCCCTTGCGCCGTTACTATCGGTAACTTCGATGGCGTTCACGCCGGGCATCGGAGCATTCTGCGCCGGGTGGTTGCGCTTGCGAGCGAACGCGGCCTGAAGGCTTCGGCGGTCACGTTTCACCCGCATCCGCTGAAGATCGTCGCGCCCGAGCGCGCGCCCAGGCTGCTTACCACGCCCGAGGAGCGCGTCGAACTGATGGCCGCTGAAGGCATCGTCCAGGTGCTGATCCTGCCGTTCACGCTGGAACTGATGCAAACGCAGCCGCGCGAGTTCGCCTGCGGCATACTCGCCCAGCGGCTGGGCGCTAAAGCGGTTCTGGTGGGCGACAACTTCCGGTTCGGCTACCGGCACTCCGGCGACACAAACACGCTGGCGGCCTGCGGGCGCGAGTGCGGGTTCGAAGTCGAGGCCATTCCCGCGCTCAGGATGCGCGGCCGCATCGTCTCCTCGAGCGAGGTGCGAAAGCTGGTTGGCGCCGGGCAGGTGGCGCTTGCCGGGCGAATGCTGGAGCGGCCCTTCGCGCTCGCCGGAAGAGTAGTGAAAGGCCGCGGGGTCGGATCGAAGCGGACGGTTCCGACTCTTAACCTCGAGCCCGCCACCGAGGTGCTGCCCAAGATCGGCGTCTACGCCACGCGCACGGTGGACTTGGGCACGGGCAGGCGATGGCGCTCCGTCACCAACGTGGGCTGCCGGCCCACCTTCGACGACTGCTCCGGCGTTACCGTCGAGACGTACCTGCTCGACGCCTTCGACGGCATCCCTCCGGAGCGCATCCGCGTTGAGTTCCTCACGCGCCTTCGCGAGGAGCGCCGCTTTGAGGATCCCGAGGCCCTCAAATCGCAGATCCTCAAGGATGTTGACCGCGCACGTAAGTACTTCCGGCTGGCCCGGGTGTGCTAAGTTGGTGATTCGGCAAGCGGTTTTGTCTAACCGTTTTTACCGTTTTCATCTCACCTGAAAGCAAGGAGAATTCACCGGATGCTCGTTCCGATGCGACAGGTCCTCGACGAGGCCGCCAAGGGCGGTTACGGCGTCGGTGCCTTCAATGTCAACAATCTCGAACAGATCCAGGCCATCATGGAGGCGGCGCGCGAGACCAAGTCGCCTGTGATCATCCAGATGAGCCGCGGCGCTCGCAGCTATGCAAACGACCGGTTTCTGTATCACCTCATGCTGGCGGCTTCCGAGCTGTATCCCGAGATCCCACTGGTTATGCACCTCGATCACGGCAACAGCTTTGAGACCTGCAAGTCCGCCATCGACATGGGCTTCACCAGCGTCATGATGGACGGCTCGCTGCTGCCCGACGGCAAGACCCCATCCACCTTCGAGCAGAACGTCGAGGTGACGAAGAAGGTTGTGGAGTACGCGCACGCGCGCGGCGTCACTGTGGAAGGTGAAATCGGCGTGCTCGGCGGCATCGAGGACGGCCACGGCGCGGGCGGCTCCGGCCTGGAGCACGTTACCGATCCGCAGCAGGCGGCCGATTTCGTCGAAGCCACCGGCGTGGATGCGCTCGCTATCGCCATCGGAACCAGCCACGGAGCGTATAAGTTCACCCGCAAACCCGACGGCGCGGTGCTGAAGATGGACCGGCTGATCGAGATTCACCAGAAGATCCCCCATGTCCACCTCGTGATGCACGGGTCTTCGAGCGTTCCCAAGGATCTGCAGGACATCATCAACCAGTACGGCGGCAAGCTGAAGCCGACGTGGGGCGTCCCGGTGGAGGAGATCCAGCTCGGTATCCGCAACGGCGTCCGCAAGATCAACGTGGACACGGACAACCGCCTGGCCATGACCGGCGCGATCCGTAAGGTGCTCGCTGAGTCGCCGGAGAAGTTCGATCCTCGCGACTACCTGAAGCCGGCTCGCGAGGCTATGAAGAAGGTGGTTGCGCAGCGCATGGTCGAGTTCGGCCAGGCCGGGCATGCAGGCGACTACGAGCCGATAACGCTGGCCGACATGCAGAAGAGGTACGCGGCAAACGCGTAAGTAATCGTCCGGGCGGGGCAGGCTGTCGCGTTCCGGCCTGCCGCCGGATTTCAGTGGGGGGCAGCATTTCCGCGCTGCCCCCTGGCTTTCCTTCCTGGCTGGGGCATTGGTGTCCTATTGGGGTGGCATGGCGCCTCCCGAGCCTTCCTCGCTGCTCCTCTGCAGGCCGGTTTCCCCGGCGTGAGCCTCGTGCGCCGTCCCAGGCGGTGGTACTTCCCCGGTGTACCGGCCGGACCGCTGGCCCCCAGCCGGCCCCCGTTCAACCCCGCATATCCCCGTACAACCGCAGAAGCAAACCGTTTAACCCCCTTTCGATGTCTATAGCGCCTTAAGCTCCTATAATCCCGATGTAGCCGGGCGTACAGCCTTTCGCAGGAGGAGCGCACTTGAGCACCACCACGTTTTCGCCGACCACCGCCAGCGGTTTCCGCGTCATTCAGCCCGAGACGACCTACGGCGGTTCCCGGATTATCCCTGTTCACAAGGGTTTGCCGAAGATTACGCAGTCGCTTTGCCCAGACTGCACCAAGATCATCGAGGCCACCATCTTCGAGGAGGGTGGCAAGGTCTGGATGGAGAAGACCTGCCCGCAGCACGGCTACTTCCGGGACCTGATCTACTCCGACGTCAGGCTGTACCTCAAGATGGAGAACTGGTCGTTCGGCGATAACCGGGGCGTCAAGAACCCGTCGATACCCAACGCCAGCCGCTGCCCGGATCAGTGCGGGCTGTGCTCGATGCACATGAGCCACACCGTTCTGGCGAACGTGGACCTGACGAACCGCTGCAATCTCACCTGCCCGGTGTGTTTTGCCAACGCCAACGCCTCCGGTTACCTGTACGAGCCCTCGCTCGACCAGGTGCGCCGCATGCTCCAGGCGCTCAGGGACGAAAAGCCCGTTGCCGCGCGTGTCGTGCAGTTCTCAGGCGGCGAGCCAACCATCCACCCTCATTTCCTCGAAGCCTGCCGCATGGCGAGGGAAATGGGTTTTTCCCATATCCAGTGCGCCACCAACGGCATCATGTTCACCGACCTCGAGTTCGCGATGAAGGCGAAAGAGGCGGGGCTGCACACGCTCTACCTGCAGTTCGACGGCGTTTGCGAGGACACCTACAAGCGCGTGCGCGGCGAGTCGCTCTTCGATAAGAAGCTCCAGGCCATCGAGAACGTCCGCAAGGCCGGAATGAAGATATGCTTCGTCCCGACCATCGTGCGCGGCTTCAATGACAACCAGATCGGCGACATCGTCCGAGTGGCGCTCGAAAACATCGACTGCGTCAGCGCCATCAGCTTCCAGCCGGTGGCGTTTACGGGCCGCATCTCGCGCCGCGAACTCGAGGAGAAGCGGTTCACCATGGCCGACGTGGCGCGCTGCGTCTCCGAGCAGACCGGCATCACCGACAAGTACGATGACTGGTTCCCGCTGTCCTGCGTATCTCCGTTCTCGAAGTTCGTCGGCGCGCTTCGAGGCGAGGAGATTCCGACGCTCACGCCCAACCCGCACTGCTCCATGGGCACCTACCTGTTCGTGGACCAGAACCGCAAGGCTACCCCAGTCACGCGATTCCTCGACGTCGGCGCGTTCCTGCAGGATCTGGATGTGCTGTCGCGCAGCGCCGGCAAGATGCTCGTGAAGTACTTCTCCGCCGTGCGGACCTGGCAGTCGCTCAAGAAGCACTTCCACGAGGACAGGGCGCCGCAGGGCCTCACGTTCGACAAGTTCATCTCCACACTCCAGGGATTCACGGACAAGCGCTACGGCCGCGGCGAGAAGGAGAAGGAAGGTTTCACCTACAAGACCCTGATGGTGGCTGGCATGCACTTCATGGACTCGTACAACTACGATGTCGAGCGCGTGAAGCGGTGCGTGATCCACTACGCCGCGCCGAACGGCCTCATCTACCCGTTCTGTGCCTACAACGCCGGCCCGACGTTCCGGGAGAAGATCGAGCGCAAGTACTCGATCCCGCTCGAGAAGCAGTTGGAATGGCTGGAAAAGCCGCAGGAGCTCGTCAACATTCGGTAATTCCCCCCGGACGGCTGCGCCGGAGTTAGCCTCCGGCTCCGGCGCGGCCAGGTTTTTCGCCTCCCCCGATCGCATCGCATAGATTGCCTCGCGATGCGGTGTACCCTGAAGAACTTCACTTTGGCTTGGCCGGCCCGCAGGGGCAGGCTCCGGGAATCGCTCCCTTCAGCGGCTCTGCGCCATGCCAAGCCGTTGGCGCAATTCGAGCAGCCGCGGGTAGATGAGCGGAAGGAACAGGTGGTCGCCGGAGGCATCCGGAATGGGATTGTGAGCGAGCAGCGGCTTCGCCTCCTCGGCGCGCCCACTTTCGGCCAGCGCCCAGGCCAGCAGCACCTCGGGCCCGTCCGCCGAGCCCGGCTGGGCGGCGTCGAGAAGCGCCGAGAAGTGCCTCACCGCTTCGTGTGGCCTGCCCGCCAGCATCGCGGCGTAGCCGCGCGCCAGGTCCGCAACCGGCCCCGTGGCTCCCTGCGATTCGGGTGCGAGCACCAGCCGCAGCGCCGCGCCGGCGGCGGACTGCATGGGCACGCGCGCGACGTGTGTGGCGGCCAGCGCACGGTCGCCTGATTCCAGCGACCACACGGCCAGGTGCGCCGCCGCTGCGGGGCTCTGCGCGTTTGCCAGCCGTTTGAACGCCTGTTCGCGCCGTCCCGTAACGAACTCCCACTGCGCTTGCAGCACCGCCGCGCGTTCGCCGGAGAGGGTCTTGAGATATCGCGCCATGTGGGCATCCGCGCCCGCGAGGTCGCCCGTCCGTAGCCGCGCCCAGGCCGCCTTGTAGAGCGCCGCTCCGCCGAGAAAAGACGGGTCCTTCTCAAACGACGCCAGGAAATCTCGCTCAGCCTCCGCAAAGCGTCCGAGGTGGTAGTGAATCTCGCCGCGGGAATCTAGCGGATTCGCTTCGTTCGGCCGCAGGCGTCGGTAGATCTCGATGCGGTTGACCGCGCCTTCGAGATCGCCGCCGTATGCGCGGACGTATGCCGCTGCGTTGTACAGGTCGGGGTCCGGGTCGCGCGCGATCGCCTCATCGTACCAGCGGGCAGCATCGGCGAACGATCGCCTGCCCGTATCGATCGGCGCCAGCGCGCGGAACGCGGCTGCATCGGCAGGAGCCGCCTGCGTGAGCGACAGCAGCGCGCGCCGCGTGGCTGCGCGATCCCCGCTCAGGCGCGCCGCGGCGAGCTGTAGTTGTGCACGTTCCAGAGCGCCGATGCTCTCCCCTCGCGCCAGGCCTGCCGCGATGGCCTTTTCCGCAGCGGCGCGATCCCCTTTGGCCAGAGCGGCGGTGGCCCAGCCGGTGTAGGCGGCGCCGAAGGCCGGCTCAAGGGAGGCGGCGCGTTCGAAGCTGCCCTCGGAGAAAGCCCGGAGCGCCTCGTCGGAGATGTTCAGCGGCCGCGCGGAAGGCTCGATGCGCCTGGCCAACTCCTGCGCGATAGCAGCCGCGCTCGGGCCTGAAGCGGACGCCTCGGCCACGATGCGGTGAGTCGTGGCATCCTCGACGGCGGCGTGGGCGCCGCCCCCCCCCGGGGGGTAGCCCGGGAGGGGGTGGGGTGGGGGGGCGGCGCGGGCGCCCGCCCCCGCC
>JBLNBX010000130.1:0-19547 GCA_050260275.1 bacterium
ATCACGCTTCCCGATTCTATGTTCGAAGGCGGCTACGATCCTTTCCGGACCCCGAACGCCACCGATGAAGAGATGGATCTGATGCCGTGGGCCCTGAGCTGGAAGGGCCGTCTCCCATATACCCTTCCACGGGGGCTGCTATTCGAGAACGGATTGCGCATGCAGCAGATGGCCACGTACGAGGACCTTGTGCGGGTGCCCGGCTCGTACTGGGTGGGGCCGGATGGGCGAACGATCCACATTCATCCGTACGGTGGCGGTGATCCCAACGGAACCATGTTCGAGGCTGCCGTGCAACCGCACATCTTCAAGCCCCAGGGCGCAGGCTTCGGCTTCGTGCGCGTCAGCGGCCTTGTGTTCGAGCATTGCGCTAACAGCTTCCTCCGCACTGGCGTCGGCGCGCTGTACACCATGGGCGGGCACCATTGGATCATCGAGAACAACACGGTCAGGCACGTCAACTCCGTTGGCGTGGAGATCGGGTTCGAGGTCTTCGAGCGCCAGGACAAGCGCTACACTCCCCGGAAAGATCCGAACCTCGGTCACACGATCGTTCGCGGGAACCACATCTACGACTGCGGAACGGCCGGCATCAGGGGCCTCAGAAACAACTACGCGCTCGTCGAAGACAACGAGATAGCCGATTGCGGCTGGCAGGATGCCGAGTTCCACTGGGAGACGGCCGGCATCAAGCTGCTCATCAACACCGGTACGCTGGTCCGAAATAACCATATCGCGCGCCTGCAGGGCGCTAGCGGCATCTGGCTCGATTGGGACAACAGGAACTCGCGCGTGACGGGCAACCTGATCCGGGACGTTTCCACCGTTCAGGGCGCGGTCTTTGTCGAAGCCTCCCAGCACCCGAACATGGTTGACAACAACGTGTTCTGGAACATCGACGGGCAGGGCGTCAGGGCAGCCGATACGGACCACCTCGTCATCGCGCACAACCTGTTCGGCCGCATCAAAGAAGATCTGGTCATTGCCAGAGTCGCGACGGACCGCTCGCTTGGCGGCCGCAAGCTGACATCGACGAACAACCGCGTCGTGAACAATATCTTCGTTGACGCCGCGGCGCCGCTGAACTTCGGCGACCCCAGCAACGTGGCGGACTACAACATCTACGTCCATACGGGCGAGGCGCGCGTCGCGCCGCTCGCTTCCGAGGCGCACAGCATCACGATGCAGGGCGCGGCGGATCTCGATGAGAGGCAGCTCCTTCTGACCTGGACGCCCGCTCAACCGCTGCCTTCCGCGCCGGCCGTGAAAGGGTGCGACCGCGACTTCATGGGGCGCGAAAGACTCAGCGAGACGACCGTTCCCGGCCCGTTCGTTGGCGCATCGCACGCGGGCGTATTCAGGCTCGCCCGGCAGTAGGCATTACGCGCGGCGAGGGCGCCACCGCTCTCGCCGCAGCCCCTCAACCAGCTAAACTGAGATTTGATTCAGTTGTCCTCGGCCGCCAAACGGTTCGGCCCCAAGCTCCTCTTCGAAAACGCAGACTGGCTCGTCACGCCGAACGACCGCGTCGGCCTTGTAGGCGCGAACGGCACCGGCAAGAGCACCCTGCTGAAGATTCTCGCCGGCCTCGACACGCCGGACGAGGGAACCGTGTCCTCCACGCGCGGGCTGACTGCAGGGTACCTGCCGCAGGACGGCCTCTCGCTCTCCGGGCGCACCGTTTTCGCTGAGTGCCTGTCCGTCTTCCAGGACCTGCGTTCCCTCGAGCGCGAGATGGAACAGCTCACGCGCAGCATGGCCGAACTGGACCCGGCCTCGCCCGATTACGAACAGGTCTCGGCGCGTTTCCACCGGATTGAAACCGAGTTCCGCACGCGCGACGGCTACGCCCTCGAGGCGCAGGCAGGCGCTGTGCTTACGGGCCTGGGCTTCGCGAAAGAGGACTGGACGCGCCGCACCGAGGAGTTTTCCGGCGGCTGGCAGATGCGCATCGCGCTCGCGAAGCTGCTGCTCGAGAAGCCGAATCTTCTGCTGCTGGACGAGCCCACCAACCACCTCGACCTTGAGGCCCGCAACTGGCTCGAAGAGTATCTGTCGGCCTATCCCTATGCGTTCGTAGTCGTTTCACACGATCGCTATTTCCTCGACGTCACGGTCCGAAAAATCGCCGAGCTGTGGAACAAGCGGCTCAACTTCTACACCGGCGGCTACTCGCGGTATCTCGAGCAGCGGCAGGAACGCCGCTCGCAGCTCGAAGCCGCCTATCGCAACCAGCAGGACCGCATTCGCCATCTCGAGGCATTCATCAACCGTTTCCGCTACAAGGCCACCAAGGCCAAGCAGGTGCAGAGCCGCATCAAGGAACTGGAGAAGATCGAACGCATTGAGATACCGCCGGAAGAGAAAGCGATCCATTTCCGCTTTCCGCAGCCAAAGCCGAGCGGCCGCATAGTCGCGGAGTTCCGCAATGTCGCAAAGTACTACGGCACGCGCCTGGTTTTCGAGAACGTCTCGTTCACTATCGAGCGCGGCGACCGCGTAGCGCTGGTTGGCGTGAACGGCGCGGGCAAATCGACACTGATCCGCTTACTGGCCGGCACCGAACCCGTCACTTCCGGCGAGTACGTGCTGGGGCACAATGCCGTGCCGGACCACTTCGCTCAGGACCAGTACAAGGAACTCGACCCAGACTCGACCCTGCTAAATGAACTGGCGGGTGTTGCGCCGATGACGCCGCTGGTTGAGCTGCGGAGCCTCCTCGGCTGTTTCCTGTTCTCGGAAGATGATGTTCTCAAGAAGATCGGCGTGCTGTCTGGCGGCGAGCGCAACAGGTTCGCTCTAGCCAGGCTTCTCCTCAAACCGTCGAACTTCTTGCTGCTGGACGAACCCACGAATCACCTCGACATGCGCGCGAAGGATGTGCTGCTCGAAGCGCTGCAGAACTACTCTGGCACCGTCGTATTCGTCTCGCACGACCGCTACTTTATCGACAAGCTCGCAACGCGCATCTTCGAGGTGGCTCAGAACACCGTAACCGCATACGCCGGCAACTACGAAGACTATTTGTGGCGAAAAGAGCACTCCGGCGAGGCGGAACCGGCCTCAGAAGCCATCGCGGCGGCTCCTGACGTCGGGCCTCAGACCGTGCCGGAGCAGGCTCCGCCCGCGCCTCCCGCAAAGCGCATGAACCCCATCCGCGTGCGCCAGTTGCAGGAACGTTGCGAGACGCTTGAGGAGGAGATCGCTCGCGTTGAGGCGGAGATCGCCGGTTACGAGAGCGAGCTGTCCAATTTCCGCAGTGCCGAGGAGACTATCCGTGTGTCGGCGCTCCTCGAGCAGCGGCGCGCGGATCTCGCTGCCCTGATGTCCGAGTGGGAGGACATCTCAATGCAACTCGAGTCGGTCTGACCTTTAGATCGCGCTCCCGGGGGCCTGGACGCGCGCTGAACTATACTGGGCCACAGGAAGGGATTCTATGCGTGCCTTGATCTTCGCCGTCCTCCTGACCTCCGTTGTGGCTCTTTGCCAGCAACAGTCCGAGCCTCCGGCGGGCGAAAGCCGCCCGCTCAGGACGCGATCCGAGGCCGCAGGACCCAAGCCGCCGGCGGAGCCTGTTGATGGGTTGTGGATCGTGCCGGCGGGCACGAAGATACCCATTCAACTCCGGCAGGCCGTCTCCACCAGGAACGCCCAGCCCGGCGACCCCATCTACGCGCAAACGACGTTTCCCATCGTCGTGAACGGCGTCACTGTCATTCCCGCCGGAACGTACGCCCAGGGCGTGATCGATACCTCCAAGCGCGCGGGCCGCATAAAGGGCTCGGCGGAGCTGAGGTTTCACCTCACGAAGCTCATCTACCCCAACGGATACACGCTCGACCTTGCCGCGGCGATAGGCCAGGTTCCCGGCAGCCAGGACTCGCGCGTGAAGGAACCCGGAACGGTCAGCCACGATCCTGAAAAAGGCACGGACCTCAAGCGCATCGGTGAGGGCGCGGCTATCGGCGGCCAGATAGGCGGCATAGCCGGGGCCACCAGCGGCAGCGTGCGCGGAGTAGGCATAGGCGGCCTTTCGGGTGTCGCCGCCGGGGCTCTCATTGCGCTTCTGGCCCGCGGGAGCGATGTGAGGTTCGAGATCGGCTCCGGGGTCGAGGTATCACTCAACCACGCGATAGCGGTGGAGGCCGACAAGGTGATGCGCGCGGGCGCAATCCCTGTTACCAGCACGCCCGCGCCGGTGATCACCAACCCGGTGGTAACCGTCGAGAAGTAGCCGGCTCGATTTCCGGCGCAGAGGCGCGTTTCCGGGCAACCCCGGGCCCTGGATGCCCTTCCAGGGGGGCTTGACAGCCGCCCTTCCGTGAATCCAATATCAGGCTCGGGGCGCCTATGCCGGTGATGGCCCAATCCGTTGCGGATAGGGTTCGCCGTTTACTCCTGCTCCGGCCCGCCTTGCCGCGCTGCGAAGCGCTCCATCCCGTTAGCCCCTCCCGGCGGTTCCGCACCGGCAGTTCACCTGAAATGATGCGGGCGCCAGGGGACCTCTGGGCGCGCGCTGCGTCCCCGTGCCGTTCCGATCATCCGCCTGCGGTCACGCAGCGCGGTGCACACACTCATCACCAGACCTCATGGGCGCGACTCGCGCGCCCGCGAAATGCATGCGGCAGTGCGATCACACGCCCTGACCGCCGGACACGGACAGTAGCTTAGAGCGATTGGGAGGTTGCGCATGCGACTCTTCTCGCGCAGTCTGTTACTCGTCCTGTTCGCTGGAGCCGTTTTCGCGGCTCCTGGTGAGCTGGAGGATACGTTCCGGAAACTCCAAGAGGCCCAGAAACAGAACGACCCGGCCCTGGTCAAGAAGCTTGCCGCAGAGACTTGCGCGCTGGCGCGAAAAGTGATCGCGACGCCCGCGCCGGAGAGCGAAGCGGAGAAGCAGGTCTGGGCCAGCACCGTCGAGAATGCCCGCCTCATCGAAGTAAACACCGAGTATGCGCTCTATGTGACCGCTATCCAGGCGAAGCCCGAGACGACGGTGGATCTGCTGTCCGCTCTCGAAGAGCAGAATCCGAAAAGCCGCTACCTGGATCTCGCCTACGCCCGTTATCTCTATGCTCTGGCTCAAACGGGCCAGTCCGCCAAGATACCTGCCATTGCTGAAAAGGCCATCGAGCATCATCCGGATAATGAAGACCTCCTGCTCGTGCTGGCCGATACGGCCATGAACCGTAAACAGAGCGATCGCGCGCTCCGGTACTCGACGCGCCTGGTCTCCGTACTCGAAAAGCATCCGGTGCCGGAAGGCATGTCAGCGGCAGACTGGAAAAAGAAGCGCGCCGCGGCGCTGGGCCGGGGCTACTGGATCGCCGGGTTGATCTACACCGAGCAGAACAAGTACTCCCCCGCCGACAAGGCACTCCGCGCCGCTTTGCCGCTCATCGAGGGCGACGAATCGATGACCGCTGCCGCCCTGTTCAACCTGGGCGTTGTCAACTACCAGCTCGGCAGGTTGACCAACGACAAGCCTCGCGTCCTCGAAGCCGCCAAGTTCAGCGACCGCGCCGCGGCGATGAAGAGCCCTTTCGCCACGCAGGCCTGGAAGAACGCGCACATCATGCGCACGGAGGCGCTGAAGATGCACTGATCCGGACCGGGCGGCTGCGCGGTTGAGCGCCGCTATTGCTGGGGCGCCGGCGACCGCTCCAGTCGCTCGATCCTCACGCGCGCAATGCGGTTGTGTTCCATCTCGAGAATGGTGAAGCGATGCGCTTCGTCGGAGACAGTCTCTCCAGCTGACGGTATACGTCCGAGGCGAAACAGCAGATACCCGGCGAGCGTCTCGAAACCTGCATTGGTAGGCAACTGGATGCCATATTGAGTGTCCAGGTCGCGGATGTTTACCGTGCCCTCGAGCTCAACGACCGGGCTCTGGAGTGCTGGCTGCGGGCGGCGCAGATCGTGCTCGTCCTCGATCTCTCCGAAAATCTGCTCGAAGACGTCTTCGATAGTGACCAGCCCCACGATGGTTCCAAACTCGTCGACCACCATCGCCATGTGCGCCCGGTGCCGGCGAAACTCGTCCACCATCTGATTCAGGGGTTTCCTCTCGGGCACCACCAGATGGCGCCGCAACAGCGTCCGGAGGCGGAAGGGGGGAGGAGGCTGGTTCAGCCGCGCGGCCGTGCGGGCCCGGTACCAGGCCGGCAGCAGATCCTTGTAATGCAGCAGGCCGATGACGTGCTCCGGCGTCCCTTCGTACACCGGAAGCCGCGTGTATTGGCTTTCGGCGAACGTGCGCAGCACGAAATCGAGCGACGAATCCGCCGATACGGCCACCATGTCGTTGCGCGGCACCATCACCTCGCGAACAGATATGCCGCCGAGTTCCAGCAGGTTCTGCATAGCCGCCTCTTCGAACGCGGAGATGCGTCCGGAGGCCCGGACGGATCCGACTATGAGTTTCAGCTCCTCAACCGAATGCGTTCGCGTCTTCGCCTCGGTTCCCAGGCCCAGCACTCGCGACACGGCCGCGGCGGACTTCTCCAGCACATATACGAACGGTTCGGTAATGCGCTGGAAGACGAGCAACAACGGCGCAACGATGGTCGCCATCCACTCGGCGTTCTTGATGCCAAGGTTCTTCGGCACCACTTCGCCAAGGACCACCATCGCGTAGGTCAGCACCAGCATCGAGATGGCGAAGCTCACAAACCGCAGCGCCGGGTAATACTCCGGAGGCACCAGCGATTGGAAGCTGCCAAACAGCAGTATGTAGACGGTCTGTTCGCCCGCCCAACCTGCTCCGAGGCTGGCCAGCGTGACTCCCACCTGCACAGTAGACAGCAGGCGCTCCGGCCGGTCGAGCAGAGTGAGCGCTGATGTGGCGCCAACGTTTCCGGCGTCGGCAAGTTCCCTCAGGCGCGTGTGCCGCGCCGATACCAGGGCCATTTCCGATGCCGCAAAAAACGCGTTCAGGCCGACAATAAAAGCGAGCAGCAGAAAGCGGTAAGCGATAAACGTCTCTTCCATGCGCGTTACCCCGGTGACTCTCAACGTAGCGCACCCGCCTGCGCCTCGCAGCCGTGCAAACGTTGCAAGCCGGTGTCTTCGGATCAGAATACGGCTTTGGTTGGGCCGGCGAGAGCCATCAAAGAAATGGTTTCTAGGACCTGTCCTCGGTCAGGTTCGTATCAGGCAGAGCATCAGCCGTGCCGAAGACCTTGCAACAAAGAGGACTCTAACCCCTGTGTTTGACCATGCCTGTGCAGGGGCTGAAGCCCGCGATTGTGTTGCCGTGATCGGCCCGACTGAAGTCGGGCCCTGATACGAGGCCCTTTATATTGAGCTGGATTCGGCAGCGACCTGATTGAGATCCACGGGCGGCTTCAGTCGCGCCGAAGCGAAACGGCCGGCTCGAGCGGGAATCATCCGGGTTGTATCTCAGTTCGCATTGAGGAACTGTCTTAGCCCGTGCCGGCACAGTCTGGTTCGTATCAGGGCACGGCTTCAGCCGTGCCGAAAGACCTCGCAAGAGAAAGCGGCTTTAGCCCCTTGTATCGATCTGGTTCGTGTCACGGCGCGCATCATCCGGGCTGACACATCTCGGTTTGTATCAGGCCGCGGCTTCAGCCGCGCCGAACAGAGCCCTCAAGAGGAAAGAGGCTATGTCTCCTTCGCTCGGCGCGCTCAATCGGTACTTGCGCCGCACTAGCGCGGCCGGGCAGGCTCTTAAGCGCGAGTTGCGCGGCCGGAGATGCCGGCAGCCGGTTCGCCTCACGGCCTCAATAACCGTCCGGCCGGTGTACAGAAGTCCTTTGAAAGCGCGTACAATAGACCAACAGCCTGCCTCGGCCCGGAGGCCTGCGGATCTGATAGGCCGTGCGAGGCCCCCAATAGACCGGGTTTGAGGTTCACATGCCGGAGTGGCTGTTCGGCTGCGAGCTACATAAGGAGATCCCATCTATGGGCAGTCGGTTTTCAAGACGCTATTTTTTCTTCGGAAGTCTTCTGGCGGGCGCGGTACCGAGCGGTGGATTCGGTAGCGTACCGTCGCTTCGTGCCTTGGGCTACAAGTCATTCAATGAGAAGCTGAACATCGCCGCTGTGGGTGTCGGCATCCGTGGCCCGCAGATTCTGAAGGGCGTCGCCCCCACCGAGAACATCGTGGCCCTCTGCGATGTGGACGACGAAAGGGCTGCGCGCGGCTACAAGATGTACGAGAAGGCGAAGCGGTACAAAGACTTCCGGAAGATGATCGAGACGGAAGGCCGCAACATCGACGCCGTCATGATCGCGACCCCGGATCACCTGCACACGCCTGTCGCTATGTTCGCCATGGCGCACGGCAAGCACGTCTACTGCGAGAAGCCGCTGACCCGCACCGTCTGGGAGGCCCGGCTGCTCGCAGACGCCGCGAAGAAGTATGGTGTCGCCACGCAGATGGGCAACCAGGGCTGGAGCCACGAGGGCTGCAAGACTGCCTGTGAAATACTCTGGTCGGGCGAGATCGGCGAGGTTCGTGAAGTCAGCGCCTGGACGGGCATGATTTACGGCGGCCAGCCGACGATTCCTGCGACCGGTCCGGAGACTCAGCCTGTGCCCGCCACTCTCGATTGGGATCTGTGGCTGGGCCCCGCGCCGACCCGCGGCTTCAACGCGGAAATCACCAACCGCTGGCGCGCCTTCATACCGTACTCAACCGGAGGATCGCTCGGCGACTGGCTGGTTCACAACCTCGGGCCGGCGCATCTGGCTCTGCAACTCGACAAGGTAGCTCCCATCAGCGTGGAGTGCGTCGAGGTCGAGGGGAAGAACGAATGGGTCTGGCCTCTTCGGGCGCACCTGGTCTTTGAGTTCCCGGCGCGCGGCTCGATGCCCCCCGTCACCGTCCACGCCTACCAGAACATGGCCGGCAATTTCCAACGTCCGGAGGGTGTCGGAGAGGATGAGGCGCTCTTCCCGCCCATGAACAACCTGGAAGAGAAGGGAAGAGTGTTTCTGTCGAGCGGCGACGGCACGTTCCTTATCGGCGATGAGCTCACTGTCGACGGAAAACCCGTTGGACGCGCCTACGCAGCGCCGCGGCGTGCGGCCCCACCGAAGCCAGGCGGTCAGGGGAGAATGGGCCGTGGTCCGATGGGCGTCCCGTATAACGGCGCGATCTTTAAGGGCTCCAAAGGTTACATGGCCACGTCGGCCCGCGGCGAAGGCGTTTGGCTGCTCCCGGCAGCAAGGTGGGCCGAGTACAAGCTCCCGCCGCAGCTACTCCCCCGCGGCATCAACCATCAGCAGGACTGGGTTCGCGCCTGCAAGGGCGGCGCTCCGGGCATCTCCGACTTCGCCGTCTCCGCGAAGTACATTGAGTGGCTGGCTCTTGGCGCGATCGCACTGCAGGTTCCCGGCAAGCTTCTGTGGGATTCGAAGAACATGCGCTTCACCAACAGTGCGGAGGCCAACAAGTACATCAAGCCGTACATGCGCAAAGGCTGGGAAGTGAAGCTGTAGCGCGGCTAACAGTGTATGATGCGGGCGGTTCACCTGGGCCGCCCGCACGTCCTTCACCGATCAGTCAGACTTTCAGATCCCGTAACCGCGCCGGTTCTCAGATCCCGTAAGCACACATAGCGCAAGGCCGGCCGAATAGCCACTCCTGCAGGCCGCGCGCGGTGTGCTCAACTCGCAGGAGCCTCCTAGACTTGCCTCAGGCCGGCAAGCTTGCCGGGCGTTCACAGCTATGGGCCTGAGCCACGGCCGGCTTTACGCGAACCCCCGCGGGCTCATACACGCACCGCGGTTCCTCGCCGAGATAGTCTCCCGTCAAAGCGTACGATCGCGAACGCGAACCGCCGCACAGGTTGCGGAACTCGCAGCGGCCGCACTTTCCGCGCAGGTTGTCCGCGTTTCTGAGTTCGCGGAACAGCGGCGAGGAGCGATACACCTCGCGCAGCGAGTCGCGCCTCACATTACCAGCGGAGATGGGCAGGAATCCGCTCGGGTAGATCTCACCCGTATGCGAGATGAACACGAAACCCTTGCCATCGTTGATGCCGGCCTGCCTCTGAATCACCTCTGGCGGCGCTGCCGCTCCGCGGCTGGTGCGCCCTTCGGACTTGCGCCGCTGCGCGACATACCGCCGGTAGTGCTGCGCTTCCGTAGTCTTGATGTCGAACGGCGCGGTTTTCGAAAGCTCGTACAGGAACCGGAACACATCCTCATACTCCTGCGCCGTGAGATCCTGTGACTCCGAAGCGCGGCCCGTAGCCACGAGAAAGAACACGCTCCAGAGCCGTGCACCGGATTCTGCCACCAGATGGGCGATCTCCTCCAACCGTCCAATGTTGTGCCGGGTTACCGTCGTGTTCACCTGTGTTGGCAATCCGATTCGCCGCGCGTGATCGAGCGCGAATATCGTCCTGTCGAACGACCCATCCACCCGGCGGAACCCATCGTGGCTCGCGCGGTCGGGCCCATCCAGGCTGATTGCCATTCGCGCCACCCCGCAGGTGAGAAACCTTCCGATGGCCTCCTCCGTGAGAAGCGGCGTAGCGCTTGGAGTGATGGTGGTGCGCAGACCAAGCGCCACGCTTCTCTCGAGCAGTTCGAAAACGTCGCCCCGCTTCAGCGGATCGCCGCCAGTGAACACCATCAGCGGGTCGCCAAAGCCCCGGATCTCCTCGAGCAGCTCCAGCCCTTCCGCTGTGGTCAGTTCGAGCGGGTGCCGGTTCGCGATGGCGCACGCCCGGCAATGGACGCAGGCCAGATCGCAGGCCTGCGTCACTTCCCAGATGACTATGAACGGGGCGTCGTCGAAGCTCCTCATGCCAGTGCGCCTCTCCGGTGTGGTTCGGAAGCGGCGCGCGCCGGTCTGCGCGTCCGGCGCGCCGCCATCACGCCACGTACTCCTCCATCGCCTGCCGGTCAGCCGCTATCGCCGGCTGCGCCGCCTTCCTCATGTGCAGGCAGCCCCACGCCACAGCGCCAAGTATCGGCATCACTCCAGCGACGATAAACACGGTGTCCGGAATCATTCGCAGCCACAGCAGCTTGTTCACGATCGGCTGCGCGTAGAACGCCGCCGAACGCGCTGACCAGAACCCGTTGTTGAACGACTCCGCAGCCTGCATCAGTCCAACAGGTACGAGTGTGATCGCGATCATCCCCATCAGCCCGATGTTCAGCCCCCAGAAGCCAATCATGAGCCACTTCTCCTTCCAGTGCCGTGGCTCCACGATGTTCCGCAGCGAGAACAGCGCCAGCGCGATCGCAAGCATTCCGTAGACGCCCATCAGCGCCCCATGCCCGTGCGCCGCCGTCAGGAACGAGCCGTGCTCGAAGTAACTCACGAACGGCAGATTGATCAGGAATCCCAGCACGCCGGCGCCGAACAGGTTCCAGAAGGCGGTCGCCACCAGGAACCAGAACGCCGCGCGGTAGGGAAACTCGATGCCGCCCTGGCGAATCACACGGTACTGCCCGTAAGCCTCCACCATCAACAGCGAAAGCGGAATCACTTCCAGCGCGGAGAACACCGCGCCCAGCGCCATCCACGCTTCCGGCGCGCCTATCCAGTAGTAGTGGTGCCCAGTGCCGATGATCCCGCTGCCCAGCAGAATCATGAGCTGGAAGTAAGTCGCGCGCAGCGTGGAATGCGCTGTCACCAGCCCCAGCCGGACCATCAGGAAGCCGATCACCACAACCGCGAACACCTCGAACATGCCCTCTACCCAGAGGTGTATCAGCCACCACCGCCAGTAATCGGCCATCGTGATGTGGCTGCCGCGGTTCACCAGCAGCCCGAAGCAGTAGAAGACCGGGATGGCGGTCGCGGAGTACAGCAGCAGGTGCGTCAGCCCGCCGCGGTCGGTTTCGGCCTTCAGCGCCGCCCGCAATCCGCGGGCGACGATGAAGAGCCAGATGCCCATACCGGCGATGAGCAGCAGCATCCACAGGCGCCCCAGCTCCAGGTACTCCCAGCCCTGGGTGCCCAGCCACCACCACGTATTGCCCAGCAGCCCCTTCACAGAGAGGTACTCGCCGGCCAGCGATCCGACTACGACGAGCACCAGCGCCCCAAACAGAATGTTCACCAGGTGTTTCTGCCCGCGCGGCTCGCGCCCGCTCACTAGCGGCGCCACGAATATGCCCATCCCCAGCCACGCAGTCGCAATCCAGAAAATGGCCGTCTGGATGTGCCACGTGCGCGCGATGTTGAACGGAAGCCAGCTCAGGTCAATTCCGTAGAACGACGCCGGCTGCGCGTAATCGTGCGCCATCTTCCCGCCCAGCAGCGTCTGAACCAAAAGCAGCGCCAACGCGATGAGGAAGAACTTCGCCGTGGCGCGCTGTGACGGCGTCAACGGGTTCGATGCGACATCGAAGCGCATGTTCGCGCCCTCCGCGTCCTCGGCGGTGAGCCTGTACCGGTGCTGCAGGAAAAGGATCACCGCCAGCATGAACAGCAGCCCCGCCACACTCACGGCCGACCACATCATCGCTCCCGCCGTTGCGCCGTTCCCCGCGACTTTGTCGAATGGCCAGTTGTTCGTGTACGAGTGCGTCATGCCCGGCCGGTCGGCCGCGGAAAGCCACGCGGTCCACGTCGCGAATGCGGCGAATTGCCGCGCGGCTTCGCGGTCGAGCGGGGAATTGCCGCCGCCTTCCGCGGCGGGCAACAGCGCGCCTTTCGGCAGCGCCCTGTTCGGGTCGCCTTGTGCGAACGTGGCGGCCCAAGAGTCGACGATCGCATTCCAGCCGGCAGTCTGCGCTTCCGTGAACTGAAGCACTCCGGTCGCCTCGTCGTACCGGTTCTTTTTCAGCTCCGCTGCGATCTCGGCGTCGATGGCGGCCTTTTGTCCTGCATCAAGCGCGTCGTAACCGCCCGGCGCTTTCGCCGCGCGCATGCCGATGGTCATTTCGTGCAGAGCGTCGGCCGTATAGTCCGGGCCCAGGTAGGCTCCATGCCCCAGCACCGAGCCGTAGTTCATCAAGCCGCGCTTGCGAAAGAGTTCCTGCCCACGCTGAATGTCCTCGGCGGTGAACAGCGTACGCCCGTCCGGGTCGACCACCCTTTGCGGCACCGGCGCGCGGTTCCGGTAAATCCAGAACCCGCCGACGATCATGATCGTGAATCCGAACAGGATCGTTATCAGCAATCCGTGCTTCCAGAGACCTGAAGATGCTTGCTGCTTGAGTTCCATGAGCGTTCTTCCCGATTCGAGGGTAAGGTCGCGCCCGCCGCCGCCAATATGACTCAGGTCACAAATGGGAAAGAAAAGCGCGAACCTGTCGCTGGCGCCTGTCTCGGCTTGCACTTCGGATGGCGGAAGGCAAGATGCTGCCGCGAGGTGGCGGGAACGCCGGATCAGCGGACCGGCTCAGGTCCGCTTTAACGGCATGGGTCAGCACGGCGTATCGGAACGCGGCTTCAGCCGTGCCGGAATCGTGAGGAGAACAGAGTTCTTGTGTAGCCGGAAACGCAAGGCGGCGCGAAGAATGGGCAGCAGCGCTCAAAGCTCCGCAACCTTTTCGGGGCCAGGCCCACGGGCGCACGAAGGGCGTTGGCCCCGCAAAGTTCGTTAGCAGACCCTATGCTGGCCTGCGTAGCTCGGATCTCTCCAGCGCTAGCGCGCGCGGGAACAGGATGTTGTTCTCGAGGTGTATGTGCATGTGCAGGTCTTGCTCGAGCTCCTGCAAGCCCGCCATAAGTGACTTGTAAGTGATGCAGGCGTAGTCCGGAATCGCGTAGTCCGACGTGATGCGGCGGATCTCAGCCAGAGCGTTCCCTGCCGAGTCGTGCTCCGCTTCCATCATCCGAATCGGGTTGCCGATGGTTCTGAACGGCGTCTCGGGCAGGGGCGATCCGGCGCGCGCGGCCGATTCGTACGCCGCAATAACTGGAAAAAGGATTCTCTCCTCTTTCCCCATGTGCATCTCCAACTCGGAGCGCAGAGCGGCGAAGACTTCGGGTAGCCCGATCAGCGTCGCGCCATATCTCTCGTTGTACACGCGGTAGACTTTGGCCAACCGGTCTGTGAGCGGCCCCAATTCGCGCTTCAGGTACTCGTGATGAGTGCCGACGATGTGCTCGATCAACTCGCTCAACGGCGCGGTGTTCCAGTCGCGAGCCGCCTGCGTAGTGGAGCCCGTTTCCGCATCCAGTTCCCGCGCAACCAGCTCCGGATCGTACCCCTTCTCCCGGCAGGCCTCAGAAAGCGGGCGCTTGCCGCCGCAGCAGTAGTCGATACCCAGCCGCTCGAAAACCCTCACCGCGGCCAGAGAATTCGCCGCGATTTCCGAAACAGTTCTGTCTAGCATTCCCGGCATGTCCTTCCTCCGTTTGCCCCATCGTATATCGGAGTCTGAACCGGCTCAGTGACCTCGATCACGAAACGCACGGCCTTGAGCAGCCAGCGCACCGGGGGCACTGAACCGGCTGCATCGCGACTCCTTCTATGCAGTGGTCACCGGCTGCTCGTATTCGAGCAGACGCCGCTCGCCCTCGAGCTCCCGGATGCGGGTTATGTCCTGCGTCACCTCGAGCGTGCCCATGTAGCGGCCCTCTTCGTTCCTCACGGCGAAATACCGGATGTGAACGAAACGGCCGCGAAGCTGAATCCAGAACTCCGCCACGTTCTGCCGCCCCTCCCGGAAGTCGCTCAGGATGCGCTCCACCACCTCCACGCTGCGCGGCGGATGGCAGTTCTGGACCTTGCGACCGATGATCGCGCGGCTCCGGGCGAAAATGCGGTCCGGGCCTTCGGAGAAGAACGCCACGCGATCGTCACTGTCTACAAAGGTGATATCCACGGGAAGCGTGGAGAAGATGCCGAGCAGTTGTTCCACCGCCAGTGTGCCGGTAGGAAGGCTCACGCCCTCAGTTCCCGCTGACGCCGGCGCAGCCTGCGAATCGAACGGCCGGTAGTCCCTGCCGGGCTCCACCAGGCACCATCCGTAGCGCGGCGACGAGGCCCATATCTCAGCCCACTCGTCAGCCGTGAACCGCTCCAGGCACATGGGGATCAGGATGTGCTCTTCCTTGTAGATCATCTCCAGGACGGCGCTGGCCGCCGCGGCTCCGGTGGTCTCCGCGAGCCGCTTGAGGTCCGCCGTGGTTGCGGCGGGGTCGCGCAGGGCCGCGCTGAGGTCCTTGAGGATCCCCCGCACCTCGTCGTCCTTCGCCCACATGACCTTGGAGGGACCCGTGATGCCGTGCTTCTCCAGGAACGTGAACAGCAGGTTCTCCTTGCGCTGGTAGTGCTTATCGATGTCCTGGAGATCGTTCAGCGCCTGCCGCCAGTCCATGACGGCATCTCTCAGCGCGCCGCTGGGCGGTTCGCCCTCGGACGCCTGGAGCACGCGGTTCATCGCCTCCCGCATGCGGGCCACGCACCCCCGCAGCGCCTCGTTCTCGCGGCGCATCGTTTCAGCCGGATGCCCGGCCGGGAGAGGCGGCGGCGCGAGCTGCACCAGCACCTCCCGCGTCACCTGGGAATGCAGGTCGCACATGCCCTTGATCTGCTCAACCGGCATGCCTTCCGCCATGAGCTCCTGCTCCATCTGGACGATCTCGGAGTAGTCCGTCTGCGACACCAGCTGTCTCAATGCCCCTTTCACCTGCTCCGGGTCCTCCCCGGCATGGAGCCGCTGTATGACGCTCTTCAGCACGCGCACCCTTTGCGCCCGGTTGTCGATCAGTTCGCTCATTTCTTATCCTCAATCCGAGCTTAGGGGCCACCAGTCCGGACCGCAGTGACCGGCGTCACGCTCCCGTCTGCTGTTTCGAAGCCGCCGGGAATCCCTCAGGTCCGGGCAGCGCCACCCCCTCCGGCCCCGGCCTGGCCGGCGGTGGGCAGGCCAGTCGCGGATGCGGGGAGCGCGGCAAGGCCGCAAAGATACCCGCAAACAGGGCTATCTTTCTCCAGCATGAAACAGTTGTCATGAAGAATTAGTCAGTATTAGTCGTCGCGCCGGCCTCCCGTACCTCGGGAGTAAGTTGTGGCTGATAGAAATTACACGCTGGCGCTCAAAAATACCTCTATTGAGACCCTTTCATCTGTGTAGGTGCTTGTGTGCTCAGGAGTGGGGGGCTGGCACCGCGCGTGCTTGCAATGTCCGCCTTAAGCTAGCGCGCTCCGCCCCGAGCCGCGCAGCGGCGCGCCTCCGCACTAAGGCGCAGCGCAACTAAACAACCGTAGGAGACGCAGCCAGAATGAAGATTGTTCCCCTGTTAGTAGCCCTGATATGCACGTTGTTGGCGGGTTCTGCCGCGGCACAAACGGTCAACATTACGGTCTATCCATATAACGGCAACGGTCCGGCGAATCTCGTCAGCAACGCGCTGCCGCTAAAGCCCGGCGTGCTGTTTGAGGCGGCGAATGTACGGGTGATGGATGGATCGACGGAGGTGCCCATCGCCGCCAAAGTCCTCGCGCGATGGCCGCAGGACAACTCTATCCGTTCCGTGCTGCTTCAGTTTATCGCGTCGTTTTCAACCGCGTCCAAGACCTACACCATCCAGATAGGCACGCCGCGCGGGACCACCGACCGGACGTTTGTACCCGTCACCTGGGACCTGCCCACGCGTATCTTCACTCTACCCGCGGAGTACCTCAGCGAATCGCTGATCTTCTGGGAGCAGAAACCTCTGGGACAAACCGGATTTCCGGCCTGGGAGAGCAAGCAGGTTTCGAGTTACAACAGGATCGAAACAGTCGGCAGCGCCGCCTGCGTGCGCGACGACAACTACTACGACGCCACTACCACCACCTATCAGCTCTATTCCCGCACCGGCGAACTGAAGTACCTCGTCAACGCCCGGCGCTGGGCCTTGCACCACCGCCGCGACCAGATCTATCTCGACGGGCCAAACGTTGGGCATCCCAAGTGCAGCGGTGCGTATCTCAACAACACGCGTTATACCTTCCCACAGGCATTGATAAGCGATTACTTTATGTTCGGCGACGAGGAGAACAAGCGCGTGTCGGCTCTGGTCGTGGATAACTTCTATATGCCCCACGATCCGGTGTTCTATTACAAGGCTCCCAACACGCGAGGATGGTGGACCGAGCGAGAAGGCGCATTCTCGCTCATCGGCATACTTGCTCACTACCAGGGCACGAATAACTCCGTCTATCTGAACAAGGTTAAGGAGCGCGTCGCATCCCTGCACAAGATGCAGGTGGATAACGGGCGGAGAGCGTGGGTGCACAACCTCTACGATCACGATCCTTCTGAAGGCTGCTCGACGTCCGACTGGGGCAGCTCTCCATGGATGTCCGGGCTGATGCTTGAGGCCATCATCGAGTACCACAAGCTGACCGGGGATCCCATCGCGAGAGAGTCGATACTGATGGCTCTCGACGATCTCAAGGCCAGGTACCTGGCCAGGGGTTCATACGCCGGCGTGTCGTTTGTCTATCTTGGCTGCCCCGCTTACAGGGACGGGGTGCCGGATCTGGACAACATGATTTCGCACGCGTTTGGCTATGGATACAAACTCACCGGCAACCAGGATTACCTGAGGATAGGAACCGATATATTCAATACCGCCGTGAAGTACGGCGTCACGGCGAGTCACAAGCACTACAGCCAGCAGTTCCGGTCGAGCGGCCGCTTTGTCGCGTATGTCGCGGGTGGCGGAGGCGGGACGCAGCCGCCAGGCCCTCCTGCGGGCAGCGACACGACGGCGCCTGCTGTCACTGTGAACGCGGTTCCTGCGGTGGTCGGAGGAGTTATCACTCTCACGGCGAACGCCTCCGACAACGTGGGCGTTGTGGGCGTCCAGTTCCTGATCGACGGGGCGCCATGGGGCGCGGAGGATAATGCCGCCCCGTGGTCCGTCGAAGTCAACACGGATCTTCTCAGCAGCGGAAGCCACACAGCTTCGGCCCGTGCCCGCGATGCCGCGGGCAACATCGGAGTGTCCGCCGCGGTCTCCTTCATCGTGGACAACGGCAGGCCGGTGGTCACCATCACGAGCCCGGCCGCTGGCGCCAGCGTGAAGGGAACGTTCACCGCGTCGGCTACAGTAACCGACCGGAACGCAATCACAGGTGTGCAGTTCCTCATCGATGACCAGCCGCGGGGCGCGGAGCTGAAGTCGGCCCCGTATACCATGACGATAGACGCCGCGTCGCTGACACCCGGCAATCACAAGCTGTCGGTGGTTGCCCGTGATGTCGCTGGCAACCAGGGGACCGCGTCTATCACATTCACCGTTCAGGCTGCGGTAACGCCGCCGCAGGAGCCGGTTGTCGACATCAAATCGCTTGTCAGCGCGGCGCACTACGGCTCCAACCTGTCTTGCAGTCCGGGGGCGCTGGTGACGCTCTTCGCCGACAACGTCACCTCGGGAGCTTCGGCTTCGGGCGCTATACCGCTTCCTCGCGAGCTTGCCGGCGTCAAGGTGAAAGCTGACGGCGTACCGCTGCCGCTGCTCTGGGTGGCCCCGTCGCAAATCAACCTGCAGTGCCCGGATGGACCTCCCGGACAGCGTTTCTTCCTTACGGTGGAACGGGATGGCCAGGCCTCCGCTGCGGTGGAGGTGGCTCAGCAGCACGCCACGCCGGGCATCTTCACGGTCGATGCCAGCGGGAAAGGGCAGGGGTCCATCTTGATCGGCAACACCGGTACATTCGCGATGCCCCGGACGACTGGCATCCCGAGCCGGCCCGCCGTTCCTGGCGAGTACATCGAGATCTTTGCCACCGGCCTCGGCGCGCTCACGGTTCCGGTGCCGCTCGGGCAGGCGGCGGAGGGCGCTGAATCGCGCGTGATCGCGCCGGTCGCAGTGAAGATCGGCGGGATCACATCGGAAGTGACCTACGCCGGGATGGCTCCGGGCTGGGTCGGACTATACCAGGTGAACGCGCGGGTTCCCGCCAACGCGCCTTCCGGCAATTCGGTGCCGGTGGTTCTGAGCGTGACCAACCCCGACGGGACAGTAGTCTCGAGCAACACTGTTACCATCGCTATACAGCGGGCGCAGTAACCTCGTTGTGGATCTGAAACGGTCGCGGGCGGCTCTGGCTGCCCGCGGCCGTCTTGCGTCCTGGCTCTCAGGCCAGGATCAGCGCCGAGCCACGGCTTTGAAAAACGTGTAGCAGAACGTCCCGTCGGCCTCGGTTGCGCGGTACAGGTCGGCGATGCCTCGCTCCCACTCGGCTTCGCTGGTGAGCCCGAGCGCCAGCGCGCGGTCGCGGACTCCCTCCACCATTGCGATAAAAGTCTTCTTCGAAAAGCCCTCGACTAGCCCGGGACGGCTGGCGTCCACATAGACCATCCGCGGGCTGACGCGCACATCTTTGTAACCTGCTTCGGCCAGCAGCGGGTAGAGCCTCCGGCCGATCAGGGCGTCGCCGCCCGCGTGGGCCTGCGCTTCGATCAGGCACGCGACTGCCTTGGACGCCGCCGGCGTCTGCGGGTGGCAGTACCACGAGCCGTGATCGCCTTCTATCACTGTGATGCTACCGCCCGGCCTCAGCACTCGCGCGAGCGCGCGAAGTGCCGCCACCGGCTGAGGCAGGTGTTCCAGCACAAAACAGACGAAGACGTGATCGAACAAGCTATCGCGGAACGGGAGCCTGAAG
>JBLNBX010000131.1:0-20054 GCA_050260275.1 bacterium
GTGCGCACGCGCAGCAGCGATCCGCGCACGGGTGATTACAGCTTCGAGCTGACGAACATCCGCCACGGCGAACCCTCGCCTTCGCTGTTCCAGCCTCCGCCGGATTACGAGGTGCGGGAAGCGTCCGCGATCCGCGCCGTGCCGGGCACCGCGCTGTCAGCACCTCGCGGGCGCGGGGTGAGGCAGTCGGCGCAGCCGCGGGAATAGTAGCAGAGCAGTGCGCGGGGCGGGTCATGGAGGTGGTCTGTAGCCGCCGTCCGGGATCCGCTCCGGGGCGATCGAGTGGGGGCGGACTTCAGTCCGCTGCGGAGCTTTAGGCTCCGCACGCTGAGGTCGCAAATTTAGCAGGGCTGAAGCCCTGCGCGGGCTCAAAGCCATCTCCCAGACACGGTGTCGGGAAGGCTCTTAAGGCGGCTGGTGCAACCCCGCTTACGGCAGCGCAGCGAGCACGGCTTTGAGCGCCTCCGCCGATGGCAGGCTTCCCTGAGCAGCCTGGGCGCTGCCGCCGCCGCGTCCGCCGTTTGCTGTGAGCGCGGCTTTAAGAACATTCCCCGCGTGGATGCTGGAGTCGGCCGAAACAGCCAGCAGCACCGATGGCGGCTCCTCGACAGCCGCGACGAAAACCGCCTTCGAGCAGGCCGTGAAGCCCTGCGCCATCGCGCGAATATCATCACCGAGCGCGCCGCGCGCGATACGTTCCGTGTGCCGGCGCAGCCCGTTGGCGTCCGGAACGGCCGCGCTGTACAACTCGCGGCCACGCGCACGCGCCAGTTCCGCCGAAAGCTTGCGCACGTTCTTCTCGGCCGCGGCCAGCGCCTCGCTTCGCGCCGCCACAAGCGCCGGGGCGTCATCGAGCGGCACGGTGAGGCTGCGAGCGATGCGGGAGAGCGCGTCGTAATCGGCCCGCGCCCTCCGCACCGCACGCATCCCGCACAGGAACTCTATGCGCGTCCCGCCGTGTGCGCGCTCCACTTTCCGGATCAGGATGGGTCCCACCTCGCCGGTGGAGCGCACGTGCGTTCCTCCGCACGCGGAACGGTCCAGTCCGGCGATGGTGACCACCCGCAATATGCCCTTGCGCTCGCTCGGTTTTCGCAGCGCCAGGGCGGATTCGGAATCTTCGAAGGAGATTGTGACCGGCCGGTTTTCGAACGCGATGGCGTTAGCCCGCTCCTCGGCGGCGCGCACCTGCGCGGCGCTGAAACCATCCGCGGAAACGTCGATGGTGGAGTAATCCGCGGACATATGGAACCCCATGGTGTGCGCCTGGAACAGCTCTTCGAGAACGGCCGAGAGCAGGTGCTGGCCGGTGTGCTGCTGCATGTGATCGAGCCGGCGCGCCCAGTCGATGCGGCAGCGCGCTTCGGCTTCGCCGATGGGCGCTTCGAGGAGGTGCGCGATGCGATCCCCTTCGTCGATGACGCCGAGCACGCGCACTCCGTTCACGCTACCGAGGTCGTGGGGCTGTCCGCCGGACTCGGGGTAGAATGCGGTGCGGTTGAAATAGACGCGGCGGCCGTCATCTGCTCCGGCGACCACAATCGCGTTGAACTCAGTTAGGTACGAGTCGCGGTAGTAGAGGCGCTCGGTGACCATTCGATCGAAGCGTCAGGCTCGGACATGCGGGCGCGCGACTAAACCCACTCGAGCGCTCCCTTCTTGTACGCCCAAACGTAGCCGACCACCAGGATGGCGAGGAACACAGCAACCTCCGCCACTCCAAAAAGCCCGAGCTGCTTGTACCGCACGGCCCAGGGGTACAGGAAGATCGTCTCCACGTCGAAGATGACGAACAGGATCGCGACGATGTAGAACCGCACGGTGTAGCGCTGCCGCGCGGTTGAAGCCGCCGGAATGCCGCACTCGTAGGGCGCCTGCTTCGTGGGCGTGGGGAGCGACGGCCGGAACAGCTTGGCTATGAGCAACAGCACAACGGGAAAGGCCAGCGCGATTACGGCGTAGATAAAAATGGGAATGTAGCCCGACGGCATAAGCCCTCACTATAGCATCAATTCAGACCCTCAAGCATGAATGGAATCAAAGGCTTAGGTCTTCGGGTCCGGGCGGGCCGTGGTCTCGGGAGGGCTTTTTGTCAGGTCCCAGCCTCAGCCGGGCCACTGCACCGCTTGAGCCATTTGGCAGGGGCTAAATCCCTTTCCCAAGCCTGACGGCACGACTAAAGTCGTGCCCTGATACGAACCGCACCCGGCTCCGGCTGGATGCGGTTTCACTCGTGCCGCAGGGGCTGAAGCCCTTTCGCAAAGAGGCGCATAGCGGCACGACTACAGTCGTGCCCTGATATGAACCTCGCCCGGCACCGGCAATGAAGGCCTCCAGCGCGTGACGCAGTCGATACCATAGCGCGTCCACGAACGGTTCCCGCCTGAGCAGGAGCGAAGGACAACGGGAGACATGTTTGCCGCAAGGCCGTGAACGCGTGGCGCGACCGCGCCGGCGAAGCGGCTGGTCCGCGCGAGGAGGTCCTTCCGCCGCCATTCCCGCCCTGCGGCGCGATGCGCGCGCGTGATGGAGGTAACCCGCAGCTACTCGCGGCGCCGGCGGAGCAACTCCTCGGTTTGGGCGCGCAGGCGCAGCACGCGGTTGGCGTCCTCGAGCTGATTGATGCGCGTCGCCTGCGTTTGCACCGTGCGGCGCAGCTTTTCGGCCTCGGCCGTAAGCTCGCGATTGCGCCGGAGCGCCTGCTCCTGTTCACGCAGCGTCTTGCCGTCAGCCGCGCCGGGCTCCAGCGGGTCGCCTACAAACGACGCGAACTCTTCCGTGGGTTCGCCCTTCTGGGGAAAGACACGAAGCCTGACGGCGACGGCCGCCCCGGTGCGGGCGTATGTGGCCGCGCCGCTTCGGAGAGCGGCGGGGTCGAGCTGCATCTCCACCGTGCGGGGACCGTCGTTCACTTCGAGCAGGCCGCGGGCGGCGCGCGCGAGCGGGGCGGCGGTCCGCTGCCAGGTGATGAAGAGCTGGCCGCTGGCATCCTGGACGCGCAAGCCGAGCGGTTCGACCTTCGGCGCGCTCTCCTCCAGCATCATCACGAGCGCGCCCAGCACCAGGCCGATTGCGAACATCGCGAACGGTGCCGGATGCAGCCAGGGGCTGCGGCGGCGGGCCGGAGGAAGGTCCTCCCCTGCGCCGCCTGAACCCAGAGTTGCCAATGCGTGGCCGGGCTGCTCGCGCGGTGGCGCGGCCACGGTGGCGGCGGGCGGCGTGTCCTCGGCCACCGGCGTGGGAGGCGGCGCTGCGCGGTGTGCATCATGCGGCAGCGGCTCCAGCGTGAACTCCGGGGAAACGGGGCGGAGCGAGCCGGCGTCGCCGCGCGCGAAAAACGTTGCGCGCGCGCGTCCGTCGTTCTCCGGCCAGACCAGCAGCGCGACCGCGGACGGGTTTCGGAAGCGCCTCGCGTGCAGCTCGCTATCGCGCTCGGACGGCCCGTTGCCGTTTCGCACGGAACGATACCAGCCCACCGGCTCCGTGCCGGCGAGCGCGGCGTCGTGGGACGGGGCGTCGAGGAGTTCGCTGAAAGCCGCCTCGTCCCGCTCTGAGAGCGCGAAAGCCGGCCCGAGAGCGTGCTCGCAGGACGCCTCGCGGACGGCCGTTATTGTGACCACCGCGCCTTGGATGCGCCCGAACAGGACGCCGCCGGTCTCCACGCCGCCGTGCGCGAGAGCGGCTCGCGCACGGGCCGCCGAGGCGCGCACCTCGTCCAGCGCCGCCATTGAGTACTCTATGACTGCCGGCGGGCCGTCCGGCTGAATGATGCCGTACTCGCCGTCAATGCGAGTGATCTTCGTGTGCTCCACCGTGAACCCCCTGAGACCCGCCGGCTGCAGCGCATCCGGACCGGGCGGCGCAGGGTGAAGCGGGAGGAAATGCGAACCGTGGTGAACTATACGCCAGGTGCGATGCGCGGATTACGGCGGGGTATCCCCTGTTTCTGCCCCGATTATATCAGCGCGGATTTCTGAGGCATGGCGAGACACACTGCGTGCTGGGAAAGCTGGAACAACGCGGGGTTCGGCTCAGCAGGCGCTCGGCGAAAACCTCCGGATGCGGCACTCAGGTGCCCGATTCTTTTGCGCCTTTCTTCTTCGGCTCGGCGGCGTTTGGGTCGATGCTCGACAGGACTTCCTTGAACAGCGCCTCTTTCTTCGATGTTCTCTTAGGCGGGGCCTCGCAGTTGCGGAAGTCGTGCTCGTTGTAGCACGTCCGGCACCGCACCTTCGCGGGTTCGTGGTTGATGAGCGAGACGACGGAGTGGTTGGTAATGCGCCGGCACTTCACGCAATGGTCGTCGATCACGTCACCCAAGCGTATTTCCGACATGCACAATCTCCGTACGACTGCGTCGCTTGGTTGAGTATATACCAACCGCGAATGCGGGGCAGAGCAGCCAGCGAACCTGTTCTCCAAAGCCGGCTGGGCGCACAATTCCCGAAGCTGCTCCGCCGAGTCTCCGCGTGAAGCGAACTACGCCCCCATAGCGCGCGTCAGGCGCAGCCCCTCTTCGTCTGTCGTGTTGTCCGGCACCGAGCACCCGGGCGCGGCGATGAACATCGGGCCGGCTGCCTCGCGCGCGGCCAGCCACTGCGCCCGCAGCGACTCTTCGGACGATGTCCGGAAATCCACCTCGTCCAGGCCGCCCATGATGACTCCCTTGTAGCGCTCGCGGAATTTGGCGATGGGCACGCCGGTAGTCCGGTGCGAGTAGTTGATGGCCGCCACAGGCCAGCCCTCGTAGAAGAGATCGAGGAAGATGTCGCTGCCGTGGAGGTGCAGAATGTTCAGCGGCGCGGAGCGCGCGGCGTCGAGCACCATGCGGTCGAACGGCTCGCTGAAGCGGGCGTACTCCTCACGCGAGAGGATACCGTCGCCGGCGTTGGCAATGGCCAGGAATATGCCGGAAGCGCCGAGTTCGAGAGCGCGCCGGATGTGGTTAACCTCGCTCTTCGCGATGATCTCGAGCGCGTCGAGCAGCTTCTGCGGTTCTTCGCGCTTCAGCCGCTGGACCTCCTGCTTGCTGGAGATCTTTTCGGCCTGGTTCCAGGGATTGAACACGGTCTCGACGAACGGGACCTCGCCGCCGAGACCGTCGCGAATGATCTGGAGCGCGCGGATCTGCTCCGGAAACGGGTTGTCGCGCACGGCGAGGCTGCCGAGGCGGTCCGGGTAGCGGAAGTCGCACATGACCTTGACGAGGTCGGTGCGGAACTTGCGATGGAAGTCGAGGGTAGCTTGCGCGTGCCGCTCGCCCGGGTGCTCGTGCAGGCGGAAATGGTACCAGAAGCTGAAAGGTGGGCGGTCGGTGTCGCCGCCGCTCAGCGCGCGTTCGATTCGTTCTTTGCTGGTCATGGCTGGCATCCGTTGGTGCAAGTTATCTTCCGGGTGCTGCTGCATTGAGACTAACACCGTGAGGCCGGCGAGCCGCAGCGGGACTGCGAGCTTACCCCAGTAAGGAAAACCCGAGCGCCGCTCACGCACGCCGCCCAAATCCCGCCCGGAGAGCCGCGGCTACGATGCGAGCAGTGAACGCACGCGCGAAAGCATCGCCGGGTCGGTCCAGTTAGCTCCGCCGATGATCTTGTCGACGACCTTGCCGCGGCTGTCGATTATGTACGTTTCGGGATATTTGAACGTCCCGTACTGCGCGCTGAGGCTGGCCTCCGGGTCGCGCGCGGTGAGAAAGCCCACCTTGACGCGCTCGAGAAAGCGCTCGTACACCTGCTTGCTGCGGTCGACGCTCACCCCCAGCACAACGACGCCCTCGGACGCGAGTTCCCGCTGCAAGCCGTTGAGCGAGGGAATTTCTTCGACGCAGGGCGGGCACCAGGTGGCCCAGAAATTCAGGACCAGCAGCTTGCCTCCGAAGTTCGAGCGGGTGATGGTGCGCCCGTCGTCTGTGGTGATGGCGAACTCCGGCGCGGTCTGCCCGACGGTGACGATCCTCTCGCGGAACGTGCTGTACACGGCCCAGACCAGCACGGCCAGGCAGACACCGATCACCACTTGTAAAATGCGGTCAGTTTTGACTGCGGACATTCGTTATCTCTATCATTTTAGTGTATCCGTCCGGGCCGACCGGGTTGGCGGCCTGCAATCTCGCCTGCCGGGTCTTTTCTGAATCCGCCGGCCCGCGCGCTCATCTCAGGTTATTTAGAGATGCTGATCACCCGCCGAGTGGAGTTTGCCGCGTCGCACGCCTGCTGGAACCCGGAGTTCCCGCCAGAGCAGAACCGCGCGCTGTACGGGGAGACGGGCCCTCACGGCCACGGGCACAACTTCATCGTCGAGGTGACGCTCCAGGGCGACCCCGATCCCGTCACCGGTATGGTTTTCGACCTGAAGCGCCTGAAGGAAATACTGAACGAAGAAGTCGTAGGGCCGATGGACCACCGCTTCCTCAACCGCGAGGTGTCGCCCTTCGATCGCGTGCCGCCCACGCCGGAGAACATCGCGGCGGAGATCTGGCGGCGCGTCCGGCCGCGCATCAGTAACGGCGTGCGGCTGTACGCGGTGCGGGTGTACGAGACCGAAGATTTCTACGTGGACTACTTCGGAGACGCACTCTGATGCGCATCACGCGGCGGTACCGTTTCGCGGCGGCGCACCGGCTCGAGAGCTCGGTGCTCACGGGAGAAGAGAACCGCGCGGTGTACGGCAAGTGCAACAACCCGTACGGGCACGGGCACGATTACACGCTCGAGGTGAGCGTGGCGGGCGCTCCGGACCCGCGCACGGGCCGGGTGGTCGCGCCGGGGCTGCTGGATGAGCTGGTGCGCTGCGAGGCTCTGGCCCGGCTCGAAGCCGGCAACCTGAACGAGATGCCTGAGTTCGCCGCCGAGCCGGCGACCACGGAAAATCTGGCGCTGGCCATCGAGCGGATGCTCGCGGCGAGGTGGCCTGACGGCTGGCCGCGTTTGTGCCGGATCAGGATAGAGGAAACGCGGAGGAACCATATTGAGCTTCGACGTGAAAATGAAAACTAAAGTGAAATTGCTCGCGACAGAGCGGGAAGGCGAAGGGATCGCGCCGCTCGTCGAGGAACTCCTCCGCCGCCTCGGCGAGGACCCGCACCGCGAGGGGCTCATCAAGACGCCGGAGCGCGTCGAACGGGCGTACAAGTACCTCACCAGCGGGTACACGAAGAGCGTGGAGCAGGTGGTTAACGGCGCGCTGTTCACCGTGAAGTACGACGAGATGGTGATCGTGCGCGACATCGAGTTCTTCAGCCTTTGCGAGCACCACATGCTGCCGTTTTTCGGCAAGATGCACGTGGCCTACCTGCCCAAGGACAAGGTGATGGGTCTCAGCAAGATACCCCGGCTGGTTGATATGTTCGCGCGACGCCTGCAACTTCAGGAACGGCTCACGCAGGATGTGGCCCAGGCGATCCAGCAGGTGCTGGACCCGCTGGGCGTGGGTGTGGTCTGCGAGGCGCGGCACTTCTGCATAATGATGCGCGGTGTGGAGAAGCAACACTCGGGCACTGTGACGAGCGCGATGCTGGGGGCGTTCCGCGACCGCAAGAAGACGCGCGACGAGTTCCTCTCGCTGCTGCGGCAGGGCGGGACAGCGCTGTAGAGACTTCCGCCGGCTGTTCCGTCCTGATAGCATGGGTTAGCCGATGATCGAGAACTTCCGCTACTTCGACGCGACCGACCCGTTCGGCGAGGTCTGGAACGTAAAGTTCCTGTGGCAGCAGAACGCGATCTCGATCCGCCACGCCGACGCGGTAGATGTGAAATTTCTGGTCAGCTCGGGCGAAAAGTCGGAAGAAAAGGTCATCTCAATCGCGCACCCGGACCTGCTGGCGCTAAGCGCAAAGACGGGCCGGCCGGTGACCGACGCGTGGGTGTCCCGGCTCGCCGCGCTGCATCTGCGCCGGATGATCCAGTCTTGGGAGGACATGGACCGGACAGTGGTGACACCCCACTTCGACGAGTTGCTCCGGTACAACGCGATGCTCGATGAGCGCGCCTCCAGAGTCGCCCGCTGATTCCATAGGCCGCGCCGGGCCGCGGCACTAATGCTCACCGCGCACGCCGGCAGAGGACTGCGGTTGCTTGCGCAGCGCCGCAAGCGCACGCCGCAGTTCGGCTCTCTCGCGCACCAGCGCGTTGATGACGCCGGCCATGGCGTCCATCTTGTCCACGCCGGAGGCCTCGTTCATGCGGGCGAGCAGGCGCTCGAGTTCGGGGTCGAGCGCGTCCAATCCGGCGGTAACGGCGTGCGCGGATGGGCCAACTTGCGCGGACTCAGATGCGCGGACGGCGGGTTCCATGCGCTCCGCCATTTGCGAATTCCGCGCCTGTTCGCCGATCGCCAGAAGCGCGAGAACAGCGGCGGCCAGCAGCGCCGCGCCTCCCAGTCGCATCGCCTGATCCCCCCTCTCGTTCGGAGTAGCAATCGGAAGGCCATCCAGAGTGAGTCGATAACTCTCGTTGGGCCATTGACACGCTATCCATCAGCACCCGTAGAATGGCTTCGAACAGGGGGAGTTGGGAATGCCAGAGGACCCCTTGGCAACACCCCGACAAACGAAGTAGCTTTGGTAGTGATTGCTTTCACCTGGAGGCTTTGGCATGGTGACTTGTCCGGTTTGTGATGCGGACATAGATATCGAAGAGGATGAGCTGGACGAGGGCGAAGTCATAACCTGCGACGAGTGTGGCGCTGACCTTCGCGTAGCGGGCATCGATCCTCTGGAACTGGAGGAAATCGAAGAAGAAGAGGACGAGGAAGAGGACGAGGCCGATTTCGGAGACGAAGACGACGAAGATGACGAGAGCTGGCGCTAGCACGAGAGCCTGCGCGTTGTGGGCGACGCTGCTTCTGGCCGCCGCCGCGGTACCCGCGGCCGGCCAGAAAAAGGGCGACGTTCCGCACGCGCTGGTCTCGGGAACCGTTTTCTCCGAGAACGGTATGGTGCTGCGGAGGGCCGACGTAGTCTTGAGGCCGGCCCCGGATGCTCCCAAGGAAGTCCGCAAGTTGAAGAAAACCCGGTACACGACCGACTCGCGGGGCGAGTTCGCGATCCGTGTACCGGCGGTGCCCGCAGTTTATACACTGGTGGTCTCGGCCGAGGGTTTCGAGAGCCAGGAGAAGGAGATCTCAGTCCAGGGAGTGGACGACATCAACGTATTCATTCGTCTTCAGCCTGCGTCCAAGTAACGGAAGCCAGAAATGAAAAAGTTGATCTACGCGCTTGTGATGAGTCTCGCCGTCATGGCTTTCACTCCGCAGGCGTTTGCGCAGAGGAACCGGCAGGCGGAGCCGACAACGCGGTCTGTCGAAGGCGTCGTGACGAACGCCTCCGGCCAGCCAGTGCAGGGCGCGGTGGTACAGCTCAAGAACACCAAGACCCTTCAGATCAGATCCTTCATCGCCAAAGAGGACGGCAGGTATGCTTTTCACGGCCTAAGCACGAATGTCGACTACGAGCTCAAGGCCGAGCATCAGGGCGCGACCAGCGACGTGAAGACCCTCACGGTATTCGATTCGCGCAGAAAAGCAGTAATCAACTTGCAGTTGAAGTAGGACGCCGGGGCGCCCGCCCGCGGTGTGAGTCCGGCCCAATGACGCTCATTGCGCGGCAACTCGAGGCCTTGCGTGGCCGCGTCGCCTGGTTAACGGGCGGGCGGCGGATCGGCCGCACGGTGGCTGCAGCGCTCGCAGGGCTGGGCGTTGATCTCGTCCTAAGCTACAGGTTTTCCCGCGACGAGGCGGAAGCGACGGCGCAATCCGCTCGTGATGCCGGTGTGCGCGCCGTGACAGTTCAGGCGGACGCGAGTTCGCGTGAGAGCGTCGCAGCGGCCGTAGAGAAGGTTGCGCGCGAGTTTCCGCGAATCCACATTCTTGTGAACATGGCTTCGGTTTACCGCGAGACGGCGGCGGAGCAGGTCACGGAGGCCGATTGGGACGAGAACGTCTCCGCGCACATTCTCGGCACGTTCTGGCCGGCGCAGTTGATAGTGCCGCTGATGCCCCCGGGCGGGCACATCATCAACATTGCCGACGCCACCGTGATAGACCGCCCGCAGCGGCGCACTATCCCGTATGCCGCAACCAAGGCGGCCGTCGCCGGCATGACGCGCGCCATGGCTCTCGAATACGGGCCGCTTGGCATCTTCGTGAACGCCATCGCTCCCGGGCCGATAGTCCCTCCCGAGGATTTCCCTCGGGATGTCTGGCAGCGCATCAGGGAGCAGTACCCGGTGCGCTACGAGATGACCGATCAAGAGGCCGTTGAGCAGTTCGCCCTGTTGGTGGTGTACCTGTGCCTCAACACGATGACCAGCGGCCACATCTATCCGCTGGACCAGGGGCGGAATCTGTAAGCTCGCCCGCCTGCCCGCCCTTGCGTCCACCCTGCAATGCTCACCGCGGCGCTCCAGGCCACGCCTGGCCGCGCTTCGATCCGGCGGCGGGCGGTTCAGTTCCGCGGCATCAGGATGGTGCCCCAGACCACCTGATAGGCTTCTATCTCGCCGTCGAGGTTCTTTCCGGCCCGTACGAAAACACGCGCGTTCACGGGCAGGTCGGACAGGGAGAGTTCGTCGCCGTTGCCGAGGAACCTTGTATCGTGCCGCAACAATATGCGCGTGGGCCCTTTGCCTCGCGCGCGCAACATGATGGCATCGGGAGAGATCTCTGCGACGTTGCCCGAAAATATAAGATTGCCGCGTGGGAATAAAGTGTCGTAGGGACTGCGATAGACAGGAGCGGACCGCGGCAGGCGGCGCCGGACGCGGGTGGGTTCGTTGCGCGTTACGCTGATGCGCCGCGCGTATGCGAGCACCGGGTCCGCCGAGCGATCCGATATGATCTCGACTTTGTCGCCGGGCTTTATGTCCGGGACAGCCACTTTGCGGCCATCGCGCTCCGCCCAAGTGTGCGCATCGTAATGCAGGCGGTAAACGCGGTTGTTCTCGACGCGAATGGCGATTTCACCTGCGGCGCCCTCGCCACTTTCGATGATCGTTCCGCGGAGGATGCCCGCGGGCGTTGCCTCCTGACCCCAGGACGCGGACGCCAGCAACACCCCCAGCAATAGCTGCTTCATCCGTTCCCCCCTGCCTTAAGCGTACAACCATGCGCTAGGATGTTTGAACACCGTCGAGTGCGGGTTTACCCCCATTTACTCTTGGACTGATCCACCTATGTTCTCACTGGAACGAGCCGGCCGCTGGCTCCTGGAATCGGGCATTCAGGATGTCTCAGGCGGAGTGGCGCGTTACTATCGGACCGATCTTCAACGGAATGCGCCGATTTCAACCGAGATAACCGGTTACGCGTGCGCTGCGCTGCTTTTCCTGGCCCGCCGCACCGGTCTCGCGGACTATCGGGAGGCTGCGCTGCGCGCCGGGCGCTTCATAGCCGAGTGCGCCTGGGACGAGCGAGCCGGCGCGCTGCCGTTCGAGTGGCCGGCGGGCGCCTCGCCGCGCGCGTACTTTTTTGATTGCGGCATAGTGGCCCGCGCGCTCACGGCGCTCTGGCGGGACGTGGGCGATGCCGAGTTCCGCGACGTCGCGCGCGCCTGCGCCAGCTCCATGCTCGGCGATTTCCGCGACGGCTCCTCTTGGCATCCCGTCCTGGAACTGCCCTCCAAAGCACCGGTTCCACACGAAAACCGCTGGTCGCGGCGTCCCGGCTGCTATCAACTGAAAGCGGCCCTCGCGTGGCTCGAAACCGGTTACGACGCCGCTTATCACGAGAACCTCGCCGGCGCGCTCGCGGATCACGAAGCTTTTCTTCCCGGCGCGGACGAGCCGGCGCTCGTGGTGGACCGCCTGCACGCTTACCTCTACTTCCTCGAAGGCCTGCTGCCGGCCGTCTCGCGGCAGGAGTGCCGGGAAGCGATGGCAGCCGGCATCGGGCGCGTGGCGGAGCTACTGAGGACGCATCGCGACGCCCTCGAACGCTCGGACGTCTACGCGCAGTTGCTGCGGATCCGGCTCTACGCGGACCGGCTGGGCGTTGTGCCGCTCGACACCGCCGCGGCGGAGGAAGAAGCTGGCGAGCTGCCGCAGTTCCAGATCGCATCGCGCGACCGCCGCACTGACGGGGCCGTCGCTTTCGGACGAAAGGGCGGGGAACTGCTGCCTTACGCGAATCCCGTCTCGACCTCTTTCTGTATTCAAGCCCTGGAGATGTGGCGCGACTATCGCGGCGGGCGCTTCACGGCAGACTGGCGCGAGCTGATATGAGCGCGCCGCGTTTCTGAGCGGCGCGCCCATCCGCGCATCTGTTTCGAGCAGCGCGGCTGTGGTGTTTGCTGTTTGGGAGGGCGCCTCAGGAGATGCGGACGTACGTCATCACGCGCATCGGTTCCGCCAGCAGCTCCTCGCAGGCCGCGGCGAAGGCGCGCAGGTGCGGAGTCTGGAGATGGCGGTCCAGTAGTTCCTTCGAACCCCAGTTCTCGATGAACAGCAGGCGGGCCGGGTCAGTGTCGGACTGGTGAAGGTCGTACTGCACGCAGCCCTCTTCGCGGCGGGTTGGCTCGATCAGCGCGAGCGCGGCACGCTTGAGTTCTTCTTCTTTGCCAGGCTTGGCGATCAGTTCGGCTGCAACAGTCACGTTTGCCATACGGAGATGATCGCACATCGGAAACATGGTTCCGTCTACGGTCTCGAAAACCGTGCGCGGAAAGCGCCGAGGCAGGAAAATGTTTGAGGCAGGTGTTACTTAGCTAAGATGATTTTGTGCCGAAATCGAAGGGCGGTCAGACGGCCGCACGACGCTATTTTGTGAGCGGGCGGGTGCAGGGAGTCGGCTTTCGATGGTTCGTCGAACGCGTGGCGACTCAGCTCGGAGTGGGAGGTTATACGAGGAACCTCGCTGATGGCCGCGTTGAGGTGTACGCTGTGGGAACCATGGAGAAGCTCAGCGAGCTAAACGGCTACCTGTGGAAGGGCCCCAGCGGCGCTCGCGTCACCGGTGTTGAAGAACTCGAAGCGCCGGTGCAAGAATACAGTGATTTCCGGATAGAGTACTTCTCATGACACAGACCGCAGCCATGCCCGACCTCAAGCGCCTCATCCGCGAGGTGCCCGACTTTCCGAAGCCGGGCATTCTTTTCTACGACATAACCACCCTGCTGAAAGACAGGGATGGCCTGCGCAACACGATAGACGCCCTGGTGGCGCGCTATCGCGGAAAGAGCATCGACACGGTGCTCGGCATCGAGGCGCGCGGATTCATCTTCGGACCGGCAGTAGCCTATGCGCTCGGCACCGGCTTCGTCCCGGTCAGGAAGCCCAAGAAGCTCCCCTACGAGACGGTTTCAATCGAGTACCAGCTCGAGTACGGCTTCGACTCGCTCGAGGTCCACAAGGACGCGATCGAATCCGGCCAGAACATCCTGATCGTCGATGACGTGCTCGCCACCGGAGGCACAGCGTGCGCCGTGGCCAAACTGGTGGAGAAGCTCGGTGGGCATGTCGCCGGACTGGGCTTCGTTCTCGAGCTGATGTTCCTGCACGGACGCGAGAAGCTGGCCGGCTACGACGTCTTCTCATTGCTTCAGTACGAGAAATGAAATCAGCGCCCCGCAGGGCCCGCGTGAATGCCCTTGCGAAGATAAACCTTGCCCTCAGGGTGCTCTACCGCAGGCCCGACGGCTTTCACGAACTCAGAACAGTCTTTCAGACTGTTTCACTCGCTGACACGCTGCAGATCGAGTTCGAGCGCGCCCGGCGGACGTCCATATCGGTGGACTGCGACGCGCCCATAGACGGTGACAATCTGGCTGCCCGCGCGGCCGCGGCGGTGCTCAAAACGGCGGGGATTCACGGTACGGTCCGCATCAGCCTCGCCAAGGGCATACCCATGGGCGCCGGCCTGGGCGGAGGGTCGAGCGACGCCGCCGCGGTGCTGCTTGCGCTCCCCGTGCTGGCGGGAGCTGACCTGGGCCTCGAAGCGCTGATCCGCATCGGGGCGGAGCTGGGCAGCGACGTGCCGTTCTTCCTGCTGGGCGGGACAGCGGTGGCGGTGGGCCGCGGAACGGAACTCTATCCGCTTGAAGACGTTCCGCGCAGGCACGCGCTTATCGTGACGCCGCAGGTTCACGTATCAACCAGCGAAGCGTACCGGGGGCTGGGGCGGCCCGAATTGACTTCGGCGTCTGTTGGGAATAGCATAAATACTTTCGAGTCATTAGTTTGGCAATTATCGAGCGCTCCACCGGAGACTCTGCCTCCACCCGATAACGATTTCGAACGCAGTGTGTTCGGCGAACACCCGCAGCTACGCAGAATCAAGCGGCAGCTCGAGCGGGCGGGCGCCCAGCCGGCTCTGATGACCGGCAGCGGCTCGGCCGTTTACGGATTGTTCGGCAGCCGCGCCGAGGCCGCCCAGGCGGCCCGCAGGATCGGGGGGCAGTCGTTCACGGCGACGCTCGTCAGCCGGGCGCGCTACCGTTCCATGTGGTGGCGAAGGCTCGGCGCTCACATCTCAGGGAAAATATGGCCGCCCAAAAGCCGGTACGGATGAACCCCGAACGCATCAAGGTACTCACCGGGACTGCCAACCCGGAGCTCGCGCGCGAGATCTGCGAAAACCTCAATCTGCCGCTCGCTGCGGCATCGGTGAGGAGCTTCGCGGACGGAGAGATCTACCTCCAGATTCAAGAGAACGTGCGTGGAACGGACGCCTTCGTCGTCCAGCCGACCTCGAAACCCGTGGATCGGAACCTTATGGAGCTCTTGCTGCTGATCGACGCGCTTCGGCGCGCGTCAGCGGACCGGATTACCGCAGTGCTACCCTATTATGGGTACGCCAGACAGGACCGTAAGGACAAACCCCGGGTTCCAATCTCAGCCAAAGTTGTAGCCAAGCTGCTCGAGACGGCGGGAGCGGACCGGATTTTGTGCCTCGACCTGCACGCCGCTCAGATTCAGGGTTTCTTCGACATCCCCGTGGACCATCTGTTCGCCACGCCGGTGATGATCGAGTACCTGAAGAGCTACCGGGGCACGAACATGTGCGTGGTTTCCCCGGACGCTGGGGGCGTGGAGCGCGCACGCGCGTTCGCGAAGCGCCTGGCTGCGCCGCTGGCGATCATAGACAAGCGGCGCGAAGAGGTGAACACCGCCGAGGTGATGCACATCATCGGCGACGTGGCCGGAAAAGACTGCCTGATGCTGGACGACCTGATCGACACGGGAGGCACGCTGGTCAAGGGCGCGGAGGCGCTTATGAAGGCCGGCGCGGCCAGCATCATGGCGTGCGCGACGCATGGGGTGCTGTCGCCGCCGGCGGTGGAAAGGCTTGAGAAGTCCCCGATTCGGGAACTTGTGCTTACGAACTCGATTCCGCTCTCGGATGAGGCGCGGCGCTGCCCGAAGATCAAGACTCTGTCGGTCGCGCCGCTGCTGGCTCGCGCGATCCAGTCCATCCACGAGGAGACGAGCGTAAGCACTTTGTTTGTTTAGGAATTAGCGTTCCGGGCAACGCAACCCACGTCCTCATGGCGGACTTGCGATCCCGGGCTGTGACGAGGAGCAATATATGCGCAAAGACATTACTGTTGTCGCGGAGCCGAGGCTCTCGCGCGGCAAGAACGAGGCCCGCAGGCTGCGCGCCGCCGGCAAGATCCCCGCAATCCTTTACGGATCGCGCAAAGACGCCGTCGCGGTCAGCGTGAGCCCGAAAGAGATCATCCGGATCCTGCACGGCTCCACGGGCCACAACACGATTTTCAACGTCGCGCTCAACGGCGAAACCATGCCGGTGATGATCGTCGACTGGCAGTTCGATCCGATCAAGGACACGCTGCTGCACGTCGATCTCAAGCGGATCGATCTGACGCAGCGGCTGCAGGTTCACGTCCCGATCGTGACGTTTGGAGAGCCCAAGGTGGTGAAGGCCGAGGGCGGACTTCTGGAGGTGGTCACCCGCGAGCTGTTTATCGAGTGCCTGCCGGACGAGATCCCCGAGCATTTCGCGCTGGACGTCACGGACATCGGAATCGGCAACAGCATCCGGGCCGCGGATATCCCGCTCACCGGCTCGATGCAGTTGTTGACGGCTCCGGATACGGTCATCCTTCACGGCGTAGCGATACGCGGCTCGGTTGAAGCCGGGACCGCGGCGGCGATGCCCGAAGGCGCTCCTGCTGCACCCCCCGAACCAGAGGTGCTCAAGAAGGGCAAGAAGGAAGAAGAGGCGGCTGAGGAGGCCAAGGGCAAGAAGAAGTAGCCACCAGCCGCGGACAGCGCGCGGCGCGCGGCTTGCTGCGGGGATGTGCCGCACGCGCGCCGGGCGGTTGCCTCGCGCGGCCCGCGGCAGTGATATATGGTTCGATGGCTCATCGTGGGGCTCGGTAATCCAGGACGCGAGTACGCCTGGTCGCCCCACAACATCGGTTTCATGGCTGTCGACCGGCTGGCTGAGCGCAACGGGATCGTTCTGGACCGCCGTGAGGTCCGCGCGGTAACGGGTTCGGGAACGGTGGCCGGAACGCCGGTGCTGCTGGCCAAGCCGCAAACTTATATGAACCTGAGCGGTTCGTCGGTACGGCCGCTCCTCGAGAAGTACGGGTTGGACGCCTCCGGGCTGATGGTCGTTTACGACGATCACGATCTGCCCTGGACGGCGTTGCGGATCCGCGAGCGCGGATCAGCGGGCGGGCACAACGGGATGGGCGATATCATCCGCTCGCTCGGGACGGAGGATTTTACGCGGGTTCGCCTGGGCATACGCGCTGGAACGGGTGAACGGGCTGAACCCGGGTTTCTGCTCAAGCCCATGCGGCGGGAGTGGAAAGAGGAACTGGACGGCTTCCTGGACTATGCGGCCCAGGCGGTCGAGTCCATAATTTCCGAGGGCGTCGAGAAGGCCATGACGAGGTTCAATCGTCGCGCCCTTGGTGAAACATCAGAGGCGAAATGAGGATTTACGAAGAGCTGTTTATAGTTCGGCCGGACGCCACCGAAGAGGAGGTCGACGCGCTTGTCGAAGCGGCGAGCCAGACCGTCACCAACGGCGGCGGGACCGTGGACAAGGTCGAAAAATGGGGCGTGCGCAAGCTTGCCTACCGGGTTGCGAAACGTGAGGAAGGGTATTACGTGCTGATGCAGATCACGTCGAACCCGGAACCGGTGAAGGAAGTCGAGCGCCGTTTCCGCGTTTCTGACGATGTGCTGAAGTTCTTGACCGTGCGCATCGACAAGAAGCTCAAGAAGATCGAGAAGAAGCGGCAGGAACGCGAGAAGCGGGCAAAGCGCAAGCCGCAGGCGGCAGGTACGCTCCGCCCGGCTGCGGTTCCGCCCGCGGCGCCGGCAGCGCCGGGAGCCCCAGTTCCGGGCGCGCCTGAAGCGCCTGCGCCCGCACCGGCCGCCCCAGAGACAGCAGCGGCGGAAGAGCCCGCCGGGAGGACGGAGTAAGCCATGGCCGAGCAAAAAGGAGGCCGCCCCATCGCGGCATCGCAGCAACCTACCGGAACCGACAAAGCCCCTACGAAGAAGCAGTACTTCCGGCGCAAGAAGGTATGCCGGTTCTGTGTCGAGAAGATGGACGCCATCGACTACAAGGACGTGCGCAGTCTCAGCAACTTCATCACGGAGCGCGGGAAGATTGTTCCGCGGCGCCTTTCGGGCGTCTGCGCTCCGCACCAGAAGCGGTTGAGCGAGGCCATCAAGCAGGCGCGCAACATCGCCCTGCTGCCGTTTAGCACGGGGAGGTAGCACGTGGAAGTCATTCTCAGGGAAGACATCGAAAAGCTCGGCACCCGCGGCCAGTTGGTGAAGGTGGCCGACGGCTACGCGCGCAACTACCTGCTGCCGAAGCGCCTGGCCGTGCTCGCCACCGAGGCCAACCGCAAGATTGTCGAGCAGGAACGGCAGGCTGCCCTCAGGCGCGAGGCCAAAGAGAAGGCTGCCGCGGAGGAACTGGCCAAGATGCTCGAGGGCGTCACGGTAACCATCGCCCAGAGGGCGGGCGAGCAGGACCAGTTGTTCGGATCCGTTACGGCGAAAGATATCTCGGAAGCGTTGGAGAAGCTGGGGTATCACATCGAGCGGCGCAAGATCCACCTCGAGGAGCCTATTCGCCAGTTGGGCGAGCACAAGGCTCCGATCCGGCTCCACCGCGAGGTCAGCGTAGAGATCGGCATCAACGTAGTCCGGGAAGAGGAATAGCAAGTGTTCTTCAGCCCGGACCGCTATGCCCAGGCATCGACTCCGGAACTGCTGAACGCGGCGGCGCGCGGCCAGGTTGGCATAGACCAGCGCTGGCTGCGCGCCCTCATTGACCGCGGCGAGCAGGTTCTTGACGATTTCGCCGCTTTTATTCAGGCAGACCGCGAGCAGGATGGCGTGGCCATCGCGGATGCCCTGATCGACATTGCGCGGCACTTCCGCACCCCGCGGGCTCTGCCTTTTCTTGTGGAGTGCCTGAGGCGGCTGGATGGCGAAGTCACTGACTCTCTGATCGAGTCGTTCATGGAGCTCGGCTCAGCATCAGTGGAGCCGCTTCTCAAGTTGTACTCCGAATCCGAGCGGCCCGACGAGATCCTGTTCATCCTGGCCCACCTCGGCGTGCAGGACCAGCGCATTTTCGAACTCCTGCTCGGGCAACTGCGGGCGGACCCCGTCGATGCGTCAATAAACCTGGTCGCGTACGGCGACCCGGCGGCGAGGCCTCACCTCGAGAGCGCGCTCGCAGCGAGCACCAGCGAGGTTGACAAATACGCGCTCGAATGCGCGCTGCGCGACCTCGGTACGCGGCACACGGAGCCTCCGGAGCCGTTCGACATCTGGAGCCGCTACGCGGAAGAGGAGCCTCCGAGGTTCGACGCGATGTCGCCGGAGGACCTGCTGGAGATGCTCGACAGCCCGGTGGCGGAGCATCGCATACGCGCGGCGGGCGAACTCGGCGTTGAGGCGCTCAGCGAGAGGGCCAAGGCGCGGATTCTGGAATTGGCGAAGTCCGATCCGGACGTCGAGGTGCGAGCCGAGTGCTGGGAAGCGCTGGCGAACGTCGCCGAGCAGGCGGAGATCGCGAAAGAACTGATAGCCAGGTTCGACGACCCCTCCACGCCTCCTGTTGAGAAAGCGGGTGTGGCGGTCGCGTTCGTGAACGCCGGCCAGCTCGATGAAGCGACGCTCTACGTCATCCGCGAACTCGCGGAAGCTCCGGAGACGCGCGTGCGCGCCATACGCGCCATGTGGCGTTCAATGGACCGCAGGTTCGAGGACGTCATGCTGCGATTCCTGGACTCGCCGGATCTGGATGTACGCCGTGAAGCGCTCGCGGGCGCCGGCTGGCTCGGCATTACGTCGAAAGTGGGCGTGATGGAGAAGGCCATGTCCGACGACGACCTTCGCGACGTCGCGCTGCACTCCTACGCTCTGGCTGCGCCGGGGGACACCAGCCCGGCTCGCATGCGCAGCCTGTTCCGGAAGATCGAGAAGCTGGCGGGCGGCCTGTCAAGTGATGAAGCCGAGATCGTCGGCGTGGCGCTCGACGCGCGGCTCCAGATGCACGGCTACCCCCCGCAGTTCGCGGCGGACGAGCAGGAGTGGGGCGAAGAGGACGAGACCGATCCGGACGGCGATGATGGCGAGGCGGCCCCTGCGGCCGCTCCGGCGAAGAAAGAAGCCGGGCGCAACGACCCCTGCCCCTGCGGCAGTGGCAAGAAGTACAAGAAGTGCTGCGGCCGGTAGCGGCGGGCTGTCCCGCCGCCCCGCCTCAGTACCCGTGTTCCGTGATCTCCACCTTCCCGCGGAAGGTCCAGTAGATCGTCACCGTGTAGGCCAGCACGAACGGCATTCCGATGGCGACGATGATCAGCATCACCCATAGCGTGTGCTCGCTTGAGGCTGCCCGCTGAACCGTCAGGCTGTTGGCAGGGTTATTGCTGGCCGTGACCAGGTTCGGCCACAGCAGCAGGGCGATCAGCCCCACCATCGAGGCCAGCGCCGCGCCGGACGACACGAACGCCTGGAATACCCTGCCGCGGCGAACCGCGCGCGGGATATTCGCTACCGCGAGTATGCTCACCGCCACGATGATGAGCCATGCAGGCTGCCGGCGGATGTTCTCTA
>JBLNBX010000132.1:0-13394 GCA_050260275.1 bacterium
CATCCGCACCTTTGAGACGGCGACGCGCAACACCTGCGACCTCGCCGGTGTCGCTCTGCTTAACGAAGTGACGCACCTGCCGGTGATCGTCGACCCGAGCCATGCCACGGGCAAGCGCAGCCTGGTGCCGGCGGTCTCGCGCGCCGCAGTAGCAATCGGCGCGGACGGGATCATCGTGGAGGTTCACCCGCAACCTGAGAAAGCGGTAAGCGACGGCGCGCAATCGCTTACTATCCCGCAGTTCGAGGCGATGGTAAAGGAACTCGCTCCCTATATAGAGCTCTGGAAAAAGGCTAGAGCGCCTGTTTCGTGCGCCTCGGCGTAGTAACTTGGGTGTAGTGCGACGCAGTATTTCTCCGTGGCTGCTTCTGGCCCTCGTTACTGCCGTGTGTGCGGCTGCGCTCGTCGGCGTGGCTTCCATCCGAGCGCGCGGGCAAACCGAAGCCAGCCTGATCGAGCGGCTCCCCGTCGACAGCACCGCCATCGTCTACATGGATTTCGCCGCGCTGCGCCGCGCCGGAATTACCGCCGCCTTGGCCGCTCCCGAAGGAGAACGGGAGGAGGAGTACCGCGCCTTCGTTGATGGAACGGGCTTCGAGTACACCCGCGACCTGGATTCCGTCATTTTCGCCTCTAGTCCGAGAGGGCGGTTCTTTCTTGCTCGCGGGCGTTTCGATTGGGGGAGGCTTTCTGATTACGTGCGCTCGCGCGGAGGCGTGTGCCACAACACGTTCTGCCGCACCGAGGGCAGTCGGCCCGATCGGCAGGTGTCCTATTTTCCCTTGGAGCGGGACCTGATGGCGCTCGCCGTGAGCCCGGATGAGTGGGCCGCCTCGGAGCTTCAGGTGCGCAAGCCGCAGGAGATCGACGCGCCCAAGAAGCCCGTCTGGGCGATTTTCACTGCCGCCGCCCTGGCGGGCGGAGATGATCTCCCGAAGGGCGCCCGCCTGCTGGCCGCCGCCGTGGAGGGCGCGGATCGCGTGCTGCTCACGGCTGGCCCGGCTCCCGGCGGAGTGGAGATCGGCCTGGACGCGGCTTGCCGTTCCGATTCCAGCGCGGCGGATCTAAAGGACCGGCTATCCAAACTCACTGCGCTTGTGAACGAACTTCTTCGCAGCGAGGGCCACCAGCCTGACTCGAGCGATCTCTCCGGCATCCTCGCCGGAGGCGCGTTCGAGCAGAAGGGGACGCATGTAGTGGGAAGCTGGCCGGTATCGAAGCACTTCCTTGAATCCATTGCCGGAGTGGGGCTCTAGAGCGGCTCCTTCTGTAGACAGGCAGCCTTTAGTAGAATTTCACGTTGAACCCGCGCACTCCCGATCCAACAACAGCCGCACTCAGACCCGCCGGTGTTCTCTGCTGCGGCAACACCTGTTTCGACACCCTGGTGCGTCCAGTGGAGGAACTGCGGTGGAACGCCAGCGTCTGGGTGGACTCCATCGAATCCTCTCCGGGCGGAAACGGCGCCAATACTTCCACGGCCATCGCGAAGCTCGGCGTCCCGGTGCGGTTGTTGAGCGCCGTCGGCACAGACGAGTTCGCGGAGCGCGTCCTGGAATGTCTGGGGAGGGCGGGCGTGGACCGGTCGCTCATTCGCGCAATTCCCGGAGCCACGTCAACCACGGTGGTACTTATCCGCGGGAACGGTGAGCGGACGTTTCTTCACCACCCGGGCGTCACTGCCGAGGCGTTCGATGAGCCGCCCGATCTTGGGTCGGGAATCGCGGCCGGCTGCGGCTACTTTCACCTGGCGAACGCGTTCGCGCTGCCCCGTCTGCGCGCGCACGCCGGGGAGACCATGCGGCGCGCACGTGCGGCCGGCCTGGTCACGGCGATGGACACCGGCTGGGACTCGCGCGGCCGCTGGCTGGAGGACCTTGGACCCGCCTTGCCTTACACCGATTACCTTTTCGTAAACGAACGGGAGGCGCTGAAGCTCGCCGGGTGCGACTCGTGGGAACAGGCGGCCGCGCGTCTGCGGGATCTGGGCGCGTCGGTGGTGGCGCTCAAGCGAGGCGAGCATGGCTGCGCGATCGTCGATGCAGCGGGACGCCTCGATGTGCCGGCGTACGACGTCCCTGCGATAGACTCAACCGGAGCGGGCGACTGTTTCGCGGGCGCATTTCTGGCAGCGCTCTCGCGCGGTCTGCCGGCGGCCAGCGCGGCGCAAGTGGCGAACGCGGCCGGAGCGCTGAACGTGCGGAGTATCGGGGCTACTGCGGGACTCCTGTCCTGGGATGAGATGATCGCGTGGATGCAGACCGCACCGGTGCGGAGAGTCTGAGAATCCGCGGCGCAGGCCGTTCCAGGCGCGCCGCCTACTGCCTCGCCAAATCCGCGCTCAGGAGTTGCCAGTCCGGCAGCTCGTAGGCGCGCAGCTTGGTCTCGAGCGGCACCCGGATGTCTTGAGCCTCGTAAGGACCCAGGCGTGTGGTGAACTCGAAGGTCCCAACCGGCTCGTCCGTAGGCGCGGACGTCTTGGCGCGCAGGGCGCCCTTGGCCTTGATCTCGCCCACATCCGCAGCAGAGTGGTTTACCACCACGAACCGCAGCATGGGCTTCCTATTCTGCTCTTCGCCAAGGCGAAAACCGGTGATCTCGATATTCTTCAGAACAGGGTCCCCCTGCGTCGCGCTGACGTTCTCGATCGCAGCCGGGCTTGCGGCTCCGCCCGACGCGGGCGGCGCAGAGCGACTGAGCGCGCCGGAGCGCACGACAACCACAATCGCCGCCAGGATGGTACACACTGCGAGCGCTCCGACGATCGCCTGAATCAAGGTTTTTGACGAGCGTTTGGCCGGCGCGGACGCAGCCTTTGCGGCCACCGGGCCGGTTGTGGCCGGGGTCGGAGCTACGGGTGTTTCCGCCGGTGCACCCGCCTCGGCTGCAGGCAGCTTCCCTTCGGCAGTTCCGGCGGAGCACTTCGGACAGTCAGGATAGGAAGGTGGGACCTCCGATCCGCACTTCTGGCAAATCCAAGTGAACACGAGCCTACTTTAGCTCAGGCGCGGAGCACTTTGCCGCCTCCGACGCTGTACTCGTCGCGGGCGTCCCCGTTAGTCGAGAACGTGAGCCGCTTCTCGTAGCCGCTGTAGCCCACGGAGACCCTGTCGCCGTCGCGAACCTTGCCGGCGAGCAGCAGCCGCGCAAGCGGCGTCTCCAGCTCTTTCTGTATGGCACGTTTCAGCGGCCTCGCGCCGTAGTTCGGGTCGTAGCCGGTGCGGACCAGGTGGGTCCGTGCGCCGTCGGTCAGGTCCAGCGTGATGTGCCGCTCGGCCAGCCGCTGCCGCAGGTATCCGAGCTGGATCTCGACGATCTCCTTCAAATGCTCCTCGGTGAGCGCGTGGAAAACGATGATCTCATCGACGCGGTTCAGAAACTCGGGCCGGAACACGCGCCGCAGCTCTTCGATGACTGCGGCTTTCATATTCTCGTAACTCGCTCCGTCGAACGCGCCCTTGTACTCCAGAATGCGATGGCTGCCCGCGTTCGACGTCATGATGACGATGCTGTTCTTGAAGTCCACCGTGCGGCCCTGCCCGTCCGTGAGCCGCCCGTCGTCGAGGATCTGAAGCAGCACGTTGAACACGTCGTGGTGCGCCTTTTCGATCTCGTCGAACAGGATCACCGAGTACGGACGCCGCCGCACGGCTTCAGTCAACTGCCCGCCCTCCTCGAAGCCGACATAGCCCGGAGGCGCGCCGATCAGCCGCGCCACGGTGTGCTTCTCCTGGTACTCGGTCATGTCGATGCGGATCATCGCCCGCTCGTCGTCGAACAGGAACTCGGCGAGCGCGCGCGCAAGCTCGGTCTTGCCGACGCCCGTGGGGCCCAGGAAGATGAAGCTGCCGATCGGCCGCTTCGGGTCCTTCAACCCCGAACGCGCGCGAACGACGGCTTCCGCCACCGCCGTAACGGCCTCGTCCTGGCCTACAACGCGCTTGTGCAGTTCGTCCTCCAGGTGCGTGAGCTTTCCGATCTCGCCTTCGAGCAGCTTTGTCACGGGGATGCCGGTCCAGCGGCTGACCACCTCGGCGATGTCGTCCTCGTCGACTTCTTCCTTGATGAGGCGATTCGCCCCGGCGCGCTCGGCGAGCTTCGCCTGCTCGTCCGCGAGCTGTGATTCGAGCTGCTTGAGCGTGCCGTATTGCAATTCGGCGGCCCGGTTGTAGTCGTAGGCGCGCTGCGCCTGCTCGATTTCGTGCCGCGTCTGCTCGATCTTCTCCTTGAGCGCGCTCAGGCGGCTTGCCGCGCTCTTCTCCTCCTGCCACCGCGCGTTGAGCGCGTCGGCCTCGGCGCGGATGTCCGCCAGTTCCTTTTCGAGCTTGGACAGGCGCTCTTTCGAAGCTGCGTCGGTCTCTTTCTTCAGAGCCTCGCGCTCAATCTCGAGCTGCATGATGCGCCGCATGCGCTCGTCCAGCTCCGTCGGCATGGAATCCATCTCGGTGCGCAGGCGCGCGGCGGCCTCGTCCACGAGATCGATGGCCTTGTCGGGAAGGAAACGATCGGTGATGTAGCGGTTCGAGAGCACGGCCGCGGCCACCAGCGCGGCGTCTTTGATCCGCACGCCGTGGTGAACCTCGTACCTTTCGCGCAGCCCGCGCAGAATGGAGATGGTGTCCTCCACCGAGGGCTGGTCTACCAGCACGGGCTGGAAGCGGCGCTCGAGCGCCGCGTCCTTCTCGATGTGCTTGCGGTACTCGTCGAGCGTAGTCGCGCCCACCGCGTGCAACTCGCCGCGCGCGAGCATCGGCTTGAGCAGGTTGCTCGCGTCCATCGAGCCTTCCGCGCGGCCCGCGCCCACGACCGTGTGCAGCTCGTCGATGAAGAGAATGATCTCCCCTGCGGACGACTGCACTTCCTTGAGCACGGCCTTGAGCCGCTCCTCGAACTCGCCGCGGTACTTCGCGCCTGCTACCAGCGCGCCCATGTCGAGCGCCACCACGCGCTTGTTCTTCAATCCCTCGGGCACGTCGCCTCGGACAATGCGCTGTGCGAGCCCCTCGACAATGGCCGTTTTGCCCACGCCCGGCTCGCCGATCAGTACCGGGTTGTTCTTCGTGCGCCGCGAGAGCACCTGCATGACGCGCCGGATCTCGTCGTCGCGGCCGATCACCGGGTCGAGCTTGCCCAGTTCGGCCAGCTTCGTGAGGTCGCGGCCGTAGCGCTCGAGCGCCTGGTAGGTGGCCTCCGGATTCTGCGACGTCACGCGCTGGTTCCCGCGCACCTCTGCCAGAGCCTTCATCAGGCGGTCGCGCGTGAGCCCGGCCTCGCTCAAAATGCGGCCCGTCGCGCCGGAATCATCCATCATCGGAAGCAGCAGGTGCTCGACCGAAATGTAGTCGTCCTTCAGGGCCCGGGCGGCGTCCTCAGCCTGCGTGAACAGCCGGTTCAGCCGGCCGGTGACGTAGATCTGGTCCGGCGGCCCGGATGGCCCGGAGACCTTCGGCAGCCGCGCGATCTCCTGCTCGATGCGGTTCCGGATGCTGGCGACGTTGACGCCTGCCTTCTGGAAAATAGCCGGAGCGAGGCCGCCGTCCTGATCCAGGAGTGCGGCGAGCAGGTGTTCGATATCGATCTGCTGATTACCGTTCCGGACGGCGAGCGCCTGAGCGGCGCGGAGAGCGTCGAGGGCCTTTTCGGTCAGGCGGTTTGGGTCCATGACTTGAGTATATCACTATCAAGCAATATGCTCAATACTCACTAAACAACTGTTTGCGCCTTCGCTCGCCTCGTGTTTTCAATAGCTTGTAGTTCGCCGGAGGAATGCGTCCACCTGCTGTGATCGCCCTCGGGGGCTTCACTTCGGAGTAGAAGCCCAGCCCCGACAGGGGCGCCAGAAAGTAGCCACGGCGCAAGCCGTCGGGATCGCGGGTATTTCGAGAACAAGCCCCCGGAAGGGGGCGGAAGGCTTTGGCCCGGCGAGTTGCTGCGCGCGTTCGTACGCCCTTTTTCAGGCCTGCTTCGTGTTACTTGCCACACCCTGCTGGGGGCGGGCTTGAGCCCGCACAGGGCTTCAGCCCTGCGAATCGAGCGCCATCGCCCCAGGGGCTAAAGCCCGATCTCGATACGCGCTCCATCGGCATGGCTGAAGCCATGCCCTGATACGAACCTCACCACCGGGCGTGCCGTCGCAGCCTCGTACCGGGATGAAGAGCTTCGTATCAGGGCCCGACTTCAGTCGGGCCGAACGGCCTAAGGATATCCACGGGCTTCAGCCCCTGGATCTCAAACGCAACCGTCACAGCAAACCGGCGTGCGCGGAGCTGAAACTCTGCAGAGTCTGTCCGCCCCCCGAAAAGCCTCTCCGGGGCCCACCCAGCGTTACTCGCACCTCAGCGCCCGTATCGGGTCCACCCGAGTTGCCCTCAGGGCCGGAAGGCAGCTCGCCGCCACTGCCACCATGCCAAGGAACACTGCTGCTGCGGAAAACGTCGCTGGGTCCGCCGCGCTCACCTGGAACAACATGCCGCTGACCAGCCGCGCCGCCGCGAGCGCCACGGCGATTCCCAAGGCCAGCCCTGGAATGGTCAGCGTCAGGCCCTGACGCACCACGAGCCCGACCACGTCCTCCGGTTTCGCGCCGAGCGCCACGCGTACGCCCATCTCGTGCATGCGCTGGCTCACCGCGTAGCTCATCACGCTGTACAGCCCGATCGCAGACAGCAACAGGCACACCACGCCCACCGCCGTCAGCAGCGTTGCGGCCACCTTCTGGGGATACAGCGATGCCCCGATCGCGTCCTTCAGCCGGCTTGTGTTGAACACGGCGTCCTGGTTGAGCGCGAGCGCCTCACGCTGCAAGACCTGCGTCAGTGCCATCGGGTCGCCGGCGGTCTTGAGCACGACGGAAAAGTTCAGTCCGGGCGCGAACCACTGGTCGAACGGAACGTAGAAGTACGGCATCGGAGCTTCGAGCGGCGTGTGGTACTTGCTGTCCTTCACGAGACCCACTACCGTCGCCTCGCGATTTTCCAATCGCAGCTTGCGGCCTATCGGATTCCTGCCGCCGAAGAACCGGCGCGCGAAGGTCTCGTTCACGATGATCACCGTCGGCTTGCCACGCTCGTCCTGCGCGGTGAAATCGCGGCCTTCGAGCAGCGGAATGCCCATCAGCTCGAAGTACCCCGGCGGAACCGTGGAGCGGTGTATGAACATCTGCTCGTCCGGCGCGGGAACGTAGCCCGGGATGTCCAGGTGGAGCCAGGGACTCGATCCGGCGACGTTTACGAGCGGCACGGAGTCCGAGTACGTCATGCCGATGACTCCGGGCTGCGCCTCCATGCGCTCCCGCAGCGCGCGGCAGAACTGGTGCTGTTCTTCAGCGGAGTAGCCCGCGTTCGAGAGGTAGAACTGCGAGACCGACGCGTTGTCGACGTCAAATCCAGGGTCAACGCCAGTTGCGTTCTGGAAACTGCGGTAGAACAGCCCCGCGCCGGTCATGGCGATCATGGCCAGCGCCACCTCCGCCGTCACCAGCGCCCCTCGCAGCCGATGCGATCCGGTTCCAGCTCCGCCCCCGCGGCCGCCTTCCTTGAGTGTCTCGTGCAGGTTGACACGCCCCGAAACCAGCGCCGGCACCAGGCCGGAGATCAGCGTTGCGACAACCGCGATCAGCACCGTGAACCCGAGCGTCGGCCAACTCAGGTATCCGCCCATACTGAGGGGCACATCCATGTCTGGGAGTAGCGAAATCAGCGTTTGCCCCAGCCACATCACGAGGATCACGCCCACCGCGGCGCCCGCGGCGGCCAGCATAAGAGTTTCCGTGAGGAGCTGTCTGGCAATCTGTAGCCTCTGCGCGCCCAGCGCCTGGCGGAGCGCGAACTCCGGCTGCCGAGCCACTGCCCGCGCCAGCAGCAGGTTCGCCACGTTCGCGCAGACTATCAGCAGCAGCAGCAGGCACACCGCCATCAGGATGCGAAGCGGTTTCAGCAGCAATCCCTGGGCGCCCAGGTGGCCCGCCCAGACCGGGACGACGTTGGCCTCCACGCCCCGGTTGGTCTGCGGATACATGGCCGCGAGCCGGCGCGCCACCGCCGCTACCTCGGCGCGCATCTGCTCGATGGTGACACCCGGCTTAAGCCGCACGATCGTCGCAGTTATGTCGCGCGTGCCACGGTAGTTAAGCGTGCCGTTGCCGGTGCCCATGGCGGTAGCCATCGTGATGGGCATCCAGACGTCGAAGAGCACTCCCACGGTGGTGCCGGTGAACTCCGGCGGAGCCACACCAATGATGGTCAACTCGTTCCGGTTCAGCCGGATGGTTCTCCCGAGCACCCGCGGATCCGAGTGATAGCGGTTCCGCCACATGTTGTAGCTGATCACCGCCACCGGGTACGCCCCGGCCTGGTTGCCGTCCTCTTCGGGCGTGAATGTCCGCCCAATGAACGGCTTCACGCCGAGCAGGTCGAAGTAGTTGGCCGAAACCAGCTCCGCCCACGCGCGCTCCGTCTTGCCATCTGCTCCGACGCTGAGGGGGGTGATGCGTGCGATCGCCACGTCCGAGGCCAGCTTCAGGTTGTCGCGATAGTCGCGGTAGTCGATGTACGACGTGTTGACCAGGACCTCGCCGCCCGAGACTGTCTCGATCAGCGCCAGGCTGCCCACGTCGCGCACGCCCGGAAACGGATTCAGCAGAACGGCATCGATCCACGAGAACACCGTGGAGTTAACCGCGATCCCGATCGCCAGCGTGAGCACCGCCACGATGGTGAAGCCGGGATTGCTCTTGAGCATCCTGAAACCGAACCGGATGTCGCGCATGCCCCATTGTGGGGCAATCCGGATTCCGCGGCTAAGCAATTGAAATCAGAGGTGATTGCGCCGCCCCTGGTGTGCACTTCCGGTACCCATTGTGTGCGGAATCGGACATTTCCCCCGGCGCGCCGCCCGACCGCGACGGTGGCACGGCCGCGCCGGCATTCCTCGAAGCGTTGCAGAAGCCAAAAGAAGTTGCAGAAGCCAAAAGAAGAGGAGTTGAGGAAACCCAAAGAAAAGGAAAGCGCCGCACCGCCAGGAAGGGAAGGAAATGCGCGAGGCGACCGGTTGAGCTAATCGAGGAAGATCGATCGCCTCCGCTGGCTTTGTTGCAGGCGCGCCTGAGAGCATCCCCGGCGGCGAGTCCCAAATCGCCGCCATCCGCTCCGAGTGAAGCGGCTTCCACTAAAGGAAGCTTTGGCTTCACCGTTAAATTATCTTCATAGTACCAGAGTGCCCCTGTACGTGAAAGCCCTCAGGCTGGAGTCTGAAATCGAAATTTTCGATTAGGCACTTAGAGGTTCTTTAGGTGGTTACAGTTATTGCTTAGGCTCTCGACGGGACCTCCGGCCGCTATGTCTTGCTTAACCATCTAGTACCCGGCGCCTGCGGCCGCTGGCGCCCTGATAGTGCCGGAGAAGTCAATGCGGCGGCGGGATTGGTATGCTGCCAGATTGAACCTGGGCGATTGCTTTACTGCCGTACTTGCTATCTTCGTCATCTGCTCCGCCGCGTACTGTCTTCTCGTGCTGCTGGCAGCGGCTAAGTATCGTGCCGAGTCGCGGCGCGAGGCCCACGGCGGCGCAAACAGCGAGCCTGCATCCGCGCCGCCGGTCAGCGTGATCACCCCGGTCTCGGGCGCTGAGCCGGGCCTGGCCGAGAACCTCCGCTCCTCGTTTGAGCAGGACTACCCGGAGTTCGAGGTGCTCATAGTGGCGCACGCGGCATCGGACCCGGCCGTTGCCGTCGCCGAGAAGCTCATCGCGGCCTACCCGCACGTCAAAGCGCGCGTGGTCATCTCCGGGCTGCCCCCGTGCCCGAATGCGAAGGTGTTCAACCTGGAGGCCGCCGTCGCAGCCGCGCGCCACGGCATCCTCGTCATGAAGGATTCCGACGTCCGAGCGGGCTCCGATATGCTGTCCACCCTCGCGGCGGAGTTTGCAGGCGGCGACGTCGCCCTTATCACGTGCCCGTACCGCGCCCTCTCCTCGCGCGGCTTCTGGTGGCTCCTGGACGCCATCGGAACGAATACGCGCTTCTTCGGCGGGGTGCTCGTGGCGCGCATGCTGGGCGGCATGGATTTCGCGCTCGGGCCCACGCTCGCCATCCGCAAGGACGCCCTAGAGCGCCTGGGCGGCCTCGCGCAGTTTCGCGACTACCTCGCGGAGGATTTCCTTCTCGGCAACCGTGCGCACTCGGCCGGAATGGGCGTGATCCTGTCGTCCTACTGCGTGGATCACCACTTCGGCGGCGGCAGCGCGTGGAGCAACTTCCGGCACCGGCTGCGCTGGTCGCGCAGCACGCGGCGCTCGCGCGGCTTCGCCTACCTGGGCGAGCTGTTCACCCACCCCGTCCCGCTGGCGCTGGCCCTGTGGATCTGGGCCCCTGCCTGGTGGCCGCTCGCGGCTGCCGCATTCGCGCTGCGCGCGGTAGGAGCCTGGATGGTTGCGTGGCGCGTCCTCGGCGCCCGGCTCGGCGCACGCGAGTGGCTGCTGATGTGGCTCGACGACATTGCCGCAGTGGTGTTCTGGGCAGCCGGGTTGTTCGGAAATCGCATCTCCTGGCGAGGACGGCAGTACGTGCTGGGTGCGGGCGGGCGCTTCACGCGCGTTTCGTAAGCGCGTCGAACACTGCTACGCTAAACACCGTATGCGACGCATTTCCCTGTGCCTGCTTGCCGCTATGGTTTCCTTTGCCCAACAACCCCCATCTGCCGCCAACCCTTTCTTCAAGGAATGGACCACGCCGTTCGGAGTGCCGCCGTTCCAGGAGATCCGGAACGAGCATTTCCTTCCGGCATTCGAGCGTGCCATGGCCGAGCAGCGGCGGGACATCGAAGCCATCACATCCAACCAGGAACCCCCATCGTTCGCCAACACGATCGAGGCGCTCGACGCGTCGGGCGAGCTGCTCGACAAGGTCTATGCAGTTTTCCAGAACCTCAGCAGCGCTGAGACGAACGACCGACTGCAGGCCATAGCCAGGGAAGTCGCTCCCAAGCTTGCCGCGCTCAACGACGACGTGATGCTGGACGAGCGTTTGTTCGCGCGCGTGAAAGCGGTTTGGGAGAAACGCAACTCGCTTCAGTTGAACCCCGAGCAGATGCGCCTCGTCGAAGAGACTTACAGCGACTTCGTACGCGGCGGCGCGAACCTCGATGAGCGGCAGAAGGAGCGGCTCCGGGCCATCAACGCCGAGTTGTCGGTGCTGAGCGTCAGGTTCGGCGAGAACCTGCTGAAGGAGACAAACGCCTACCGGCTGGTCATTAGCGACAAGGCCGGCCTGGCCGGGCTTCCCGAAACTGCGATAGCCGCTGCGGCGGCGGCAGCCAAGAGCGCGGGCATGGACGGCAAGTGGGTCTTCACGCTGCACGCGCCCAGTATCTGGCCGTTCCTCTCCTACGCTCAAAACCGCGAGCTGCGCCGGCAGATCCTGACTGCGTACATCGATCGCTGCACGACGGGCGCAACGAGCAATCGCGAGATTCTCACGCGGATCGCGGCGCTCCGGGCCGAGCGCGCGAAGCTTCTCGGCTACCCCACGCACGCCAGCTTCGTTCTGGAGAAGAACATGGCTGGCACGCCGGACCGCGTCTACGCGCTCCTGAACCAGTTGTGGACGCCCGCGCTTCGCGTAGCGAAGCAGGAGGCAGCGTCGCTGCAGGCCATGATTGACAAGGAGAACGGCGGGTTCAAGCTGGAGCCCTGGGACTGGCGCTACTACGCAGAGAAGGTCAAGCAGGAACGCTACAGCCTGGACGAAAACGAAATACGCCAGTACTTCACGCTCGACAACGTCAGGGAAGGGGCGTTCTACGTCGCGAACAGGCTGTATGGGCTGACCTTCACCGAGCGCACGGACATTCCCAAGTACCATCCCGACGTCCGCACGTTCGAAGTGAAGGACGCCGATGGATCGCACCTGGGCGTTTTCATGGCGGACTACCATCCGCGCCCCGGAAAGCGCAGCGGCGCGTGGTCGAGCCGCTACCGCGGGGCGCGTTTTCGCGACGGGAAGGACATCAGGCCGGTGGTTGTCAACGTGTGCAACTTCACCGCGCCTGCCGCGGGAGAGCCCGCGTTGCTGCGCGCGGAAGAAGTTGAGACGCTCTTCCACGAGTTCGGCCACGCGCTGCACTCGCTGCTCTCGCGCGTGCGCTACGGCAGCCTGTCCAGCGTGCCGCGCGATTTCGTCGAGCTGCCATCTCAGATCATGGAGCACTGGGCGTTCGAGCCGGAAGTCCTCAAGGTCTACGCCAAGCACTACAAGACAGGGGCGGTGATACCCGACGAGTTGGTGAAGAAGATTCAGGCGGCGGAGAAGTTCAACCAGGGCTTTGCGACGGTGGAGTACCTTGCGGCCTCGTTCCTCGATATGGACTGGCACACGCTCACCGAGCCGAAGGAAGTGGACCCTGTGGCCTTCGAGAAAGCCTCGCTCGAGCGCATCTCCATGCCGCCGGAGATCGTGGTCCGGTATCGCAGCCCGTACTTCCAGCACATATTCTCGGGCGGTTACTCGTCGGGCTACTACAGCTACATCTGGAGCGAGGTGCTGGACACGGATGCTTTCGAGGCGTTCAAGGAAAAGGGCCTGTTTGACCAGGCCACGGCGCGCTCCTTCCGGACTAACATACTGGAGCGCGGCAACACCGCGGACGCGATGCAGATGTACAAGGCGTTCCGCGGCCGCGAGCCCTCTGTGGAGCCGCTGCTCGTGAAGCGCGGCCTGAAATAGCGCAGGCGGGGTCCGCGTGGGCCGGCCTTCCCGGCGCGGCGCTTTCGATCCGCGCGATGGCCTGTGCCGATGGGGCTTCGGTTCCGCCTCGGGCGCATCTCGCTGATGCAGTGTGGGGCAGGGCAGTGTGTTGCGGCGGGCCTGCCCCACGCAGAGACCGGGCAGTCTTGCGTGAACCGGCTTGTGCGCGGCGGTTCTCCGCCTACGGGATCTTCTCACCGTGCGATGGACGCCGGAGGTGGGCGTAGTAGCCGAGGTCCTGTCCCTTCGCGAGCTTGGTAGCGAAGATGATCTGCCCGGTGTGGTGCGAGAAGTGCTCAAGGACGTGCAGGAGCGCCTCGGCCACGGTCAGTTCGTATCCCTGGATGGTGACGCGCTCCGCCATCCGTTCGGGCGGCAGCTTGCCGATAATGCCGTTGGCCTCGCACACAATCGAACGGATGCGTCCGGATAGCTCGGCCGGCTCCAGCCCGCCGCGCGCAGCGAACTCGGCATCCCGGTTCCGCACGTCGGGCGCGCCTCCCACGCCCGATACGATCCACTGCCGCACGTTCCCGCAGAGGTGCAGCACGAGATTCCCCACGGCGTTTTCGTTCTCCGTTCCGCGCGCCCAGACCTCGTCGTAGCTCAGGCGCGCGAGGCAATCGGCGATGCGGCCGGAAAGTTGGTCGAGCTTG
>JBLNBX010000133.1:0-7495 GCA_050260275.1 bacterium
GCGAGTGCCTCGTCCAGGAGACGATCGATCCTCTCGCAGATCGTGGAGGGCAACTTTAGGTTCTGCCGGCTGACGGCAGCATCGAGTAACTCGCGGCTCCACCTCCATGAAGCACGCCAGGCTGCGCACAGAGGGACGGGTCGGGCGTCAGCCGTGCACGCAACGTAACGGCGGTATACCGCTTCTGAGAAATCGCTCTCAAGTGCACGAGAGGGCGTAGGCCAGTGCTCTGTCGCGCCCTCGCTGAGGCGAATCATCTTGAGCAGATTCTCATGTGCCTTGCTGAGCAAGGCCCACGCGCGCGCGTACTCACCACGATTGAGAAGGTTGGCACCGAAGAGCATCAGACCGACCAGGTTCAGGGCGAGTGACTCCAGCACGCCCGCACCATCACGCGCAGGGGGGCCACCCACAAGAGCGCGGGCGTAGTACGACAATTCTCCGGTTCTATCAAGCATCACGGCGCTGTCAAGGGATGGAAACCAACCGTACCCTTGCCAACTGGCCACGATGCTTACTTCGGAGGCCCGCATGAAGTGGAACTCTCCGCGCACACCATTTTCAAACAAGGCTGTATGATGGCCGTAATCATCCGGGTAGTAAGCGGCGACCGGGCTGACCGCCTCAAGAAGAGAGCGCTGGTCAAGAGCGTCAAATGCCTCATCCTGAACGAACACCGCGAACTCAATGTCAGAGAATGCATCACCTTCGCCGGTTGTGAAGGAACCAAACATCAGGACTGCCACTATCCGATCGTCCGCGTGACAGACGTCTCGGAAGCGCTCAATCATCATGTGCTGAAGCAATTCCAGAGCTCCGGTGTCGGCTTGTAGCCGGCAGATTGGCTGTAACGGACGTATTGTCCACCCCGAGTTTGTCCGAATCCCAGTTTAGGCCGAGTACCTGAGTGAGGAGCATCGACCAACAAGCTATCATCACCGTGAGATCGCTCTCGGGAACCTGTTTTCGGCGGTTTCGGGATCGGGTCGGGGGTCTCGGACATAGGCTGCGAGATGCAAAGACTCTCTGAGAACGACCGCCTCCCGCCCCCACTTTTCTTATATGGCCCGCTTCGTGATTCCCGGTGTCACTCATCACATCACCCAGCGCGGCAATCTTCGGCAGGACGTGTTCTTCGGCGAACGCCGACTGTCGCGTTCACTTCGAGATCCTTCGCGACAAGATACGCGAGCACAACGTGCGCGTACTTGCCTTGCGCCTGATGACGAATCGCGCGCCAACGGCGCCGGCTCCCCAGCACGCGTCACGCCCATTGGCAAGGCCCGCTCCTGCCGCAACGCCACCGCCCACAGCTTTCTTACGACGCGCCGCGAGCAGAAATCGCCGCGCTTTCGCGCGTGGCCCCTTGAATCGGAGCGGCCTGAAAGCGTAGGATTTCGCTTCGTGAGGTCGTTTGAATGAGACCAATTCGCAGCTTCAGCGTCGTCCCCTCCCTGCCCGCTCGGATCGAGGCGCTGCGCACGATCGCCTACAACGTGCGCTGGTCCTGGAACCACCAGGCGATCGAGTTGTTCCGCAGGCTCGACCGCGACCTTTGGGAGACCAGCGGGCACAATCCCGTGAAGATGCTGGGCACGATCGATCAGGCGCGCCTCGAAGAGGCCGCTGCCGATGACGCCTTTCTTGCCCATCTCGACCGCGTTGCCGGCGAGTTCGAGTGCTACGGGGCCTCGGAGACCACCTGGTTCGCCAAGCACTACGGGAGGCGCGGCGGCAGTCCGCTCATTGCGTACTTCTCGGCTGAGTTCGGCCTGACAGAATCGCTGTCGATCTTCGCCGGTGGTCTGGGCGTGCTGGCAGGCGATCATCTGAAGTCCGCAAGCGACCTCGGAGTGCCGCTCGTGGGCGTCGGCCTGCTGTACCAGCAGGGCTACTTCCGCCAGTACCTCAGCCAGGGCGGCTGGCAGCAGGAGTCTTTCGCCGACAACGACTTTCACAACCTGCCTGTGAGCCCGGCCATTGGCCGCGACGGCAAACCCTTGACGATCGCCGTCGAGTTCCCCGGGCGCTGCGTCGCGGCGCGGGTCTGGCGCGTGCAGGTCGGGCGCAACGCGCTGTACCTGCTCGACACGAACATCGACGCCAACACGCGCAGCGAGGATCGCGACATCACCGACCAGCTCTATGGAGGCGATCGCGAGATGCGCATCCGCCAGGAGATCATGCTAGGCATCGGAGGCTACCGCGCCCTCGAAGCGCTCGGCATCGTTCCCACCGTCTATCACATGAACGAGGGGCACGCCGCTTTTGTGGCGCTCGAGCATACACGCCGGCTCATGCAGACGCGGGGACTTTCGTTCGCAGAGGCCCGCGAGCTGGCCACGGCGTCACTCGTTTTCACGACCCATACGCCCGTCGAAGCCGGCCACGACTACTTCTCGCCCGACCTCATGGGCCGCTACTTCGGTGACTACATCCACTGTCTCGGCCTCAGTTGGGACGACTTCATGGCCCTGGGGCGGCGCAGCCCGCACGACCAGGGCGACTTCTGCATGACCATACTGGCGCTCCGGTTCTCGTCTTACCGCAATGGCGTCAGCCGGCTGCACGGCCAGGTGAGCCGGCGCATGTGGCAGATGCTTTGGCCGGGTGTGCCTGGGGACGAGGTTCCGATAACGCACATCACCAACGGCGTCCACTTCAAGTCCTGGACCTCGGACGAGATCAACCATCTGTACGACCGCTACCTCGGCCCGAACTGGCGCGAGGAGCCCGCCAACCGCGACATCTGGCACCGCGCCTACTCTATTCCCGCCGAGGAGCTTTGGCGGACGCACGAGCGGCGCCGCGAGCGGCTGGTGGCCTGGGCGCGCAACCGGGTCCGCGAACAGCGCATCCGCCGCAGCGCGCCCCAGGCGGAGATCGAGGCCGCCAACGAGGTGCTCGATCCCGAGGCGCTCACCATCGGCTTCGCCCGCCGCTTCGCAACGTATAAGCGCGCCACGCTCATCCTCCACGACATCCCGCGCCTGCGCCGCATCCTGCTGGACCCCGAGCGCCCGGTTCAGATCATCTTTGCCGGAAAGGCGCACCCCGCCGACAACGCCGGCAAGGAACTGATACGGCAGGTGACGGCGCTCTCGCGCGAGCCGGAACTGGGCCGCCGCCTGGTGTTTATCGAAGACTACGACATGGCCGTCGCCCGCTACCTCGTGCAGGGCGTGGACGTGTGGCTCAACAACCCGCGCCGCCCGCTCGAGGCCAGCGGCACCAGCGGCATGAAAGCCGCCGCAAATGGAGCGCTGAACCTGAGCACTCTGGACGGCTGGTGGGACGAGGTGTGGCGCCAGCCGGGCCGGCCCGATGGTATCGGCTGGGCCATCGGGAGAGGCGAGGATTACGACGACTCCGCCTACCAGGATCAGGTGGAAGCTGAGGCGCTCTACGATCAGCTCGAGCGCGACGTGATTCCGACGTTTTACGACCGCGGTGTCGACCGCCTGCCGCGCAAGTGGATCGCGCGCATGAAGGACTCTATCGCGACGTTATGCTGCTTCGTTAACACGCACCGCATGGTTCGCGACTACACCGAGGAGTTTTACCTTCCGGCGCACGAGCGCTTTTGCGCGCTGGATGCCGGTAACGCGGCGGGCGCGCGCGATCTGGCGGCATGGCTGGCGCGGGTGCGCGCCGCATGGCCGCAGGTCCGGATCGTCATGGTCGAGGACGGGCCTGCGGAAGCCGTCCCCGTCGGCGCGCTGCTGCACATCCGCGCGCACGTGCGGCTGGGCGATCTGACGCCTGAAGACGTCAGCGTGCAGCTTTACATCGGGCGGGTGAGCTCGTCCGGCGATATCGCCGAGGCCAGGAAAATTCAGATGCGCGACACCGGCACAGGCGCGCAGGGCGCGCGGATTTTCGAGGCGACCGGCGTTTCATGCAGCGACAGCGGCATGCACGGCTACACTGTCCGCGTGCTGCCGCACCATGCCGCCCTGCCCGGGCACGAGTTTCTGCCTGGATTGATCACTTGGGCCGAAGAGGATTTCCGTGCGCAAGCAGCCCGCGTCTAGGCGCGGGGTGGTTCAGGGAGCGGGCGCGGATGCGGCGCGCTGTCCGGCGCCGGAGCGGTAAACGGCGTTCACCTGGCGCGCCCTCACGATAAAGCGGTTCGGGGCCGAGCCCACGTAGCTGAACGGATAGCAGGTCACCAGCGTCAGCGCCGGCGAGGCGGTCGCGTTCAACACCTCGATCCTCTCCGGCGCCACGACCCCGGTGGACTCGACAACGTAATCGAACATTCCGTCGAGCGTGTGCACCCGGATCACGTCGCCCAGGTTGATATTCTTGAGCTGCCGGAAGAATGTGTCGCGATGCCCGGCCAGCCCGGTGTTGCCGCCGTCACCCGGCAGGGAGGTTCCCTCGATGTGCCCCACCGCGCGGCGGAGCGCCCGGCTCGACGTGCCCTCCAGTATCAACGCTTTCATGCCCAGGCGGGGTATCTCGACGCGGCCCACCATCGATTCCGGCGGAAGCGTGCGCAGACGGGGCGCGGGACCCGGCAGCGGCCAGGGCGCGCGGTGCGGCTCGGCGGGCGAACGCTCGCCGGGCGCCTTCCCTTGCCGCCCCTGTTCGCCGAGCTTGCGCTCGAAAACCCACTCTTTGTAGGCCTGGAACACCGTGCGGTCCGCCATCATCCAGACAACGAGAGCGAGGGCGACGGCCGACGCGGTCCAAAGCGCGATTTCGAGTGCCCGCAGCTTGCTCATACGACGGCCTCAGACAAGAATCCGGGCCGGGCGAACCCGGCCCGGAGGGACGCTTCCACATTCAGGGGCGGTTCGTGTCCGCCCGGAAACGTCCTCAACTCAGTTTGCGGATGGCGCGTGTTGCGCCGGCGCCGGCAGCCGCCAGAAGGCCGAACAGGGCTAGCAGCGGCAGCGGCGAAGCCGTCCGCGGCAGCACGGGCTGGGTCACCTGAGGCGGCGCTGGCTGAGCCGGCGGGGCCGGAGCCACGGGAGGCGCCTCCTCGGGCTGAGGAGCCGGCGCGGGCGCTGCTTCGGGCTGAGGCGGCGCCTCGGGTGGCGCCGGAGGCGGCGTCACCTGGGCCACCTGGATCGCCTCCTGAGGCGTGTACTGGAACATGGTGCCGTACTTCTGGCCGGGGTAGTACCACGTGCGCATCGCCGGAGGCCGTCCCGGAGGCGCTTCCCAGAACGTAAACTCAGAAGAGTTTGCGGCCACCATCTGGTGCGCCGGGAAGCCCACGACCGTGGCCACGAGGTCACGACCGTCCGCCGAGTAAATCCTCACGACATGGCGGTATGCCTGCGCGTCCGCGAGCTCCATCATGTAGTCGCCCGGCTGCAGAACCGTGTTTGGCAGGGCGATCGGCTCACGAACGGTTATGAGCGTTTTCTGATCCCACTGGTCCGCCTGCATCGGCAGGGCCACAACCAGCAGGCCCAGGCACAATCCAACAGCGTAAGCTTTTAATCGATTCATAGCGTTTTGTGTCCCCCTCGTCTTCTGCCGGCTCCGGACATCCTCGATGGGGTCGCGACGGGAGCCGACGCGGCGGGCTACGCACCCGTCTGTACCACCTGGAGCACCTGATTTGCCAAGAACCGAAATTAACTGTTTGCAGTTTGATGCGGAGCGGCGGGACAGTGGCCGACGGCAAGAATTACACGCGCTAGCGCTGAAGTGGGTCTTCCCGCCAGGGCGGCGTAGCTGTAAGAATTCGCGCCAGTTCCGGCTCGAGCTTCTCCAGCGCCTGTTTCATTTCCCAGGCGATTCTCCGGTAACTGAAGTGCCCTTTTACCCCGGTGCGAAGTCTGATAATGTACTCCGCTTCCGCGAAGTCCATCTTGAAAAGAAACCGCGACCGGACCGCGAAGGGCAACAGATAATCGCGCGCCGGCGCAGGCAGGGCACGGGCCGTTGCCAGGGCGTCCCCGACGGCCGCTTCATACTGCGCCGCCATGCCCGCGTCTATGACTGCCTGCGGCGTCTCATATCCCAGATCGAGCGACAGGGCCTGCCGCGCCTGGAAACACCGCCGGTGGCGGTGCAGGTCGCGCCAGGCGCCGATGTCCATCACTATGTCGAAGACATACTCGCCGCCCCGGAACTCCCGGAGCAGCTCGTCCCGGTCGCGGCGAGGTGCGAGGGCGGCATCGATGACCTCGGCGCGCCGGGCCGCGGTCCATCCTCTCGCCAGCTCGTACAACTCACGGAAAGAACGGGTTGTTACGGGATAGAGGAGCGTCGCCACAACCACCGCAGCGCTATCTGAAGGCCGGAGCGCATCGACCGGCGGCGCTGGCGGCGCATCCGCTGGCGCGGGCGGCAGGTTCGCGGCGGCCCAATTCGCGAGGTTGCGGCGCGCGGCGGCCAGATACTCGTCCGCCTCGACGTGCCTGGCGAGCGTGGGGCAGAGCGGCTGCGCGGAGCCGTCGCCCCCGCACGAAGGCGGCGCGGCGCACGCTTCCGCCAGCTCGCGGGCGATGTCGCGCAGCTCGGCATAGGGCGAGGCTTTCAGACGCCGGATCTGCTTCTCGAGCGTGCGGATGCTGGTCACCTGGCCCACACCCGTCGGAATGCCGAAGAACAGCAGGTACCGTGCTACGTCGAACGCCCGCGCGGCGATGTTCCGCTCGTACGCGTCCGGCTTCATCTCCTCGGGCTTCGGCAGCCGTTCGCGAAGCCGCTCCACCATTGCCGCGTGCAGCCGTTTGTACTCACTGATCAGCCGCGCGGCGGCCGACTTGTAAGCCGCGGCGTCCGCCGGGCCGAGTTCGGTGGGTGTTATGAAGCCCGCGCGCGAGAAATCCTGGTACCGCGACGACCGCGCCTGCCCGTCCCACAGCGGCTCGTCTTCAATCTCCGTCGCCGCGAGGTCGGAGATGCCCTCGAAGCACACGGTCAGGTGCCCCAGGTCGGCGATCGATGCATGCCCGTACTGGAAGTAGAACGATTCCAGAAAGCGTTGGGAGTCGTGCCGCCTCACCCACTCGACGGAGTCGGCGATCGAGTCGGGCGAACGGCTGTAGCGCGCGAGCGCGTACGCCGCCTGCTCGGGGGGCATAGGCGCGAGTGTGAAGACCCGGCGAGGCATGAACCCGCTATCATACCGGGAGTGCGGGTCAGGATAAAACGTTTGCGCGACGGCGTGTCGCTGCCCGAGTACGCGCACGGGCCGGATGAGGATGCCGGCATGGATCTTCGTGCGGCCGAACCGGCGACGCTACCGCCCGGCACTCCGGTGCGCGTGCCCACGGGGCTCGCCATAGAACTGCCGCCCGGCTACGAGGCGGTGGTGCGGCCACGCAGCGGGCTTGCCTTCCGCCATGCCATCACGCTGCCGAACGCGCCCGCGACCATCGACCCCGGCTACCGCGGCGAGATACAAGTGATCCTTCTGAACCTCGGCAGCGAGCCGTACCGTGTGGAGCGCGGCGACCGCATCGCGCAGCTCATCGTGTCGCGCTACGAGCGGGTCGAGTGGGAGGAGGGTGAGCTTTCGGACTCG
>JBLNBX010000134.1:0-4321 GCA_050260275.1 bacterium
GCATCCCGGCCTGGGCGAAAAGCCACGCGACCCGTCGGACCTGACATACCACAGCGCGAGGTTGTCGCCGCGCGGCGACTCCAGCGTGACGATCACGCCCGCCTTGCAGAAACTCGTGTCGGCGATCTTCGTCGCGCCGGCGTACTCACCTTTCGGCCCCCAGTCCTCCATGAATTTATCGAACGGGTAGCGCGTGCACGGCTCCGGGCAGCCCCACATGCGATGCGCAGCCTTGTAGTCGCCCTTGTTGAGCGCTTCGAGGAAACTGGATGCCTGTCTCCGCGCGGGATAGGTGCGGAGCGTGAAATACCCGACGAGCGTTCCGATAGTGATCACCGCAGTCGCGATCATCAGCCAGCGGATGACGCGCTCACGGCGGAGCTCGGCCTGTCCATATTGCTCCAGATAACCGGCCATACTTCCAGCGATATTCTACTGCGGGCCACCGCTCGCGGCGGACCGGCCAAGGACTACTTCGCAGGCGCAGCGGCCGGCGCGGACACAGGATGGGCCTTGTTGTACTCGGCCACAGCTTGCTGGGTGATGTCTGCCGTCGGCTTCGTTAACACTGTCGCGGCGGCGTCGAGCACCACGTCATAGCCATTCGCATCCGCGATCTTCCTAACGATTTCCTGCATGCGCCGCCCAGCCGCGTTGAGGATATTGGTGTGCTCCAGATTCACCTCGTCCTGGAGGTCCTGCGAACCGCGCTGAAGGTCGCGCTGGAGCTTCTGCGCCTGGTAGGTGAGGTCGGCCTCAGCCTGCGGCGTCAGCTTTCCCTGCCCGTCTTGCAGTTTCTTCTGGATGTCCTGCAGCTCGTTCTGCATCTTCTGGAGCTGTTCCTGGCGCGGCTTGTACTTGGCTTGGACGTCGGCCGAGGCCTTGCGCACCTCGTCCGTGTCGAGAAGGGCCTGCTGGACATTGATCACCGCCACCTTCGTTTGTGCCTGCAATGTAAGGCCGGCGAAGGCCAGCAGCGATATCACAGTCATGAAAAGACGCTGAGAATTCATGCGCTTCCTATAAAACCTGTATTGTAAACGAACGCGCGCGCGGCGGAGCTGCTGCTACTTGGGAAGCACCGCGAGGATCTCGTCCTCACGGAGGATCAGGTACTCCGTGCCGTCGATCTTGACGTCCGAGCCGGAGTACTTCCCGAACAGAATCCTGTCGCCCACCTGAACATCGATCGGCACGCGCTCACCGTTTTCGAGCATCGTGCCGTTTCCGACGCCCATCACCTCGCCCTGTTGCGGCTTCTCCTTGGCCGTGTCTGGGATGATGATGCCGCCACTCGTGGTCTCCTGCTCTTCAATGCGCTTGACCAGAACACGATCATGAAGGGGACGGATATTCATACCGAACTGCACTCCTCCTCGCCATTATAGGTAAGCAGACCGCTTGCCGGAAGGGAACCGGCAGGCGGGCGCGGCAGTCGCCGGGAGCTCGTGCTGCGGACGGAACCGGTTTCAAAGGCCGGATGCCAGCCCCGAGCTGGCCTGGAGTGCGTCCCGGCCTGTCAAGTTGCCTCCGCCTGGCTAAGCGCACGGCGCATAACGGCAGCTGCATCCGGGCTTAAGAACGTGCGCAGAACACTGCCGGGAAAAGCCTTTCGCCCCCGTATGGGGGCTACATCCCTAAGTACCCGAGATCCCGACGGCTTGCGCCGTGGGCTACTATCTACCGCCCCTTCCGGGGCTCCAAAGTCCGGAACGAAAGCCCGTCAGGGCGAAAGAGAATAGCCCATGGCGCGAGCCATGGGAAACCCGAGCGGGCACAGTCAGCCCCTGAAAGGGGCGTAAGAAAACATCGCACATGCCGGGACTCTGGCCTGGCTCGCGCCGCCGCGGTGGCCCGGCCCACGGCGCTCCTGTGGGGGGCGGGCTTCGAGCCCGCGCAGGGCTTCAGCCCTGCCAAAAAGATTGCACGCCGAAATCTGCGGAGCTGAAGCTCCCTAGCGGACTGAAGTCCGCCCCCCGGGCTCCGGCAGCCGCGCGCCCGCCGTCAACTCCGCAGCAGCAACGTGTTACGATCAGCGCTTATGCGAAAAGTCAGGGTAGCCGTCGCAGGCGCGGGCGCCTTCGGCCGCAATCACATACGGGTGGTGCGGGAATGCCCGTCCGCCGAACTGGCCGGAATCATCGAAACGGACCCTGCACGAGCCGCTGCGGTTTCCGCCGAGTTCGGCTGCCCCATCCTCCGCCTGGACCAGGTGGCCGGGCGCGCCGACGCCGCCATCGTGGCCGTGCCCACCACGGCTCACACCGAGGTGGGTTGCGCGCTTCTCGAAGCCGGGCTCGACATACTCGTCGAAAAACCGATCGCCACGGACCCCGCCTCCGCGCGCCGGCTCATCCAGACCGCCGCCACGCACGGCCGCCTGTTGCAAGTGGGCCACCTGGAGCGCTTCAACCCGGCCGTCATCGCACTGCGCAAGGCCCTGACCCTGCCCCTGTTTTTCGAGATCCACCGCCTGAGCGTATTCAGCCCGAGAAGCCTGGACGTGGACGTCGTCCGCGATCTCATGATCCACGACCTTGACATCGTGCTCTCGTTCACCGGGGAGCCGCCCGAGGAGATACGCGCCGCGGGCATCTCGATTCTCTCGCGAAAAGTGGACATAGCCAGCGCGCGCCTCGCGTTTTCGAACGGCTGCGTCGCAAACTTGACGGCAAGCCGGGTATCCACCGAGCGCGTAAGGAAACTGCGGCTTTTCCAGCCGCGTCAGTACATCTCGCTGGACTACGCGCGCCAGGACGCAGCCGTTTTCGAGGTTGGCTCGTCTAATGGAGTGCCGCAGATCAGCCACCGGATGCTGCCAGTCGACAAGGGCGAGCCGCTGCGGCTCGAACTGGAAAGCTTCTTCGAAGCAGTGAGCACGCGCTCCAGGCCGGCAGTGACGGGCGAGGACGGGCTGAGGGCGCTTGAGGCTGCGTTGGCCGTGGTTGATAAGATTGAAGAGCACGCACGCCGGGTCGGACACTCGTTGGCGGTATGGAAGTCGAATGAGAACTGCTCGCCCCCGGGGCGCGCCTGACGGTGGACCGCTGGTTCTGCTCGAGTCTACCGTCGATGGAAGACGGCGCGGCGCCTGGATAGCTTCGCTGCTACTGCACCTGGGAGCCGTGGCTATCCTCTCTCTTCTGCCCCGGAGCGTTTTCGAGACCTCACCCCGCGCGGGCGGGCGCGCTGTTATTCTCATTGCGCCTCCGCGAGAGCTGGCAGAGGCCGAGACGAACCGCGGCCGGGCCCAGAGGGAATTCACGGTGGAGAGTCTCACCGCCCCACCTCCAGTTCGCGTTCCCCCGGCGATTCCGCCGGTGCAATCCGCGGCAGCGCCGAAGCCGGTTCCGGCGCCCCCCGCGCGCAGCGCTCCCACCCTTAGCCCTCCCCCCGTAATTGAGCCGCCCGCCATGCATCCGTCCGGCGTGGAGTTGGCCGGCGTGCAGCCGGCTCCGTCACACTCCAGCCTGCCGCCCGCGCCTCCTCCGCCGGCTGTAGAGCCGGATGAGAAGCCTAAGCTGGCGTTCGAAACGCCCGGGTTGCCCGGACCGGCCCGTCCACCGGCGCCGGGCGCGTCCAGGATCGAGTTACCCGGAAGCACAGTTGCCGAAGCCGCCCGCGCGGCCGTGCGGCAGGGCGCTGGCGGACTAGTGGTGGCCGACACCGAACTGCCCGGATCGGGAGGGTTCGGCTCCGGACTGAACCTGCCTGGGATGACACCTCCGCCCCGGAACAGCACCTCGCTGGAGCTGCTGAGCGATCCCATGGGCGTGGATTTCAGACCTTACCTGATCCAGGTACTGTCCTCGGTGCGCCGCAACTGGCGCGCGGTCATCCCCGAAAGCGCGCGGCTGGGCCGCCGCGGACGCGTGCAGATACAGTTCGCCATCGCTCGCGACGGAAGCGTCCCCAAGCTCGTCATCTCGCTGCCGTCCGGAACCGACGCGCTCGACCGTGCGGCAGTCGCGGGCATCAGTGCGTCAAACCCCTTCCCGCCGCTCCCCTCCAACTTCACCGGAAAAGAGGTGCGGCTCCAGTTTACTTTCCTATACAACATCCGCGAATAAGCGCGGCCCGGGCCGCCGGCAGGCGTCGAAGACTATCCCGCAGCAAAGAGCGGCCGGGATTACGAAATGCGGGCCGGCGATGCTCGCACCGTACAGGCCGTGGTAAGTGCCAGGAACTTTCCGGCGAGCGCCTCTTCGAGTTCGTGGATGCCGGCGGCGGGATCGACGGTATCAGTTCAGGCTACATGAATGATCACCTGCGGACATTACTGGACGGCTTTTAACGGCGGAAGACTCCGGGACCACCCCAG
>JBLNBX010000135.1:0-19725 GCA_050260275.1 bacterium
TCAACGCGCCGATGATCTATTCTTCGCTATGCCGCGACTTCTTCACGTTTGAGGACTCCTCTCCGTCTCATTTCCGGAGAATCCTCAATTATCGCTGGTAGAGTTTTCGGGGAGCAGGTCAGGAGGAGGAGTGTGCAACGTGAGATGGATCATGAGTTCCCATCCCGAAAGCTTTGAGCGCACATTTCGGTGTTATTACTGGTGTCTATCGCCCTCATGGGATCTGCCAGTCTGATGTATGCAGGAATCTCAACTTTGTCCTCCTTCATCGCGGGCCGGCTGCCATTCCCGCCAGCCGTCCAACAGGGGAAAGTAAAGACCCAATCTCACCGCGCCCGAAGGCGCCAGCAGACGGGCGTACCGCTCCAACTGATCGCGGTAGCGCCGCTGCTCCTCATCCAGGAAGAAATCGAGGCGGCCGCCCTGGTGATCACTGGTCTTGTAATCCACGATCCAGCGCACGCCGTCTTCATCCACGAAGGTTCGATCCACCAGGACATGGACAATCTCGCTGTCCAGCACGCCGGCTATCGCGTATTCGCAGTGCGCGCCCGGTCGGCTCGCGAGGATCCACCGCCCGCGGGGGCTCGCCAGCGTGCGAAGTAAGGCCTGCTCGACGCGTGCCACGGCGCGATCGAGTTCCTGCGGTGGAGTTCCAAGATTCGCCAAAGCCGTGCGGTGCGCTTCGCGGCTGGCGATAACACGCGCTTCGTCCCAGTGTTCCAGTCCTTCCTGACCGATCATTTGCAATGTTCCATGGACGACCGTACCCACGTGCCGCAGCGTGTCGCCAACCCAGAGATAGCTCCGCTGCTCCTCACGAACATGCGGCATCGGCCGCAGCGGCAGTGGCTCGGGAGGCTCGGGTAGTCTCCAGGCGAGCGTCAACCGGCTCAGCGACAGGCCAGTGGGCCGCGCGGCGGGCGCCTGCCCGGCCGAGGCTGCGTACCGCTCAGCGAATCGTTGCTTTTCGTCTTCGCGCAGGCCGGGCCAGAGGCGTTCGAGCAGGGAGCCGCGCGGCGGACTCACCTTGCCCGATGCATCCTGCAAGGCATGGCCGACGAGATGAAGGCGGCGCACGGCCCGCGTGCAGGCCACATACAGCAGCCGGATATCCTCGTTGGCCGCCTTCCGGCGCTCCACGTCGCGGAGGTACTCGTACACCGGGTCTTGTTCGCCGCCCGTCTCGCGGATCGGGGCCAGCAACCGATCCACTCCTTCATGGCGCGGGCGTTCGGCGGAGAGCAACAGGGCAGGAGAATCGGGCCGCGGCACGCGCCCAAGGCCCGGCACGATCACGGTATCGAACTGGAGCCCCTTCGCCTTGTGGATGGTCATCAGTTCGAGGGTGCCGCCGGCGCGTGGATCAGGCCTCGCGTATAGTTCGTCCACCTGTTCCTGAAAGCCATCGAAATCTGGCAGATCGCCAGCGCGCTCGTGTTTCTCCAAAAGGTCCAGATAGTCGGCCGCGTCTTGCAGCGCATCGTCCGAACCGGCGCAGGCCGGACCACCCAGAGCCCACCACGTCCGTTCCACCCATCGCCGGAGTGACATGCGCCCGCGCTCGGCGAAAGCTCGGGAGAGGACGCTCCGCAAGCGCAGGATGCGGGCGGCGCCGTCTGGAGAGATGCCTGGCCGCTCCTCGTTCAGCAGGTCCCAGATCACCGCGTCCGGCCTTCCGTCCACGAGCGCGCAGAGGTCGCGCAGTTCCAGGCCGCACCAGGGGGCGCGAAGGGTAGCGAGCCAGGCTGGACGATCCGCGAGGTGCAGCATGGCGCGCGTGAGGGCAAGCAGGTCGCGAACCACGCTGCGCTCGCTCAGCCGGTCGATTTCGATGGCGCGGAACGCGAGGCCGGCATCCTTCAGCGCCGGCACGATGGCGGCCAGATGCGAGCGCGCCCGTACCAGGATTGCAACCTTTCCTTCGGGGTTCGCAGCGCGAGCCTCCCGGACAAGCTGCACCACCAAGGCTGCCTCCGCGGCATCCTCGCCTTCGCGAAGGGCGTGTACGGTGACAGCTTCGCCAGGTTCTTCGGGATTCCTGGGCTCCGACGGGCTATACTCTAGCGCGCCGGTCGCCACGTCCTGGACCTGGGGGAATACGCTGCTGAACGTTTGATTCACCCAGTTCACGATGCCCGCCTGCGAGCGGTAATTGGCGTCGAGCCGCAGGAACTGCGGCGAAATCGGGCCGGCGGCGCCTTCAGCGACTTTCAGGAACAAGCCCACCTCGGCCTGGCGGAAACGGTAGATCGACTGCATCGGGTCGCCGACCAGGAAGATAGTTCGGCCGTCGTCCGGCTCCCATCCCGCAGTGAGCTTCTCGAGCAACTCAAACTGGCTTACGGACGTATCCTGAAACTCGTCCACGAGCAAATGCTGGATGCGAGCGTCGAACGCCAGGGCAAGCTCGGTGGGCCCTGCGGCATCGCCCAGCGCCATCCGAGCTGCTGTAGCGATCTCGGTGAAATCCACCTCGCCGGCTTCCTGAAAAACGAGCCGCAGGTTGGCCGCCGCCAGTTTCAGCACGCGCAGCAGCGACTCCGTCACTTGCCATTGAGCGTCGGTGTAGCGCGCGGGCGGCAGCAGTCTCACGCGCGCGAGCGCTTCGCGCAGCGCGGACTTGCCCTCAAGCTCCTGGTAGAGCCCCCGCGCCTGTTCTTTGCGGTCCCGATACAGCTTCTTGAGCTCCGCTCCCTTTGCCTTCGAGACGGCGGGGAAGCCGTCTCTCGGTTCCTTCCGGAATGCGTCTCCTGCGCTCGTCAGCAGGAGCGCGCAGAGCCCATCCCAAACTGCGTGCTGCGCGGCCACCGGCTCCGGCCAAGCGGTGAGACCGGCGCACGCCCGCAGCGGGTGCTCTTCAGGCACGTTTGTCGCCGCGAACCCGGCCAGTTCTACCGTCAAGTTCGTCAGCGATTCGGGGAATAGCTCCGAAGCAAGGGCGAGACCGTCGTTAACCGCGTTCTCCATCGCGCGCTCGAGTTCCTCGCGCGAGGCTGCGCCTTCCACCGTCAAGTGCAGCCAGTGGTCGCGGAACCTCAGCATATGGACGATCAGCTTCGCCGCCTGCTGGACGTTGTTGTCGAGGTGGGTGAGAACCGTTTCGAGGGGTTCCCTCCATGGCCCTTCCTCTTCGACCATGGCGAGCGTGCGGCGCGCAGCTTCCAGATAGTGGTGATCGGCGTCCTCAGTGATCGCGGGCTGCGCCCCTAGGCGGGCCAGCCACGGCATCTGGCGCGTGATCGACGCGCAAAGCGAATCAATTGTCTGGATTCGCAGGCGCGATGGATGGGAGAGAAGGTCCCAACCCTGACGGCGGTCCTGTTCGAGAGCTGCGACCGCCAGTTCGTGCGACCTGCGCTCATGCGGCTTTGCGGGTATCTCGTTCCGTTCGGCGCGCGCCAGCGCGTTGAGGATGCGGTCTTGCATCTCCCCAGCCGCCTTGCGCGTGAACGTGATCGCCACGATGGATTCGGGTTGCTGAACCCGAGCCAGGAGCGCGAGAAAACGTTGAATCAACAGCTCCGTCTTGCCGGACCCGGCCGGCGCCTGCACAATGAAGGACGCCTCCGGGTCGAGCGCCTGGCGGCAGGCGGCATCGTCCTCTCTGAACAGTTGAGCGGCAAGACTCGACATGGCTAACTCCTCCCCCCGAAACTGACCGGACCGCCATTGTCCAAGCCGGGGTCCTCCTCGCTCACGGCGCCGAGTTCCGCTACCCGGCACACCGCCGGGAGCCAGCAGTTGCGGCACGTCTGCGGGCGCTTGGGTGCAACCGCGGCGCGGCCCGCGCAGAACTCCGCGCCGAGCGCGTCGATGGTCTCGCCCCATCGGGCGATGTGATCGGCAAGTTTGCCCCCGGCGGCCTTGCCGGGAGCGGATCGTGAATACTCCGTGCAGCCCGGCACGTCCACGGATTCGCCCAGTCCTTTGAATGTGAGATTGGCGGGTGCAAGTTGCGCGAACAACACGGCGGCAATGTTGGTCCCTCGCTTCGAAGCGTAGAGTGGCAATTGCGGCGCGTCGGGGCGGTCGCCCTCCCAAGCTGAGGGACTGCAAACAGCAGTCTTATAGTCGATGACGATCTCGCGGCCGTCGGGCAGTTGGTCCACGCGGTCCACGCGAACGTCGGCTGCAAGGCCACCTGCTTCCACATGGCGGGGTTCTTCGCGTTCAGCAAGTGTGAAGGGGCTGCGCTCGGCCTCGATCTTCAGCCAACTGCCAACCAGGCGCTCCAGCCGCTGCTGCTCCAGGGCGAGCAGTCGCTTGGATGACTCCGCCCCGCGGCCTTTCACGTTGCCATGGATCGCCTCGGCCACCGCCCGCGAAACTGCTTCGGCCCGCTGTTCCGGTGTTAAGGCGCGGAGGGCATCGCGCGTGCGCACCTCCCGCCAGAAGTTCTCGAGCGCGGCATGGACGAACGTGCCTCGCTGCTGCGGGCTGAGACCAGGCTCCGGTTCTTCGAGCGGGCGTGCGCCCAGCCGAAATTGGGCGAACGCGCTGAACGGACACGCCGCCTGACGTTCCAAAATGGCCATGCCGCCGCGAATCGACGAGCCGGGCTCGACAGGAGGTCCGTGGTTGTCTTCGAACCGCTCCAGCTCTGCGCCGGTATAGTTCAGGAACGAGGCGATCGAAACACGCGCGGCCGGCGGCTCCGCTTCCTCCAGCATCATGATGAGCGGGCTGGGACGCAGATCGGTGTCGTCCTCCCGGCGCGGGTAGCTCGCTACTACGTCTGGCGCCGATTCGAGTAGCCGCTTCAGAACCCTGCGGGCGTAATGCAGTTCACGTTCGGCGGAAGAATGCGGAAGTCTCAAGCGTTGCTGGAGTGGCAGCGGCAGGAAGGGGTTCGGCCGAGGTGGAGCGGGCCAGGCGCGGTCCTCCAGCCCCGCGACCCAGAGATGGTCGAATGTTGCGCCGGCAGCCTCCAGCACGCCCAATATCTGCACCGGCGCGTGCTCGTCGGCCGGTCTGAACTGCGCTTCGGACGCCATGCGGCGCAGCCGGCCGAGGGCTTCGGAATACGAGATGGGCTCTGCGACCAGGTCGAGGCCGGCGAAATCGGAAAGCAATTGGTGCCAACTGCGAATGGCCTGATACTCCGCGCTGCTCAGTGTTCGCTCGCCTGGCCAGCCGGTAAGCCGCAGGAGCCTGGAAAAGGTGCGGCTCCACGCGGAAGGCAGTTGCCTGGCGGGAACGCGCCTCAGCGCACGGCGCCATGCGCGGAGCGAGCGCGCCAGAACCGGGCAGGCATACGGCTGCGGGATACCTTCGGCTTTCTCGCGTGACGCGAGGCTCGCGAGCGCGGTTAGGGTGACTTCGGCCAGTCCCCGGCGCCGCAGTTCGGCATCGAGCAGCGCGCGTCTGCCAAGTTCCGACTCGGCGCCTCGCAGGAAGGGCGAGCGTAGCAGCAGGCCGGCTTGCGCTATCGAGAGGCTGCGTAACCCGAGTTCCAGGCATCCGAACGCGGCCGCAATCACCGGCACGCCGGTCAGCGGATACCCGGCGGAAATATGGAACGCGCGGCGGCGGTCACTCGTGACGGGCTCGAACGATGGGTGCAGCGCATCCTCGAACACCCGTTCGACCATGGCGACCCTCGCCGCGAGGTCCGGAACCACGATGCCGATCCGCGCGTTCGGGTTCGCCTCCAGACGTTCTCGCGCCCAGGCCGCTGCCGCTTCGAGTTCCGTTACCGCGTCCTCCAGCGCAACCCGGACGCGGCGCGGCAATTCAGCCGGCTCCACCTGCACGGCATCGACCATGCAGCCCGCTCCCGTGAGGGCGTCTATCAGTTGCTGGTGCGAGGGGGTCAACTCATCAAACCCGGCATAGAGCAGCCGCGCGGGCGCTGAGATGCTCCTATCCTGGAACAGCCGCGCGAGTACTCCCGGAATCTGCGCCGCACACCGCCAGGCCCGCCGGTCGAGCGTTTCCTCGAATGCTTTCGCCCAGCCCAGGAAGGCGGCGGCGTCTTCGAACACGGCGTAGTAGGCCTCGTCGAGAGGAACCCGCCACGCCAAGGCCAGCGCATAGGCCGAGGCTGCTGCCGCCGCAGTCGCAGGTATGTTGAGAAGTCCGCGATCTCCGGCGCTGGCGGCGATGATCCGTTCCCAGACGAGCTGTTCCTGCGCCTCGCTTAGCAAGACCGCGCCCCGCTCCGCGCCGCGCCGGACAGCTTCGTCCCACGTGCGCCGGAGCCAACCGTCCAGGGGCAGGATATCGGCAGCAGCCCACGACGTATCGCCTGCATCGCGGCGCCGGATATCATAGGTGCGCCGCAGGTCGCGGGCCAGCCGGGCGTTCGCCGTGACCAGTGTGGCGCCGTCCTCAAGGGCTCGCCAGTATTCTGAACGCATCGCCGCCATCCTAATCGATTCGCATGTAGGTGAGTATTGTGCCGGAGCGGGTGGCTCATAGAGTGAGCCTGCCTTGGAGGGACTCATCGCCCGCCTGGAACCTTAGCCGTTCTGGTGACTTCGGTCACATCGATTCGAGCAATCAGGAGCTACCCTCGAAGCGAACAACCGGCGCCCTGGTCGGTTTCGTAAGGCTTGAAGGGGGGCGAGTATGGACCAGGTAGCACAAACCAGGCTTAAGCCGCTCCACCTGGAAATGTTGGAGCTTGCGACCGGGCATTTCCGCGCACAGGCCGTCTGCACGGCCGCCGCCCTTGGCATAGCAGATCTGCTCAAAAGCGGGCCAAAAGGCGTCGAGGAGCTGGGCCGCGCCACCGGCGCACATCCGCAGGCATTGCGCCGGCTGCTGCGCGCCCTCGCCAGCATAGGCGTGTTTCAACAAGACGACCATGGCGATTTTGAACTAACACCTCTGGCCACCACTCTGTTGAGCGATAGTCCGGATTCGGTCCTGAACGCCGTCCTGCTCGCTCATGCACCATTTCACTGGAACTCCTGGAGTCAACTGCGCCACGCGGTGTTGACTGGGGCGTCCGCATTCGAATATGTGCATGGCTCGGAACTGTTCGACTATCTCCGGAGGGATCGCGCTGCAGCGCAAGTCTATGAAGCCTGGATGACGCGTCTATCGGAGATGCAGGCGCCGGCGCTTGTCAACAGCTACGATTATGTGAAATTCCCAACCATTGTCGATGTGGGCGGCGGTCACGGCGCGCTGCTCGTGGCGATCTTGCACGCCAACTCAAGCGTCCGCGGTGTGCTGTTCGATCTTCCCGAGGTCCTCGCCGGCGCCCGGCTCGTCCGTGAGGGCGGCGTCGAGTCCCGCTGTTCGGTTGTTGCAGGCGATATGTTTGACCACATACCGCCGGGCGAGAGCCTGTACATTCTTAAGACCGTCATCCATGACTGGGATGACGATTCGGCAGTACGAATCCTCAGGAACTGCCGTGAGGCAATGAGCATCGACTCACGTCTGCTGCTCATCGAATCTATTGTCCCTGAGGGAAACGAACCGCACCCGAGCAAGTTTATGGATCTGAACATGCTCGTTCTTACCCACGGAGGCCGCGAGCGCACCGCGGCCGAGTACCGTGCCCTCTTAAGAGCGAGCGGTTTCGAGCTCTCGCGTATAATAGCCACTCCATCGCCGATGAGCCTCCTCGAAGGCATACCGCAATAGCGTCAAGCAGACCACTTCTGACAGCGCACTGTTGGCCGAAGTTCGAAGAGCCTCTCGGCCACGGAGCGGCCAGGTTCAACGCTCTCTGAAGCTCTCCGCGTGTTCGAAACATGTCCAGGGAACTTCCGCCCGCGCTGCCCGCCGTCCTGGTCCTCCAGCCCGCGCAGGCCGGGGCGCTGCCAAGTCAGGCGCTATCATCGAACCAAGGGGGAATGGGATGCAAACAGATCCGACATCTGACGTATCGTTGCCCGGCGGCTTCCACGATCTGCTTGATTTTGGGCTATTGGAAGCGCTGCGCGGCCGGCGCTCACGCCGGTTCTTCATGGGTGCGGAGATTCCGGACGGCGTCTTCACTTACAAGTCGCGCCACGATCCGCTCCCTCTGACGGATCTCGAAAAACTGCTGGTTGTGGGCGCATGCGGCGGAAACACGGGTTGGGCGTACCTGATCCCGCGTGCGGCGAGGTACGCGCCTCACCTGCCGAACTATGCGGGCGCCGCCGGAGGCCGCACCTTTCCTTCCGCTGCCGGCTTCCACACTACCGTAACGTTCTTCACCGACGACGAAGGCGTGTACGTTCTCGATATGCGCGATTCGCCGGCTGCCGCCGACAAGGACGAGCACGGGGCAGCCGGTCTGCAGGATGAGCTCTCAGCTCTGAAAGGCCGCATCAGAAAGCTGCAGGATGGGCGCCTGCGGCTGCCGCCGGAGGTGCCCTACGTCGAAGAGCACAATACCTGGGTGGCAAACCGTCCGGGAACGCTGCTTGTGATTCCGGTGGCGGATCTTGCACAGCATGTCCTGTTGGGCCTCTGCTATCTGCTCCAGAACGGGTACGTCGTGACGGACGATATCCATCGTCGAAGCGTGCCGGGCATCGAGCAGTTCCGGAACGTCTTCGACGCCGGGCGCATCTGGCCCTTAACGCTGCTGGAACAGATTGCGCTCACAGAGGCAACGGCGGAATGCGCGACGGCGTGCTACGCAGGCTCCCTGGTGCTCCAGGGTATGGGTCTGGGAGGCTGGCTGTTCAATGGGATCGACCCTTTCAGCCTGTTGGGCGCGAGCGGAAATCAGGACGTGCCCGGACTGGGCTTCCGCTACGACACGGACGAGCGCTGGCCATACCCGAACCCGACGGGTCTCGAAGGAGTCATGGAGGGCTTCTGCCCTCCGCACTACCCCGACATGCGCGCAGCCGTCGAGGCGATTTGCGAACGCAAGTTCGGACCCGGGGGACCTTTTCATCCAGACACGCCCGGCCCGTGGAAGGACTCGAGAAGGGTCAGGTCAGCCGCCCAGGTCCATGATGAAGAATTCCGGCGCTGTGTGGCGCACCAGGCGCAGTACATATACGACACGTTCGGTAAGTTCCCGGGCACCATTCCGTCCATCTTCACGACTACATACCTACAGGCGCATCACCTGGATACGGAGTTTTACGATCGATTCTACGAGCCCGGGGCCTATCTGCGGACGCATGCCAGGCACATGGAACGCTGGCACTCCAGCAGCCGCTAGGAACAGCCCGTTATCGCGCGCCAGCGCAGTTCTAGATGCTGCCTGTAGATGGTGGCTGCCGCAGCGATTCCGAAATCTTTCGCGCTTCTTCCAGGTGTTCGTCGAGGATGGGCGCGGTATTCGCAGCAAATTGCCGGAGATCCGGATCGTTCGCTGACTGCGCCGCCCGGGCGAACTCGCGGAGGTCGTTTTCGTGGTCGTTGACCATCAACATCATGTACGCCCGGTCAAATTGTGGTCCGCTGAGTGCGGATACCCTGTCCATCTCTTTCTTCTGCTCGGCGCTGACCTGCGTTGGGAGCGTAATACCCTTTGCCGAAGCGAGTTGCTTCAACGAATCGTTCACCTCCGTATGGTCCGCGATCATACGTTGCGCGAAGCTCACGACTTGTGGATCCTGGGCACGGTTCACGGCGATCTTGCCCATCTCGACCTCAAACAGCCCGCCCCTGGCAGCGTTTTCCATGAACTCCCTGTCGGACTGGGAAACGTTCTGGCCGAGCGCAAGCGCAGCGGCCGCTACTATTCCGAAAGCGATCGAACTCTTCACAGCAGTCCTCCTTGCAGGCACTGTGGGATGCAAAGCTTCCGGCTGCCGTAGCGCGACTACGCAGATGGCCCACCTCTCGCGTTGGAGAGTGCGGCTTGATTGCGGTCCCGCTGAGCGGCAGCACCGGGATTCGAGGCGGCTCACATGAAGAAGACTACGCCCCTCTTCGTCGTCTGGAGTCTAGGGCCGGAGGATGACCATGTCAAGGTTGAGCGAATCCAGGCATCTGCAGTCTCAGCCCTGGTTCATCTGTGCCGTGGCCGGGCTGCGAGAAGGTCTGCGTGCCGCGCGCCTGCGCTGTGGCGCGCGCCGTAACCACCTCGGTGTCCTCAAGGCGAATCAGGAGCCAGCACGCTGCGCAAAGGTGAGACGCCCTGCCGTTTCAATCGCAGCAATACGATACCGGCGTGCTCGCACTCAAGCTCGGTGTACTTCGCGACGAAGTCCGTCACGGTGGCGGGGTCAGGGGTCCAATCGCGAGGTATCACGAAGAAGCTGATGCCGAATCGCTGTGCGAGCGCGAGGAGTTCCTCCGCGTTGCGCGCCTGCTGCACCATCCGCTGATACCGGTAGTTGTGCCAGCCAACGCAATAGGCCCGTCCGTGGAAGCCCGCGATGTCGCAGTGAATGAAGAACATCGCCGGTTCGCCGGGATAGCGGTGGTTCAAATAGTTCGTTATCTCGCGGACGGGCGTCCTGCGTTTGTACTCTTCCATCTGGGCCTTATCGAAGTGGTTCAGCAGCAGCTCGGGATGCATCCAGCCGGATGAAGGGAGGAGGTACAGGTTGCCCGCGACCCCCGCGAGCAGCGCCGCCCACGCTACGGCCCTAAGCCGTCGGCTGTTCCGCTGCATCCAGTCGAAACCCGCCGTTCCAATGATGACCAGCATCGGAAGTGCAGGGTAGATATATCGCAGGTAGGAAACCGAGCCCAGGGTGAGAGCGCACCCAACGATGACGGTGGCAAGCGCCAGCAGCGGTAGAGATGTCGCGCCCGTGGCGAACGCGGCCGGCGCCAGCGCAAGCAGAATGAGAGCGTGGAGCCCGAGCGCGCCATCGCGGCTCTCCAGGTACTTGTGTGACTGGAACACCATCTCATAGGGCATAGCGGGGCTGAGCGGTGTTAACCACCGGCGGTCTACCAACCGGACGCGGCTCTCAAACCAAGGCGACTTGAACACATCGTTGAAGAACGGAAACACCGGATTGCCAGTGGTATGCCAGGCAAAAACGTAGGGCGGAGCGCCAAACAGGGCGAACACGCCCACTGCGATCATCGCCATGCGGAGCCGGCCGCCGGCTGGTTTCGACTTGAGCAGTGTGTAGGCGGCAAACGCCGCCAGCGGGACAACGAATGCCAGGCTGCCGTACTTTGACGCCATGGCGCCGCCGAGCAGCATCGCCGCAAGATAGAGCCAGCGGCCCTGCGCGGTCCTCTGAAACAACGCGACGGACCAGAATGCGCCCGCGATCAGCGCGGCCCACACATTCTCCGACATCAGCGAGCCCGTCTCCAACTGAACCAGCGGGATGGCAGCAAAGAGGGCCACAGCGAGGAGCGCCGTCGCGGGTTTTGTGAAGCGCCTCGTGATGCTGTAGACAATGGCCGCGATCACGCAGAGAAAAGCGAAGTTGAGCAGGCGGGCGGCGTATTCTCCGCCTAGCATGTAGACAGCCGTGTAGCACCAGTCCGCGCCCAGCGGCATGACTGCCCATACGATGTGCCGGTAATCGAAATGCCAGTAGTGATGGAAGCTAACCCAGGCTGGAATCATCAGGTGCACGGCCAGGCCGTCCGCTCCCTGTTCGGGTTTGAGCGAGACCAGAAGATGACACAGAAGCGGCAACGCTGCGACGGCGACCATCGCCGCCCGCCGCCTGCCGGAGAGATGGAGAGGGCTGATAAGGGCGAGCACCTCCTTGCAGCACGCAGCGGTCACGCCAGGCCGGAGAGCCATGGGCAGTCCGAAAGCGGCGGCGTACACAGCGGCATAGTTGACTGGAAAGCGCACCGCAATCCAGATCAGGAGCATCCACGCCGCCACGCCCGCCAGCAGGCGCAACGGCGCAGGAGCCGGCGCGCGCGCCTCACCTCGCGACAGCAACAGAGTCCCGGCCACGAGAGCCGAGAACAGAAACCATCCAACAGCCAGGATCGCAAGCGGCCCGGCTACGATTGCGGCATAGATAAGAAGCAGAGCCGCGCTCGCGGGCCAGAACCAGCGCGGCGCCAATGCGATCCATGCCGCCGACCAGACGGCATAGCAAAGGATCAGCACCCTCAACTGGGCAATGCCGGTGCTGCTCCAGAGGTCCTGCTTCAGCAGGCCGCTCGAGTAAGTCCCCCAAACCGTGAGAGCTAGCGCGCCGACAAACAGCGCCCAGACGACGTACAGCGAAGCGCGCGGGGAGAGCCTGCGGATTTGAGCTGCTTCCGCTGCGCCCATCACGAAGCCTTTCCGGCGGCGGTGATCGTGGCTTCCGGAGCGTTGTTTTGTCGAGCGCTGCTGAAGATCCAGTCGCGCTGAACCAGAAAACCTGCGAGGAAAAGAAGTCCCTCGGCGAGGGGCTTGGCGATGAGGAGCGTCACGTGACCGCCTCCGGCGAGGGCGCGGATGATCGCATAGGACACGAGCCCCTGGATCGCGACCGTAGCCACATACTTGGGCAGAAGGACGCGGTGACTCTGGCGCGAGGAGAACACCGCGCCGCGAACCGCCGTGTACTGGAACACCATCGCAACGCAGCGCGCCGCAGCCTGAGATCCGGCGAGAGTGCCGAGGCTCGTGTAAGCGATGTAGAAAACGACGTTATCCAGTATTGCGGTCAGCACCGATATCGCGGCGAAGCGCAGCAGGACGACGTAGGCCCTTACGGAATCAAGCAGCGGGTTGAAGTGCGAGGAGGGATTGCCCGGTTCGTAGATCGTGCGGATGCGCTCCTCGGCGATGCGCCACCCCCGGTGCTTTGCGGCGATCAACATGTCGAGTTCGAACTCGTAGCCTCGCGACTTGAACGCCAGCAGGTGCGGCAGCAGCCGGCGCGGGAGGCCGCGCAGGCCTGTCTGTGTATCGAGCAGCCTCTCTCCAATGAGGTAGCGGAAAGCGAGCCGGGTTACTGCGTTTCCGAGCCTGCTCCTGAGCGGCACGGCGCCCTCGAAGAGCCGTGCGCCGAGTACCAGCGCGTCAGGTTCGCGTGCAAGGCGCGAGGCGACCCTCAGGATGTCGGCGGGGTGGTGCTGGCCATCGGCGTCTGCGGTTACGATCCCGCCCAGGCCGGGCAACTCGCAAAGTACATGGTTGATTCCGGTTCGCAGCGCAGCGCCCTTGCCCAGGTTGATCGCATGGCGCAGCAGATGGACGCGCGGCACTTTCCGGACTGCCTCGAAAACTGGCGCGTACGCCGGACCGCTGCCGTCGTCCACTACGACGATCGCTTCCACATCAGAGGCGGCGAGCGCAGACACTATGCGGATGAGAGCTTCTCCGGGACGGTAGGCGGGGATCAGGACTCCCACTCTCATCTGCAGCACCTTTTGACGCGCAAACCGATTGTGTCAGGAAAAGAGAACAACTGTGCCGGGCGGCGCAACACTGATTGTATATCGCATTGGCAAAACGGAACCCCAACGCACATCGTGGCTCCGGGCACGCCCGGGTGAATACGTCGATTCGAGACAGGTGACAGTGCGCCTGCAGCTGCGATACTTCGAATCACGGCGGCTCCGAAATCGCCTCCGTTCCAGACCGCAGCCTTCCGGAGCAGCCGGTTACCCGGATCGGGTGGATCTCTGCCACACTATACGGTGCCGGTTTCCCCGCCGGGAGGAGGCCGGTTTCGGAATCGGGAGGAGTTTACGGAACAGCGCCTTGCCGGCCAGGGCATCCACCCTGGCGTTGACGGGAGCGCAGAGCAGCTTACTGAGGAGGATACCAGTGCCCCACAAACGCTGTATTGTAACGGCAGTTGCATTGGCGCTTGCGTTGCTTGCGCCTGTATCTGCGCAAGAGCTGACCTTCATCCCCGATATGACTTTCAAGGGTTCCAGCTTGGAGGGCTGGCATATCGTCGGCGACGCCGTTTGGCAGGCCAAGGGTGGCGAATTGATCGGAACGGCCAAGCCCGGAACGGCAGGCGGATGGCTTGTATTGGACAAGTCGTACCAGGATATCCAGGTCCACGCGTCATTCCGGTGCTCGGGCGACTGCCGCACCGGGATTCTGGTTCGCATGGAGAAGATGCCGGACGGTTTTCGGGGTGTCTTCGCCTCGCTCAACAAGGACGACCTGGGCGTCTACAACGTGACGCTCGATGCCCGGGGCAAAGAAATCAAGCGCGAGGATCTCAGGCGAGCTGGCGGGATTGTTCGCGTCGCGCCGCGGCCGGACCCAAACCAGGCACGCCGCGCCGGCCCAGGTCCCAGCGGCTTTCGCCGGCCCGCGCCACCCACCAACTTGCCTCTCCAGCCCCCCTCGACGGAGTTAAGACCGGGCGAATGGAACATAGCGGAAATCCTGATGGACGCCAACATCGTCCGGGTCTCCGTGAATGGCGGGTATGGCCCGTCGGGCGTCACCAGCGATGACGGCAATGAGTTCGGGCCTATCGCGCTGTTCGTCGGCGGCGCGGGCGAGGTGCGGTTCAAAGACCTCGGGTACAAGGATCTTGCCATCAAGACCACGCCGATCGAGCAGACGGGCGAGCGATTCAGAGCGCAGCGCATCAGCGACCACTACTACGCGTGGTCTGCATCGTCGGCCGACTTCAATCGCGACGGCATTTTGGACGTCGTCTCCGGCCCCTATATCTACTTCGGCCCGGACTACACAAAACGCCGCGAGATCTTCTATGCCAACGCGTTCAGCCCCACCAAGGAGTTCAGCAATTGCGGGGGCGAGTTCGCGTTCGATTTCAACCAGGACGGCTGGCCGGACGTCCTGATAGCGCCTCCGAGGGGCATGCTGTACTTGAACCCCAAGGGCGAGTCGCGGCGCTGGGAAGCGTTCCAGGTCCTCGATACCATGAACGGCGAAGTAACGGAACTGAAGGACATCGACGGTGACGGCAGGCCCGAACTGATCTTCTGTAACAACAACATCGTGAACTACGCGAAATATGACCCGGCGAACCCCGGCAAGCCGTGGGCCGTGCACCCCGTTTCAGAGCCCGGTTACGGCAGTTTCCATGGAATAGGAACAGGCGACATCAACGGGGACGGACGCATAGACATCGTGAGCGCGTGGGGATGGTGGGAGCAACCGCCGGCGGGCCAGGAAAAATGGATCTACCATCCGGTGGGCTTCTGCTACTACGGGCGCGGCGGCGCGAGCATGGGCGTCTACGACGTTAACGGAGATGGCCTTAACGATGTAGTCACCATCCTGGATGCGCACCGTTTCGGGATGGCGTGGTTCGAGCAGAAACGCGATGCTAACGGCGCAATTTCGTTCGTGCGCCACATGATCAGCGGCGATTTCTCCGCGAAGAATCCCGGCGGCGTGACGTTCTCACAGCCGCATGGCTCCACTTTCGCGGATGTTGACGGAGACGGCATCACCGACTTCATCGTCGGCAAGCGGTACTTCTCGCACCTCGACACGTTCCTCGATCCCGACCCGCACGGTCCCGCTGTTCTGTATGTGTATCGCACAGTGCGCAACCCGAAAGCGCCCGGCGGGGCGGAGTTCGTTCCGGAACTGGTTCACAACAGATCGGGAGCCGGTTCGGACGTGCACGCCCGGGACCTCAACAATGATGGCGCGATGGACATAGTCACCTCGACCGACCGCGGGACGTTCATATTCTGGGGCAAGCCCCGGACCGGCGGCGCGAGGGCGGCGTCGCGCGCGCGGAACTAGCTGCTCGACAGAGCCGCCGCCGGCCTGCATGAACGCGCGCCGGCTCAGCCGAGGCTGTGCGCGCATTTGACCGGCGCGCGAGCGCGGGGCTGAGTCTTGGCCGGCGGGTGCTCGCCCGGAGTCCAATCGTTAACGCGGCGGGACGGAGAAATTCTCTCCGTTCCGCCACGGCTATCCATCAAGCCCGTTCTGCCATTGGGGCGCGGTTACCTTCGTCACACGCGGCGGCTAGCCCAGCATGGGAGGCCCCCCGGCTCTGCCGGGGAGGCAGCCGAGGTTTGACATTTGCAGCAGTCCATCGTGAAAAACTCCGATACGTGAGCCGCCAAGCACACGAAAAGGAGTCTTCACGATGGACGAGTACGAGAGTTTAAGTCATACCAAGTGGGAGTGCAAATATCACGTGGTGTTCATCCCGAAGTGCCGCCGGCGGACGCTGTACGCGGCACTGCGGCAGCACCTTGGGGAGGTCTTTCGTCGGCTGGCGCATCAGAAGGAGAGCCGGATCGAGGAAGGGCATCTGATGAGCGATCACGTGCACATGCTGATCGCGATACCGCCGAAGTACGCAGTGTCGCAAGTGGTCGGGTACATCAAGGGTAAGAGCGCAATTCACCTGGCGCGGGTGTACGCAGAGCGGAAGCGCAATTTTGTGGGGCAGCACTTTTGGGCCCGGGGGTACTTCGTCTCAACGCTGGGTCGAGACGAAGCGGTGATTCGGAACTACATCCGGAATCAAGAACAAGAGGACGAGCGATTGGACCAGCTCAAGCTGGACCTCTGAGCGGCCACCGTTAGGTGGCCAAAACCCATCGGGGCCGCGACAGCGACCCCGTATAGCCGCTTTGAGCGGCTCACACTCGAAAGCCCCCGGCTTTGCCGGGGGATGCGTTACCTTCTGCGGAAACGTCCCACGCAACCGCCGTACGCCGGCGCTGTGAGACCCGCCGAACCGTATCACCGCCGCGAGTTCGTGCGTACCATGCAAACTCGCGCTAGTATGGCGTTAAATTCCGCGCCCCATTTATTAAGTCAAAAGCCCTGTAATTATCTGATTCAATGCGTGGGTGAGCCGGAATGCGGCGGATGTTACAAAAGATATCCCTCGCGAACGCTTGACAACATTTGTGGGCCTAGGCATGATTGGAGAAAGCGATCTTGGCGGTTCTGAGATCTCAGCCGAATGGGATCGAAAGGGGCGGAGCCCGCCGGGACGAACCCACATTCGTGACGCGCCCCAGGTGTGTTTGCGCGTCCGGTTCCTTTTTCCCCTCTGTCGTCAGCCCATGCGTGTGGTATCGGTGTTCGCGGTTTCAAGCTTCGCGGCCCACACCGCACCGCCGTGGTTCGCTCTGAGAGTCAGATCGAACTTTGAGAAGGTGGCATCGGAAGCGTTGCGGCAGGCCGGGTACGTCCAGTTTCTGCCGGTGTTCCGTTCAACACGGCGGTGGTCCGGCCGCGACAGGCAAGTCGAGCTGCCGGTCTTTCCGGGGTATCTCTTTGCGCGTTCCGAGCCGGAGCGCCTGCAGTCGCTGGCGTCGTTGCGGGGCGTCTTGCATGTTGTGAGCGCAGGTAGGACGCCCGTTCCGGTGGACGAATCGGAGATAGCGGCGGTCGAGGCCATAGCCCGGTCCGCCCTCACGGCTCATCCGTGGCCTTTCCTGAACGCAGGGCGGAGGGTAATCATCGATCACGGGCCGCTGGCCGGTTTCAGCGGCATCCTGGTCCAGACCAGGAACCAGCACTGGCTAGTGGTGTCCGTTTCGTTGCTCATGCGCTCGATAGCTGTCGACGTCCCCGCCGAATGGGTGCGGCAGAGCGGATCGCCGCTTCGCGCTTCAGCTACCGTTCCCCGGAATCTTGGCCGCGAGGTCCGCGCGGCTGGCCTCAGCACGCCGGGAGGTCCCCTGTGCTCGCGAAAGAACGACGAAGCCGTGTGATTCGCTTCCGTGTCTCGCCGGAGGAATCCGACCGGCTTGCCAAATTTCTGCCCATCTCCGGTGCGAGGAGCCTCTCGGACCTGGCGCGAACGGCCCTGATGCACGCAATTACTGATACTGAACGGGGCGCGAACGGGGAACCTGCGGTCGGTGAGGAACTGCGCAAGCTCAACCGCTCGATCAACGATCTTCGGGAGCAAGTGAGTGAGATCAGGCGTCTGCTCGCCGGGGAAGCGGCTCACGGCGATGCGCCTGTGGAGGTGGTTCGTAAGTGAACGGGGTGCAAATGAGACGAGTACTGATCGTATTGTTGGCAGGCGCCGTACTGAGTGCCGGCCAGACGGCCCAGGCGCCGGAGGAGCAACCCTTGCCCGCGCAGGCGCTAGACGGGTTGGCCCGGCCGTCGGGCTCCTATGAACTCGGGCCGGGTGACGAAATCACAGTGCGCGGCGTCGAGATGCCAGAGATCTCCGACAAGCCCGTCCGAATCGACACTTCGGGTTTCGTCAGCTTCCCGCTCATCGGGAGAGTCCGGGCCGCGGGGCTGACCGTAGAGGAATTAGAGGCTTCGCTTGCGGAACGCCTGAAAGCGTTTCTGGTCCACCCTGAACTATCCGTCGCGGTCACTGACTTCAGAAGCCAGCCGGTCTCGGTGCTAGGAGCGGTCCGGTCTCCCGGGGTGTATCAGCTTCGCGGCAGCGCGACGCTTGTGGAGGTCCTCTCGCTCGCGGGCGGCACAGTTCCCGAGATAGCCGGGTCCACCGTGAACATATCGCGCCGTTTGGCTTTCGGCCGCATTCCTCTCGAAAGCGCGCGCGACGACGCAACGGGCGAATTCAGTATTGCGGACGTCGATCTCAACGCGCTTCTACGCGGCACGGACCCGGGCGCGAATATATTCCTCAAGCCTCACGATGTCATCACAGTTCCGAAGGCGGACCTCGTGTACGTCATGGGCCAGGTGCAGCGCGCCGGCGGCTTCGTCCTCGAAGACAGAGCGGGCATGAGTCTTCTCGAAGCACTCTCGCGAGCAGGTGGTATTGCCGGTGTCGCCTCGCCGCAGAACTCCAGGATTCTGCGGGTGCGGCCGGGACAGGCTGAGCGGGAGGAGATCCCGGTGAACGTTAAAGCCATGCTCTCCGGCTCGGTTCCCGACGTGATGCTCCAGCCCGACGACATCCTGTTCGTGCCCACGAGCGCGCCGAAACACGCGGCGCTGCGGGCCGTGGAAGCGGCCATCCAGATTGGAACCGGAGTCGTAATCTGGCGCCGCTGAGCCTGCAGGCCTTCACAGGAAAGGAATTCGATGCGACTGAACGACGAGAACCGTATATTGCCGGAGCGCGTACCCGCTCAAAGGATGCCTGAGCTTTCTCCGGGCGCGCCGGACGTTGTGATGCTGCCGCCGGCGCCGGACGGTGCGGCCGGCGACATCGTCAGCACCGGCGAACTGGCGCGCGTACTTCGAAGGAGGAAAACCGCCCTGTTTGCGGCGGTTCTGCTCGGACTGGGCGGAGGTATCGCGGCATCGATCCTCACAACCCCGGTGTACCGGGCCCGCGCCATGCTGCAGATCGACTCGCCCAACGAGAGCCACTTTCTGCGCGAGATCACCCCCGTCTCCTCCGCCGCTCCCGAGAGCTACTTCAACAACCAGATGAAGCTGCTCGCGAGCGACACCGTTGCCAGGCGGGTGGCGGACAGGCTCGGTATCAAGGCGCCCGGGCCCGATGCCGTCTCGTTGCTGGACCGGCTCACTAAGGCAGAAGCGCCCAGCGAGGAGGAGCAGCGTATCGCGATTGTCAAATCCGCTATCCGGACGCGCACGTCAATGCAGTCGCAGGTAGTGGAACTGACGTTCGATGCGCCCACTCCGGAGCGCGCGGCCATGGGGGCCAACGCGGTTGCGGCCGAGTTCATCGAGGTCAATCGTGAGGCGCGCGACAATCTGGTCCGCAACACCACAGAGTGGCTGACGCGGGAGGCCGCGGCGCTGAAGACGAAACTCGATGAGAGCCGGCGCGAGCTGGAAGCTTACATGCGAACCTCCGGGCTCACGTTCGCTGCCGGCCCTCTGACGCTCGCCGAAGAGCGGACGCGCCAGTTGCAGCAGGCGCTGGCGGCCGCGGAGACCGACCGGGCGGCCAACCAGGCGCGCCTCGAGGCCGCCCTCCGCAGCCCGATAGAGGCGCTTCCGGACATCGTGACCACGGGCGCAATCCGCGATTACCAGACCGAACGCGAACGCCT
>JBLNBX010000136.1:0-5979 GCA_050260275.1 bacterium
CCGTGATTAAGTTCGACGAACACGGGGAAAAGAAGTTTGTCACGCCGATTGTGCTCCAGGCGCTCAAAAAGAGCGACCGGCAGCCTCCAGTAGAGAAGCGGGGGGCCCGCCGCAAAGCCAAAGCTGCTCCGGCCGTTGCCGCGGGCTAGAATCCGTTCAGACTGCTGTCGCCGAGTACGACACTACAGGTGTGCTTATCCGGTCCCGCCGGGGTGTTAAACTGGTCATCTCCCCCATGAAATTCGGTGTCGTTGTCTTTCCCGGAAGCAACTGCGACCACGATGCGTTCTACGCGGCGTCGCAGAACCTAGGCCAGCAGGCCGAGTTCCTCTGGCACGACTCGCCCAGCATAGGCGGCGTAGATGCCGTCATTTTGCCCGGCGGCTTTTCCTACGGCGATTACCTCCGCTGCGGCGCGATCGCGAAGTTCTCGCCCGTAATGGCCGCCGTGAAGGAGTTCGCCGCCGCGGGCGGGTTGGTGCTGGGCATCTGCAACGGTTTTCAGATCCTGGTGGAGTCCGGGCTGCTTCCCGGCGCGCTCATCCGCAATCGCGGGCTGAAGTTCATCTGCCGCCCGGTGGCTCTCCGCGTCGAGACGACGAACTCCCCTTTTACCTCCGCGGCGTGTAAGGGACAGACGCTCACGGTGCCGATAGCGCACGGCGAGGGCTGCTATATAGCCGACGAGCGCACGCTTGACCAGCTCGAAGCCGAGGACCGCGTCGCGTTCCGGTACGTCGATAATCCGAATGGCTCCATGCGCGACATCGCCGGCATTCTTAACGAAGGCCGCAACGTGCTCGGCATGATGCCGCACCCCGAGCGCGCCGCCGATCCGCTCATGGGCTCCACTGACGGATTGAGAGTTTTCGAGTCCATGGTTCAGGCGTTCGCGCGCTTTTGACATACTCCATGACCATCACCCCCGAACTTATCGCCACGCACCAGTTGTCGCAGGAAGAGTACGCCAAGATAGTTGCTCTTCTCGGGCGCGAGCCCACTTACACGGAGCTGGGCATATTCAGCGTGATGTGGAGCGAGCACTGCTCCTACAAGAGTTCGCGCCTGCACCTGAAGAAGCTCCCCACCCGGAGCGAGCGCGTGGTGCAGGGCCCCGGCGAGAACGCCGGCATCATAGACATCGGCGACGGCTGGGCGATCGCATTCAAGATCGAGTCTCACAACCACCCCAGCTTCATCGAGCCGTTCCAGGGCGCGGCGACGGGAGTCGGCGGCATCCTGCGCGACATCTTCACGATGGGCGCGCGGCCTATAGCGGTGATGGACTCGCTGCGCTTCGGCCCGCTGGACGATCCGGAGGTGGGCGCGCGCAACCGCCGCATCGTCGAGGGCGTGGTGGCCGGGATCGCGCATTACGGAAACTGCTTCGGCGTGCCCACAGTCGGCGGTGAGTGCCTCTTCGAGCCCTGCTACAACGGCAACCCGCTGGTGAACGTGTTCGCGCTTGGCGTCTTCAAGAAGGAGGACATTTTCCTCGCGCAGGCGCGCGGCGTCGGCAACCCGGTGGTCTACGTCGGGGCGAAGACCGGCAGGGACGGCATACACGGCGCGTCGATGGCCTCCGCCGAGTTCACCGAGGAATCTAAGCAGAAACGGCCCAACGTGCAGGTAGGCGACCCGTTCATGGAGAAGCTGCTGCTCGAGGCTTGCCTCGAGGCCATGCGGACCGGCGCGGTCGTTGGCATTCAGGACATGGGAGCGGCGGGCCTGACGTGCTCTACGTGCGAGATGGGCAGCCGCGGCGGCACGGGAATTGAGATCGAGCTCGACCGCGTGCCGCAGCGCGAAACCGGCATGACGCCGTACGAGATCATGCTGTCCGAGTCGCAGGAGCGGATGCTGCTCGTTGTGGATAAGGGCCACGAAGAAGAGGTGTTCCGGGTATTCCGCAAGTGGGGCCTGGATGCCGTGACCATAGGCGTCGTGACCGGCGACGGCATGATGCGGGTAAAACAGCACGGCGAAGTCGTGGCCGAGATCCCCGCCCGCGAACTGGCCGACGAAGCTCCGCTTTACGACCGCCCGCACACCGTTCCGCGCCGCGAGGCGCCCATGGAGGCGCCGCCGCTGCCGGCCGTGAAGCCTCAGGACGCGCTGGTGACGCTGCTCGCGTCGCCGGACGTCTGCTCGAAGCGCTGGATCTACGAGCAGTACGACTACACCGTCCGCACCAACACGACGCAGGGCCCGGGCGGGGACGCCGCGGTGGTCCGCATCAAGGAGACCGGCACGTCGGTCGCAATGGCGCTCGACGGCAACGGGCGGTACTGCGCGCTCGACGCCCGCGAGGGAGCGAAACTGGCCGTGGCGGAGTGCTGCCGCAACCTCTCCGCCGTGGGCGCGGAGCCGGTGGCGGCAACCAATTGCCTGAACTTCGGCAATCCCGAGCGTCCCGAAATCATGGCGCAGCTCGTCGAGGCCATCGAGGGCATGGGCGAGGCTTGCGAGTTCTTCGGCACGCCGATCACGGGCGGCAACGTCAGCCTGTACAACGAAACGCTGGGTGAGCCGATCTTCCCGACGCCCGTACTGGGCATCGTGGGCCTGATGAAGACCTCGGCGCCCGTGACCATCGATTTCAAGAAGCCCGGCCGTAAGATCGTCCTGGTCGGAGGGTTGGGCGCCTGCGACGAAACACGCTTCGGCGGCACCGAGTACGCCAAGGTCGTCGTGAAACAGGCCTGGGGACTCCCTCCGGCGCTCGACATGGATTACGAGAAGCGCGTGCAACAGGCCGTTCGGGAGATCGTGAACGCCGGACTGGCCGAATCATCTCACGATGTGAGCGACGGCGGGCTGGCTGTCGCGCTCGCCGAGTGCTCGTTCGGCCCGGCGGGCGTGGGCGCGTCGGTGGATCTCGAGAGCGCCATGCGGCCCGAGTTCCTGCTGTTCCACGAGGGCCCGTCCCGCGTGCTGATTTCGACTGAACGCGCCGAAGAAGCGGCCACCATCGCCGCCCGGCACGGCGTCGAGGCCCCGGTGATCGGCGAAACAACCGCCGGCCGTCTCACCGTGCGCGTCTCCCGCGAGGCACTGATAGACTGTGAAGTGTACGCCTTGCGCAATGCCTGGTCTCAGGCGCTCGAGCGGGCCCTGCGGGGATGAAATGCACGACAAGCTCCACGAGGAGTGTGGTGTCGTAGCCATCTTCGGTCACCCCGAAGCTGCCAACCTTGCATATCTGGGGCTTTATGCGCTCCAACACCGGGGACAGGAGAGCGCCGGAATCTGTTCCAGCGACGGCCGCGAGATCTATTGCCACAAGGAGATGGGCTACGTGGCCGACGTCTTCAAGCCGGAGGTGCTGGCGCGCCTTTCGGGTAACGTCGCCATCGGGCACACGCGCTACTCCACAGCGGGCGACAGCTCCATCCGCAACGCCCAGCCCTTCGCCGTGCAGTGCAACAAAGGGCGCATCGCCGTGGCCCACAACGGAAACCTGACCAACGCTCTGGAGCTCCGCGAGGAACTGGAGTCAGACGGATCGATTTTCCAGGCGTCGAGCGATAGCGAGGTAGTGCTGCACCTGGTGGCGCGCAGCCGCGAGCGCACCATAGCCGGCGCGCTCCGCGAGGCGCTGCTCCGCCTGGAAGGCGCGTTCTCGCTCGTGTTCCTGGCCGGCGACCGCATCATCGTCGCGCGCGATCCGAACGGCTTCCGCCCGCTGGCCATCGGGCGCATGGCTCTCGACGGCGGCCGCGCGGCGTATGTTTTCGCGTCCGAAACCTGCGCCTTCGACCTGATCGGCGCTGAGCACATCGGCGATGTGGAACCCGGCGAGATGATCACTGCCGGCCCGGACGGCCTCATCCGGGAGCAGTACGTGCCCAAGCGCAGGCGCTCGCAGTGCGTCTTCGAGCACGTCTACTTCTCGCGGCCCGATTCGGTCGTCTTCGGCCGTTCGGTTCAGAAATCGCGCGAGAATCTCGGCCGCCTGCTGGCGTGCGAGTCGCCCGTCGAGGCCGATGTCGTGGTGCCGGTGCCCGACTCGGGCGTCGCAGCGGCGCTCGGCTATGCGGCGCAATCCGGCATACCGTTCCGCCACGGTTTGATCCGCAGCCATTACGTAGGGCGCACGTTCATCGAACCCTCACAGGCCATCCGCGACTTCGGCGTAAAGCTGAAGCTCAACCCGGTGCGGCACCTGATCGAGGGAAAGCGCGTTGTGCTGATCGACGATTCGCTCGTCCGCGGCACCACTAGCAAGAAGATCGTCCGCATGGTGCGCAGCGCCGGAGCGCGCGAGGTGCACATGCGCATTTCCTGCCCGCCGACGATATCGCCCTGCTTCTACGGCGTCGACACGCCGACCCAATCGGAGCTGATAGCCGCCAACCAGACCATCGAGGAGATCCGCGAGTTCATCGGCGCGGACTCGCTTGCGTACCTCTCGCTCGAAGGCTTGCGCCAGGCCGTCGACGACGTTCGCGACGAGTACTGCTATGCGTGCTACACGGGCAACTATCCCACCGACTTCATCAACATCGAAGAGCTGGTGACGGCGAGAAGGTCTCGCCGCTGTTAAACCCCCAGTACTCCAGTACTATTTGTACTCCGTACTACAACCACTGGAAAGTGGAAAACAGAAAAGAGCATCATTGTCTATTTCCGAGGCATAGCCATGCCGGGCACGCCAACGGAATCAGACGCCTCGCTGCGGCGCCAGGCCCTCCGCGCGGCGCTTCAGGCCGCGGGTAAGCACTATCACGACGTGTGCGATGAGTACGCGCGGATAAAGGCGCAGCAGGCGCCCGACGAACAACAAGAATGCGTGGCCGCCCGTCGCGATTCCGCGCTCCGGGCATTTCGCGCCGCGCTTCGCGCGTTCGCCGAAGCGGTGCTCAAACCATCGATGAAGTAACCGGCCGCCAACGCGCGCGGCCACCGCCGATGCGGCGAGAATAGACACATGCCCGCTAGCATCGCTTCTTCCGCCGAGCGAGTGCGCTATTCGCGCGTGCGGGAACTGGCCGAGATGGCCATGCGCATGGATGGCGTTCTGAAGCTGTATTTCGGCGAGTCGAATGTGCCCACGCCGGAGTTCATCCGCCGCGCCGCGCAGAAAGCCATGGCCGACGGGTATCTGTTCTACACGGAAAACGCCGGCCTGCCGACCTTGCGGCAGCGCCTGGCGGATCACTACAAGCGGCTGCACGGAGTCGAGCTCGACCCGGCTTCCGAGATCGTCGTCACCAACTCTGGCGTGCAGGCGCTTAACGTCGCCATCCGTACGGTGATCGATCCGGGCGATGAGGCTATCGTGCTGACGCCGGCGTGGCCCAACGGCTCGCGGATCGTGGAGCTTGCAAACGGCACGGTGCGCGAGATCGCGTTGCCGCTCGCGAACGGGCGCTACGCCGTGGACTTCGATGCGCTCGAGCGGGCGGTGAGGCCACGAACGCGCCTGCTCATATACACGTCGCCATCTAATCCCCTCGGCTGGGTGGCGTCGGAGCAGGAGCAGAGAGGACTTCTCGACTTCGCCCGCCGCCACAACCTGTGGCTGCTCGCCGACGAGGTATACGAACGGCTCTACTACGCCGGAGGCCAGTTGGGCGCGCCCGCCCCGAGCATATTGCGGCTGTGCGCGCGCGACGACGCCGTCGTAGTGGTGCAGTCGTTCTCGAAGACCTACTGCATGACAGGATGGCGCGTGGGCTGGATAGTTGCCCGGAGCGACCTGGCGCAAAAGGCCGCGCAGCTCAACGAGTTCATCATCTCCAACGCCCCCAGCTTCGCGCAGCGCGCCGCCGAAACCGCGCTCGAGTGGGGCGAGATCGAACTCAGGAAGATGCTGGCACGCTACCGGGAAAACCGCGACCTGTGCCTGTCGATGCTGCGCAAGATGCCGCGCGTGACCGTGCCGGAACCGGACGGCGCTTTCTACCTGTTCCCGCGCATAGCAGGCGTGGAGGACTCCTTCGAGTTCTGCCGCGAGTTGCTTGAGGAGACGCGCGT
>JBLNBX010000137.1:0-26190 GCA_050260275.1 bacterium
GGCCTGTATCTGATGTGTAGAAACGGGCGAACGTGCGCCGGCCTCGGCGCACGGCGCCTGCGCTACTGAACCGGGTTGCCGTCGGCGTCGATGTGGTGAATCTCGCCGAGGCCCAGTTCCTTGATGCCGGGTTCGATCCTGGCCCGGTCGCCCACAATGATCCACACCAGCGCGTCGGGCCGAAGGAGCTTTGCTGCCGCGGTTTCCATGTCGGCGGTAGTCAGTGCGCGGACCTTGCCGGTATAAGTGTCGTAGTAATCATCCGGCAGGTTGTAGCGCACCAGGTCCGCCATGGTGGACAGGACCTCGCGCTGGGTCTCGCGCGACCCCGGCAAACTGAGCGTAAGGTAATCCTGCGCCATGCGCAGCTCTTCCTGGGTCACGGGCCGGCCCTTGATGACTCCCTTCAGCTCGTTGAGGATCTCCTGCACCGTCTCCTTCGTCTTGTCGCTCTGCACCGGCGCATACGCGATGAACGGCCGCTGTCCCCGAGCGGCAGACAGGAAGCTGCGCGCGCCGTAGGACCAGTGCTTGTCCTCGCGGATATTCATGTTGATGCGCGAGGTGAACATGCCGCCGAGCAGCGTGTTGAGCGTCTCGAATGCGATCTCGTCGGGGTTATTCGTGGGCGGAGCGACCTGTGCAGCCAGAACAACGGACTGGATAGCGCCAGGCTTGTCGATCATGTAGACGACGGAATTCGCTCTGCTATCGACCTGCGCGACGTTCTTCTTTGGCACCTCGCCCGGCTTCCAGCCGGAAAAGAGCCGTTCGAGCTTCGGCGTGATCTCGGCCAGCGTGGTATCGCCAACGATGAGGAGCGTCGCGTTGTTCGGCTTGAACCAGGTCTGGTGGAACTTCACCAGCGATTCGCGCGTGATGCTCTTCACGGTGGCCTCGTACCCGGAGCCGGTCAGCGGCCCGGCATAGGCGTGGCCCTTGCCGTAGATCAGGCCCGCCAGAACCCTAGTGGCCATGGTCATCGGCTCGGATTTCTCCTGCTGGATGGCGGCCATCTGCCTCTTCTGCTCGCGCTCGAAATCCGCCTGCGGGAACGATGGGTTGAGCACCACGTCCGCCCAGATATCGAGCGACTTATCGAGGTTCGCTTTGAGCGCGTTGAGCGATACGAACGAGAGGTCCAGGTTGGAGCCGGCCCGAAGGCTCGCGCCGAGCGAGTCCAACTCATCGGAGATCTGCAGCGATGTCCGCTTCGCCGTGCCCTCGTCTATCATGCTCATGGCCAGTTGGGCGGTTCCGGGCACCGCCAGCGAATCCGCCGCCCAGCCGGCATCCACGAGCAGGCTCAGGTTTACTACAGGGATCTCATGACGCTGGGCGAGGATGACGTTGAGGCCGTTTGAGAGCTTCGCGCGCTCCAGTTTCGGCAGCTTGGGCGCCGGCGGCGCGGCCGGCTCCGGCATCTTCGAGCGGTCGGCATCCTCTCCTGAGGCCTTAAGCTCGCCGAACGGTTGCACCTCGAGGATGAACACACCGTCGGAGAGCCACTTCACAGCGTTGTTCTTCACGTCGGCCGCGGTTGCCGACTGCAGGTTCGCTATCTGCTGCTTGTAGGCGGCGGGATTCCCGGCGAACACCTCGCCGCGGGCGAGAACGTCCGACTTTCCGCCGAACCCGCCAATGCGCTCGATGCCACGCACGAAGTTTGCATACTCGCGCGTCTTGACGCGCTCCAGTTCGGCTTCGGTAGGGCCTTCCGCGAGGAACTTCGCCAGTTCCTCGTCGATCGCCTTTTCAACGCGCTCCGCCGGAACGCCGGGGCGCACGTCTGCCATGATCCAAAACTGCCCGCCTATCTCTCTGGCGCTCTGAAATGCGGTCACATCCTGCGCGATCTGCTCGTCATACACCAGCCGCTTGAAGAGGCGCGAGGTCTTTCCCTGGCCGAGCACAGCGCCCGCGATATCCAGCAGGTCGCTCTCGCGAGTGAACTCAGGCGGAGTGTTCCAGATCTTCACGATGCGGGTGAGGGGCACGCGGTCCTGCATGACGCGCCGCTGCGTGCCGGTCATCTTCGCAATCCACGTGGACGGCCTCGCGATGGGCGGCCCCGGAGGGATTGCGCCGAAGTACTTCTCGACTTTCGCCTTGGCGGTCTTGGCGTCAATATCGCCAGCGATCACGATGACAGCGTTCGATGGACCGTAGTAGGTCTTGAACCACTCCTGCACATCGGCGAGCGTGGCGGCCGAAAGATCTTCCATGGACCCGATCACGGTCCACGAATACGGGTGCCCTGCCGGGTAGGTGGCCTCGGCGATGATCTCGTCCATCTTGCCGTACGGCTCGTTCTCGTACTGGCGTTTTTCGTTCTGGACGACGCCGCGTTGCTCGTCCAGCTTGGCCTGGTCGATCGCGCCAAGCAGATGCCCCATGCGGTCCGATTCGAGCCACAGTATGGTGTCCAGAGCCGAGGTGGGCACGTTCTGGAAGTAGTTCGTGCGGTCCTCGTTCGTGGTGCCGTTCAGGTTAGTGGCGCCGAGTCTCTCAACGGCCTTGAAGTAGTCTGTGTTGAAGTGTTCCGAGCCGTTGAACATCAGGTGCTCGAAAAGGTGCGCGAAGCCAGTTCGCCCGCGCTTCTCGTTCTTCGAGCCGACGTGATACCAGATGTTAACGGCCACGATGGGCGCCTTGTGGTCCTCGTGGACCAGCAGCGTCAGGCCGTTCGGCAACACGAATTTCTCGTAAGGGATATCGATGGGCGCGGGAGCCGCGGTAGCCGCTCCTGCAACAAGCGCAAACAGAGGTAGAGCACTGGACGCAAAACGCATAGGTGAGACCAGATTACGACAAGTCGCGCGATGGCAGCGATCGCGGGCACGCTGGCCTGGGGTCCCGTGAGCGGCGTCTCGGCTGCCGCCGCCCACGCTACTGGCGGTAGCCGGCGCGCATGGCGCGGCGGTCCAACGGATAGCCCGACAGACGCCACCGCTCGAACCCGCCCTCGAGCACGCGTACGTCGCGGAAGCCGCGCTCCAGCAAACCCTGAGCGACGCGCATGCTGGCGGCGTCGTCCGCGCCTGCTGCATAGACGACTATGGTGCGGTCGTGAGGCAGGTCGTCGGCGTGCGGCTCGATGTCGTAGGGCGGAACGCGAACAGCGCGCGGAAGCTTGAAATCGGACTCGGCCCAGGAGCGCGCGTCCCGCGCGTCCGCGAAGGCGATGGGTTCGCCGCGATCCATCCGAACCTTGACTTCGTCTGCGGTGATCTTCTCTGCACCCATCGCGTCACCTCAACGGCTGCCGGATCTGGTCCGGACCCTTGCAGTACTTCTCGTGCTCGCGAAGGTCCTCTTCGGTGTCGAAGGTGCGGCCACACCGGTCGCACTGGTAAGGCGCCTTGCCCGCAGTGTCGCCCCCAGGTGAGTTCATGGATCCTCCTCAGGCGTGTTCGAAAGTAAGTCCACGGCCGTAGACGGCCTTGGTGAAGCGCTCGATGGCCTCGCGCAAGCTCAGCTCGGGAAAACGCATCTGCGATGTATCGGTCTGGCCAAGTTCGATCGCGCGAGCTTCCCAAAGATGGCGAACCCCCTGCGGCTCGAAGCCAAGCAGGCGCGCTCCGACGGTATCGGCGGCCACGGGATCGGTGCTGGCGATGACGATGCCCGTCTCGACAGCCAACCCGCCCAGCGGACCGGTGCCCACCATCGCAGGGTGCCCGGTGGTGATCGCCAGGTTCGCCGGGAAGCGGCGCGCCATGGCCACGATGAACGAGTGGATGTCCTGCTCGAAGAAGTTCGGGTGGCGCTGTGCCGAGCGCGGATGGCCGTAGTAACCCGCGGCGGGGTACGACATCGCGATGTTCTTGAGCGCAAGCGAGACGGTGGCGGTTTCGTGCAGCTTGAGCTGATTCAGCGCGATGAGGCACTCGTACTCGAGCACGCGCGGGTTGACGTAGACGGTCTTCTGCGGGCCGTCGAAATCGGCCTCGGGCATGTAGTCGAGCGAGACCTCCATGAACGGCGGCCCGTTGTGATCGAAGAACTCGACCTTTTCCTCCTCGATCACGCGCTTCATGCCCGTTATCCGGAACACCTCCTCTGTCTGCGCCGCTCCGGAGCCTCCGCTCACAACGACGTGCCTGGGGCGGTATTCCTTTACCTGGCGGATGACGGCACGGAGAGTGTCCGCCTGGGTGACGCCCGTCGTATCTTCGGACGAAGCCCAGGTGTCGTTCGGCTTGATCGCTACAAGGCGGTCGCGCACTAGCGCATCCAGTGGTATGTGCACGAGCGCCTGGTTGATTGCGGTCTGGATATCCCGGTCCTGGGTGATGGCGACGGTGGCCACTTCGGTCCCCTCCGATGCGAGCATCAGTCCGGATGAGTGGATCCGGTCAGATGCAACTGGAACCAGTCTCTCGCCAGTGCGGCCACCTTGTCCAGAGTCCCGGGCTCTTCGAACAGATGCCCCGCGCCGGGGATGATCTCGAGGCGCCGCTCGCAGGTCATCTGCCTGAAGGCGTCACGGTTGAGGCGGATGACGTCACTGTCATCGGAGCCGACCAGCAGCAGCGACGGCGCGCGGACGCTCCCGAGGGCATCGCCGGCCAGGTCGGGCCTGCCGCCGCGGGAGACAACGGCGCGTATCGCTTCCGGCCTGTGGGAGGCCGCGATCAGTGCGGCCGCGGCTCCCGTGCTCGCGCCGAACAGGCCGATGCGCAGGCGCGAGGTGCGCTCATCCGCTGCCAGCCAGTCCGTGATGTCCACCAAACGTGCCGCGAGCATGCGGATGTCGAAGCGCAGGTGAGCCGTGCGAAGATCCACCTCCTCTTCTTCGGCTGTGAGCAGGTCCACGAGAAGCGTGGCCAGATCGCCGCGCCGCAGCAAGGCCGCTACGTGGCGGTTACGTGGGCTGAAGCGGCTGGAGCCGCTGCCATGCGCGAACAGGACGATGCCCTGCGCGCCTTCGGGAATCGCGAGGTTGCCCTCGAGGACCTGCCGCCCTGCGGGTATGCGTACAAGCGCACCTTCACTCCGTGGACCTGCCATATGCCCCTCCGAAATTGAAAGCGTCCGCGGCCTAGGCCGCCATGCGCCTGCGCACGCGCGAGATCACCGGAACGAAACCGAAAACGGTCCGCGTGGAGCGATTGCTTGCTCCGCGCGTGATCATGCCCATGCCGGTGGCGGTCATCGCGGCGCCGAGCAGGCCGCGCCGGCGCATGCCGTAGTAAGTCAGGGCGCCTCCGATAGCGCCGGCTATGAACCGCGATGCGGGCGTCCAGCGGCCGGTCCACTGCGGCGAGGCCGAAGCCCGCTGCCGCAGGTCGGTCCAGCGCTCGACGCGCCCGTAGCGGTCCAGGAGATCCTTCGCTTTCTCGCGGCGGTGCCGGTCGCCCAGCGCATATCCGGCGCCCGCGGCGATCCCCAAAAGCATTGCTGCCGTTCTCTTTCTCATCGTCGCATCCCCCTTTGATGGATCATCGTCTGACTTCAGGGCGCCGTGCCTTCCGGAGCCACAGGCGGCCGGAAATGCATCAGCGTCCTCTCGCCACCGGCGGTCTCGATATCGAGAACGCGGAGGCGGCCCTCGGAATCCTCGCCGTACACGACGCGCCCGGCGCCGTAGATAGTGTGCTCGACGCGGCTCATCGCGTCCCCCAGCGTTATAGTGACCGCCTCCGGGTCATCGCGGGCCGGCGCGACGGAGATCAGCCGCAGCGGTGTCTCCTCGTTGTCGGGTGCTGGGTCGCGGCCGAGCAACTCGAGGGTGGCGAACCAGCCTTCGTGCTGTTCTGTAAACGAGTTGAAGAACCTGCTCCACTCGCTCCGCGGTATCTCCCTCGATGCCACCTTTCAATCTCCCAGCGGGTACATCCCGGTCAGACCCATGCCCCAGCCTGCGATCCGCTCAAGCGGAACCACACGCCCGCGTCCCATCGATGTGTGTGGACGGCGTCGAACCGGCGGGCCGGATTCGCGCCGGCACGGTTCCGGTGCAGGTAGCAAAACGGCCGGTAGTGGGCTTAGGCGCCATCGAGGGGTCACGGAGCTGCGCAGCGCCGGCGGCTCGTTCATGACGCGGTCCGTGCAAAGCCTGCGAGCAGACGCCGGATCTCCTCGTCCGTGGTCTGCCGGAAATCGTCATACCAGGCGCCGACTGCGAAGAAGTGCTCCGGAGTCTCGGCGCAGATAATCTCATCCACTTCGTTCCCGACGGCGCGGCAGGTTGACGCGGCGGCTACTGGCACGGCGACTACTATCCTGGCGGCGTTCTGTGTTCTCAGCGCCGCAACCGCCGCGCGCATCGTCGAACCGGTGGCGAGGCCGTCATCTACGAGAATCACCACGCGGCCGGACACATCCGGAGCGGGCCGGCCCTGCCTGTAAAGCGCCTCGCGGCGATCGATCTCGGCCTTTTCGCGGGCCGTTACGCGCTCTATCACCTCCGGCGAGACGCCGAAGTCGCTGACCACCTCGTCATTGAGTACCCGCACGCCGCCGCTTGCGATGGCGCCCATCGCAAGCTCCTCGTGGCCAGGCAGGCCCAGCTTGCGAACCAGGAAGACATCCAGCGGCGAGTTCAGCGCGCGCGCGACCTCGTATGCGACCGGCACTCCGCCGCGCGGCAGGCCCAACACGATGACGTCGTTCCGCCCGGCGTAATGCATCAGCCTGCGGGCAAGCTGCGCGCCGGCATCGGAACGGTCGCGATACGGCAAGGGCATCCCAGCGCCCCCTTCCAGCAAGACGGCATGCCGGTACAGGCCGTTTCACGCCGTGCGCCCGGGCGAGAGCTGCGCGGCGATTGCCGTTGTGAAGAGCCGCCCGAAGCTGTTCGTCATCGACAGGCAGGTCGTCAACAGCCGTGGATCACGTGCTGTTCTCTACCGCTCTGAAGAGATGCACGCTCAGCGCAGTCCGATGATCTCGCCCTGCTCGTCAACATCCATGCGCGCCGCCTGAGGCGTCTTCCCGAGCCCCGGCATCAGCAGCATGTTGCCCGCGATGACGACGATGAACCCCGCCCCTGCGCTGAGATGCGCATCACTCACCGTCAGCGTCCAACCCGACGGCGCACCGTGGAGTTTCGGGCTATCGGAGAGGGAGGATTGCGTTTTCGCGATGCAAACGGGCAGGTGCCCGAAGCCGAGCTCGGTGAACTTCTGAATGGCCCTCCGCGCTCGCGTTTCAAAATATACGCCGGACGCGCCGTAGATCTCGCGCGCCACCGTCTGCACCTTCTGTTCGATGCCGAGCCCGGGTTCGTAGAGCGGGCGCACGCGCTCGAGATCGGCCGAATCGGCTGCTGAAACCACCTTGTCCGCCAGTTCCAGCGCCCCCTCGCCGCCCTTGTCGAACGCGTCCACTACCGCGCTCTCAACACCCACCACGCGGCAGAAATCGCCGATCAGGCGGATGTGCTGCTCCGGATCCGAGGCGAACCGGTTGATGGCGACAACGAGCGGCACTCCGAAACGGCGCATGTTTTCGATGTGCCGCTGCAGGTTCGAAAAGCCGGCGCGCAGGGCCGCCGCGTCGTCGCCGCCGCCCTGCTCGCACAGGGCCCGGGCGGAGGCGATGAGGACGGCCGCGGACGGTTTCAGCCCGGACGACGGCATCACGAGGTCGAAGTACTTCTCGGCGCCGAGATCCGCGCCAAAGCCGGTTTCGTTGACGACGTAATCGGAGAGGCGCAGCGCCATCTTCTGCGCGATGACGCTCGATGTGCCGTGCGCGATGTTGGCGAACGGGCCGGCGTGGACCAGGGCGGGCGTGTGCTCGGTGGTCTGGACGAGGTTGGGCATGATGGCCTCGTGCAGCAGCACCATCATCGCGCCGGTGGCCTGCAAATCCCTCGCGCGGAGCGCGCGGCCGTCAAGGTCGAATCCGATGACGATGTCACCGAGCCGGCGCCTGAGGTCCTCGCGCGAGTTCGCCAAAGCCAGGATAGCCATCACCTCCGACGCGGCGGTGATGACGAACCCGGTCTCGCGGGGGACTCCGTTGAGCTTGCCTCCGAGGCCCACTATGACGTGCCGCAGCGCGCGGTCGTTCATGTCCATCGTGCGCGGCCAGAAGATGTTGTCCACGTCAATGCGCAGCTCGTTGGAGTGATGTATGTGGGCGTCAATCAGCGCGGCGAGCAGGTTGTGCGCGGAAGTTACTGCATGAAAGTCCCCGTTGAAATGCAGGTTGATGTTCTCGCTCGGGAGCACCTGCGAGTTGCCGCCGCCTGTGGCTCCTCCCTTGATGCCGAACACGGGGCCGAGCGACGGCTCGCGCAGCGTGGCGATGGACCGGCGGCCAGTTCGTTCAAGGCCCTGCGCCAGGCCGATCGACACGACGGTCTTGCCTTCGCCCTGGCTGGTGGGCGTGATCGCGGTGACCAGGATGAGCTTGCCCTGATGCCGCGGCGGCGCATCCAGCAGTTCCAGCCTGAGTTTGGCTGTGTACTTTCCGTAATACTCGAGATACTCTTCAGTAATCCCGAGTTTCCCGGCAATTTCGTTTATAGTTTTCAGCGCCGCATTTCCCGGTTTACCCGCAATCGTCATGGAGAGTGCCCCCCCCGGCGCCACGATTATAGCTGTTTCAGCAGCAGACATCCCGGTTCAGGGCGCCAGGACAGAGCGACGGGGCGAAGCTGTATCAGCAAGATTCGGGGCTGGTAGAAACCGGGTGGGCGCGTAGAAAATTCACTGCATGAAACATGACCAGAACGGGGGCCTGCTCATGGATTCGATTCCGGCCCGCAAGCTGTTGAGTATCAGCGTTGTGATTGTGGAACGTAATTGCGGCACGGCGGTTGCATGAGCACAACGGAGGAGGATGCTATGAAAGTACTTACCGGCGCCTGTATTGCCCTGCTGGCGCTGTCTACTCTTAGCTGGGCAGATATTCTGACGCTGAAGAACGGGAACTCCATCAGGGGCGAACTGGTCTCCACGTCGCGCGACCGGGTCGTATTCATAACCGAAGATGGCCTGCGCCGGAACCTGGACCGCTCTCAAATACAGTCGATTCAACTAGAGCCCGGTACACAGGCGTACAGCCAGGGATATCCGTATACGGATGAAACCAGCAACTACACCGCAGCCCGGACGATTCCCGCCGGGACCAATCTTCAGGTCCGGACGCTCGAGAAGATCGAGGCCGGAGAGGGCATGGTGGGCCAGACCTACAATGCCGAGGTGGCCCAGGCGGTTACGGACCAGTACGGCAACATCATCGTCCCACAGGGAGCGGATGCCACCCTGGTGGTGAGAAGCGTGAGTGGCGGGGGAGCGGTCGGGACGCGTGAACTCATACTTGATCTTCAGAGCATCGCATTTGGCGGCCAGCGCTACATGGTCAGCGCCGATCCTGTGGTGCGCAGCGGCCGCGAAGGCCTTGGCTGGAATCCGCGCACAGCCGGATTTGTCGGCGGCGGCGCGGCGCTCGGAACACTTATAGGCGCTCTTGCCGGCGGTGGATCGGGCGCAGCGATCGGCGCTCTTGTCGGAGCGGCCGGAGGCGCGGGTGTGCAGGTGCTAACCCGCGGAGGCGAGATCAGCGTGCCAGCCGAGACGGTGCTTACGTACCCGCTGCAGCAACCGATATACCTCGTTCGGCCAGCGAGATAGGCCTGCGAATTCGCGGGTTGCGGCCGCCCGCTAGTTCAGCCGCAACCCGCCCCGCAGCGGTGCTCGGGGAACAACTCGGTGAAACTCCTCACGAGGTAGCGGCGCGCCGCGGCGGCGCTGCGGAAAGAGCGTTCGAGTTCGACGCCGCATCCTGCCAAACAGGCGCAGTAACTGCCGGACGCCGTGTGGATCTCCATGGAGACGGAACCTCCGGCACACGTATGAACGAAACGCGCCGCCGTGCCGCGCAGAGCGCTCAGTTGCGCCAGACGCGCCCGGCACGCGGAGCACCTCCGGATGTGGGAAAGCACTCTATCCGCGGATGGCGCTGGCGCACTCCCGCCCGCGTGCCTGTCGAGTTCGGCGTCGTGGAGGTGCACGTGAGCGCTCCTGGAAAGCTCAGGCGTCCATGGCTGGCCGGGCAGGCGATGCCGGCCAGCAGCCCGCGCGGCAGCGCACTCCGTCCTGCCCGTTCATGGGCGCCGCCGGCGCGCGCGCGCATGGACGCTCTGCCCTTCTATCGGCAGAAGGCGCTCCTAACATTGCATGGTGTCCGGGAGAAACTTGTGAATAGCCTATGTTTCGGCGCGCCGGCGGGCGGCTGAGGTTCAGCGCCTCAGGTTCAGCACTTACTCGCCGAACAGCTCTGCGACTTATTAGCGGAAGTTCGCAGGCGGACCGTGCGCGCATGCGGCAGATTGATATAGCGGGCCACGGACTGCACTAGAACCGAAGCAGGCGCCCGTGGAACCTGTGCGAGCAGTCCGCAACCCGTTGCGCCTGAACCAATCTACCTACCTGAGTACCCCTGCGTAAATAGAACCAAAGTACTCCCCATTACGAGAGAGTATGTATTTCCCCGCGAGTGGGGATAACGGCCTCAAGCCCATACTGGGACCTGACCGCTTCCGCAAATGCGGCGGTCTGCGACGGCTCGCCGTGCACCAGGAAGAGCCGTTTGAGGCTGCCCACCATCGGCCTGAGCCACTCCAGCAATTCGCGCTGGTCGGCGTGTCCGCTGAGTTCGTTCAGCGTCTCGACGCTGGCGCGCACCTGCATCGGCTCGCCGAAGATGGCCACCTCGCGGTCCCGGTTCACCAGCTTGCGCCCAAGCGTGTGTTCAGCCTGGAAGCCGGTTATGAGGATCGTGTTGCGCGGATCCTCGATGTTGTTCTTGAGGTGGTGCAGTATGCGCCCGGCTTCACACATGCCCGACGCGGATATGATCACCATCGGCCCTCGCAGATCGTTCAGCGCCTTGGATTCCGCCACGTCCTGGATGTATCGCAGACGCGGGAATCCGAACGGGTCCTCGCCGTTCTTGACGTACTCGTGGGTTTCGGCGTCGTACAGCTCCGGGTGATCCCCAAAAACTTTCGTTACGGCGAGCGCCAGCGGGCTGTCAACGAAGATGGGGATGGGTGGGATGAGATCGCACGATGCAAGATCGTGCAGCATCAGGACAAGCTGCTGCGTGCGCCCGACTGCAAATGCTGGCACGATGACCCTTCCTCCGCGCGCGGCGGTGTTGTTTATCACGGCCGCGAGTTTGGCCTGGACCTGTCCCGGATCCTTGTGCAGGCGTCCGCCATAGGTAGTCTCCAGCACGAGGTAGTCGACCGGCGGCATGGTCTCGGGGTCGCGCAGGATAGGCAGGTTGCGCCGCCCAACGTCTCCCGAGTAAGCCAGGCGCACCGGACGGCCGTTCTCGTGCGAGGTTATGACGACGGCCGAGGAGCCCAGCATATGGCCGGTTTCGTAAGCCTGGTAGGTGAGGCCGGGAGCGATCTCCTGCTCGCAGCCGAGCGAAACTCCATGAAACAGAGCGATGGCGGCCTCGGCGTCCTCGGCGCTGTACAGCGGCGGCACCACCTCGCCCTGTGTGCACGGATCGAGCCTGCGCCGCCGCGCCAGGCGCTTGGCAACGAACTCGGCGTCCTTCTGCTGAACGTACGCGGAATCGCGAAGCATCGGTCCGCACAGGTCGACGGTGGCTGGGGTGGCGTATATCGGGCCGGCGAAACCGTTCTTGGCCAACGTAGGCAGATTCCCGCTGTGATCGATGTGCGCGTGCGAAAGCACCACGGCATCGAGATCGCGTGCGGCGAACGGCAGGTTTGCGTTGCGCTCACGGGCCTCGCGGCGGTGGCCCTGGTATAGTCCGCAATCGAGAAGACAGCGCGCCTCGCCGGTGCGGATCTCGTGCATGGAGCCGGTGACGGTTCTCACGGCTCCCCAAAAAGTGATGCGCATAGGTATGCCAGCATACAGGACACCGCTGGTGCGGTGTCGCGCTTCCCACGCGCGGTTCCGGAAGCAGCGCGGCGGGCGCCGCTGTGTGGGCACACCAGCAGCGCCGGCAAGGCTCGGAGCTCCGCGACAGGGCTGGCTCGCGGCGGGTCCAGGCTGGCTCAGGCCTCGCGCTGCTCGGCTTCGAACGTCAGCCGCAGGAAACTCCGCACGTTTACGTCGAATCGCAGGGGCACCCGGCTGCCCTCCTCGAACCAGACCACGAAACGGTTCTGCTTGCGGGTGGTGAGGTCGCGGATGCGGCCGTCGATCTTTTGCACGCGTTTCGGCTCGCAGGCGATCCCCGCCTTCGCGAATCGCTGGCCGGCATCTTCGTCGGGGCGCTTCTCAGTATGAAGCTCGTGCGGATGGGTTCCGTATACGAACGGCTGGATGAGTTTCTCCTCGCGAGCGTCCATTGCGCGCGTAAGCGCGTACAGGAACGGCACGGAAGCGCGGGCATTAACCGGGCGGTCGCTCGCGGCTCGCACGGCTTCGAGGGCGCGAGCTTTGATCGTCTCCAGGTGCGACCAGCCCAGTCCGGGCTCGCAGGCGAACCACGCGCCGCGGTTCTTGCAGTCGCCGGGCCGGAGAACGCCCTGAATGGCTTCATACGGAACTGCGTCGGGGTTGCCCTCGAGCGCGCGCTTCGCTTCGTCGAGGCTGTTTTCGCGCGACGAGGTCATGAAACCGAAGTAAGAGGCGCGTTCGACTACCGTCCCGGATCTGACGACCTCCTCCTCGATGTACCCGAGCCGGTTGAGTCCGCGGGCGCGCGACGGTTCGGAACCCGCGGCAAAACTGAGGTGTAGCTTCTGCCCCTCGGAGACGTAGGCCGCCCAGCCGCTGCCCACGCCGGAGCGGGAGTATATGGGTATCGAGAGGAGAAGGATCGTGGCGTCCGCTCGGTACCGGCGTTGAGAGACCGGTCCGTCAGCGTCCCGGCATTGGCCGATGCCGGTGTCGGCGGTTGCGGCGGCCGCTCCCGCCAGTAGCCCCAGAAGCTCACGGCGAGTCATCGTACGTGAACGAGCGCAGCGGCGCCCCCCGCCCGCACGCGCAACCCCTTTGAACAGAGCATCGCAGATCCGGGCTCTCCGGGGCAGGCCGATTCCGGACCATGGCCTCTCGGGACGGCTGCCCGCCAGCACACGATAGAATATTAATGGTGTTGTTGGCTCTTGCGTTAGCGCTGGCGCTGCAGGCGCCGGACCCGTCTGCCGAAGGCCTCAAGGCGTTAGAAGCGCGCGACTACGCCGCCGCAATCGGGCACTTCACAGCGGCGATAGAGGCGGACCCAGACGACTATACCGCGCACTTCAACCTCGGCCTGGCCTACAGCCTCTCCGGACGCGACGATGAGGCGATCTCCGAGTACTCGAAAACTCTCGAACTCAAGCCCGGGCTCTACCAGGCGCTCGTAAATCTCGGAACCATTCTCGTGCGGCAGAAGCACTACAAGGAAGCGCTGCCGCACATCAGGGCGGCCATTGAAGCGAAGCCGGAGGAGGCCCGGCCGCACCTGCTCCTCGGTGACGCGCAGTTCGAGCTCGGGCGTTTCCCGGAAGCCGCGCAGGCCTACTACGCCGCGCTGACGGCGGCCCCCGACTCGGCCGAAGCGGAACTCGGCTACGCCCGGGCGCTCATGGCCCAGCAGCAGCTTGGGGAAGCGGAGCCGCACCTCAGGCGGGCCATCCTCCTCGAACCCGAGATGCGGAACTGGCTGCTGGAGCTTGGCGAGGCCTACGAGAAGGCCGGCAGAATAGATGACGCCGCCGCCGTTTACCGGCAATTCCCGGAGAACCCGGCGGCGCGCGAGCGGCTTGGGTACATGTTGCTGAAAGCCGGCCGCGCTAGTGAGGCGCTTCCGCACCTGGAGTGGGCGGCCGAGCAGTCGCCGACGGCTGCCAACCGGCTCGCGCTGGCCGCAGCCTATCGCGCCAACAGCAATCCGGAAAAAGCGCTCGCAACCATAGAAGCGGCCGTTCAGGCTGAACCCGGCAACCTCGACCTGCGCATGGCCTACGGCCGCGAGCTGCGCGACCAGCGCAGGTTCGCCGATGCGGCGCGGCAGTTCGACACGGTGATCCAGGCCAAACCCGACCACCTGCAGGCGTGGAACGAGCTGACCGCAATGCTGGTCTCGCTCGAGCAGTACGGCCAGGCCATCGCGGCGCTCGACCGCATCCGTGCTTTGGGCGCCGAGCAGTCCGGCCACGTATATCTGCGCGCGATCGTTCTGGATCGCGTCAACGACCGCCCCGGCGCTGCAGCCGCATACGAGCGGTTCCTCGAGATGAGCCAGGGGCAACTGCCCGACGAGGAGTTCAAAGCGAGGCAGAGGCTGCGGATTCTGAAAAAGGACTTGAAGAGGTAAACAAATGACCCGCGCAGCGATCGCACTTTTCTCGGCGCTCCTGGTCGCGGGCGGCGCACGCGCCGATCTTTCCGCCGCCAGGAGCGAACGTAACCTGGAAAAACGTTCAGCGCTCGCGCTCGACAACGCCCGCGACGCGCTCAAGGCCGCCCGGACGGCCTACATGGAGCACGGCGACCTGAAAGCGACCTCGGAGGCGCTGCAGGAAATCGTCGAATCTATCCAGTTCTCGTACGACTCGCTGCTGGCGACAGGTAAGGATCCCAGCAGGAAACCCAAGCACTTCAAGCGGGCGGAGATCAGAACGCGCGAGCTGATGCGGCACCTGGATGACTTTCGCGCGCAGATGAGTGCGCTCGACCGCGCCGAGATCGAACGGACGCGCGACGCCATTCAGAAGATACACGATGCCCTCCTCGAAGGCATCATGGGCGGAGGCAGGAAGAAAAAGTGAGACACCTTGCGATGGCACTGCTGCTGGTGGCCGCGGCCATTCCCGCCGCCGAGCAGCGCGATTTCCTCTCCACCGACGAAGCGGACCAGATACGCCTCGCGCAGGAACCGAACGAGCGGTTGATCACTTACCTGAAGTTCGCCCGGCAGCGGCTGGACCTGATCACGCAGCTCTCCAAGGAACAGCGCGACGGCCGCGCGGCGCTGATGCACGATTTGATCGAGCAGTACACCGATATCATCGACGCCATCGATACCGTTGCCGACCTGGCGCTGGCGAAGAAGACCGACATCTCAAAGGGCATGCAGGCTGTGGCCGAAGCCGAGAAGGAGTTTCTTGCGTCGTTGCGCTCGCTGCGGGAGAGCGAACCGGCTGATCTCGAGAAGTACGAGTTTGTTCTCGACCAGGCCATAGAGACAACCAGCGACAGCTACGAAGCCGCTAACGAAGACCTCGGCAAGCGCGGCGAGGAGGCCATCGCTCGCGAGCAGCGCGAGAAGAAGCGCACCGAGGCGCTGATGCAGCCGAAGGACCTGGAAACAAAGCGCGCCGGGGAGGCGAAGCGCGCCGAGGAAGAAAAGCAGCGGGCCAAGCGGCCCACCCTCCTGAAGCCGGGCGAGTCGGTGAAGAAGTATCGGTAAACGGCCGCGCCGGCCTGCGGCGCGCGTCCAAGTCTGGCCGTGCGCGCCCCGGAGTCGCCTGCGTAACACGATTTAGAGAAATGTGCTACGCTTGACTCCATGATCTCCACGATCGCACTCGCGTTTGCGTGCGCCGCTCTCGCGATTTCGGGCGACAGCGCGCCGGAGCAGCCGCCTGCTGGCGGCAGCGCGCTGCAGGAGGAGGAATCCGGATCGCCCGAACCGGTGAAATCGATCCCTGAAATCGAGCCCCTGCACACAGTCATTCACGTTGTTTCCCGCCCGGACGCGGTTGCACAGGAAACCGTAGCAACGGCACGCGAAATAGAGCCGACTGGCGCGCGAACGGTGCTTGACGCGGTAGCGTCGCTCGTACCCGGAGCGTTCGTAACCCGGCGCGGTGTGATGGGCTACGGCATCGCTACGAACGGAACTGGCGCCATATCGATTCGTGGAGTCGGCGGCCAGCCGAATACCGGCGTGCTCGTCATCGTGGACGGGCGGCCCGATTTCCAGGGCCTGATGGGCCACCCGCTGCCGGATTTCTACACGCTGAGCGACGCGGCCGAGGTGAGCGTGATCGAAGGCCCGGCATCCGTTCTCTATGGCAGCAATGCGATGGGCGGGGTGGTGGAGGTGAAGCCCGCCGAGCCCGTGAGAGGCATGGATACCCGCCTCACGACGGGATTGGGATCTTTCTTCACGGGCCAGCACCGGCTTTCGCACGGAGCAAGGTTCGACCGGTTCTTCTACTCGATAAACGGAGGCGTCTCGCACACCTCTGGCGACCGGCCCAGCTCGGCCTTCAGGAATCAGGACGGCACGGCCGCTATCGGATACGACCTCTCGGACAACTGGAAGACCTCGCTGCACGCGCGCTACGGCCACTTTTACGTGGAGGATCCGGGGCCAGTGACTGCGCCGCTCCATGGCAGCTTCGCAACAGTTGGCCGCGGCGGCTTCAGCGCGAATCTCGACAACTCGGGAAGCAACTACTGGGGCTATGCGCGCGTGTACTCGAGCCACGGGCGGCACGTCATCACGGACGGCTTCCGGTCCGTTGACCGCACGACCGGCGTGCGCATTGACGAAAGCTTTGCGGTCTCGCCAAACGTCATCCTTCAGGCGGGGACGGACATCGTGAACTATGGCGGAAGGGCGCAGAACGTGAACACGGCGCTCGATTACGGCAGCCACGGCGCCACCTCGGCTGCCGGTTTCGCGCGGGCGCAGTGGGCGCCGGCGAGGGCGCTGCGAACGCACGCGGGCGTCCGGTACGAGCACAATACCATGTTCGGCGACATAGCGGTTCCGGAAGCCGGCGCGACTCTGGCCCTAGGACGGTACTCCGTGGCTGCCGCGGTGGGCAGGGGTTTCCGCAACCCGACCATCCGCGAGCTGTACCTGTTTCCCGCGCCCAACCCGCTGCTCCAGCCGGAGCGCCTGTGGAACTACCAGGTGAGCTTTCAGGCGCGGCCCGCGCAGGATCTCGCGCTGGCGACGACGCTCTTCTATGCGGACCTTTCGAACCTGATTGCGGTTACCGGGCGCTATCCGAACCTCGTGCTCGCGAATACAGGCCGCGCGTTGAACCGCGGCTTGGAAACCAGCGTGCGCTGGCGCCCGGCGCGGCGGCTGTCGCTGTACTCTGGCTACGCGTGGCTGCGCTCGACGAACCTTTCGCCGTACGTTCCGGAACATAAGCTCGACTGGAGCGTCCAGTTCGACGCGGGCAAGTTCTTTGTCCACGCGGGCGCGACAACCGCGGGTTCGCGGTGGGCGGACGCCGCGCACCAGCAGAAGATGGAAAGCTACACCAACGCGACGGCGCGCATCACCGTGCCGGTGGGACGCCGCGCGAGCCTGTTCGTGCTGGTAGACAACCTGCTGAACCGGCGGTACGAGGTAGTTCAGGGCTACCCCATGCCGGGCACGAACGCCGCGGCGGGTGTGACGTTAGGTTTCTGATGACAAATCTGCGCGCGATGGTCCTGAGCTCGGCGATGACGGCCGCGGCGCTCGTCCTGCCTCCCGCATTCCATGCGGCCGGCCTCGGCAGCCACTTCATGCCGCTGCTGCTGCCGCTTGTACTGAACGGGTTCCTGGTGCCAGTGCGATGGGCCGTGCTGGCAGGGGCCGTTGCGCCGCTGCTCTCGGCGCTGCTCACCGGAATGCCGCCGATCTTTCCGCCAATAGCGCTGTCGCTCGCAGCCGAGGGCGCGGTTCTGGGCGGCACCGCCGCTGCGCTCTATGGCGGCGGCCGGCGCAGCGTATGGACGGCGCTCGTACCTGCGATACTACTAGGGCGCGTGACCGCGTTCGCGGGCACGTGGCTTATTGCGCAGTCGTTCGCGCTGCCGGCCGCGCTTTCGGCGGGCGCGTCGGTTGCTCAAGGACTGCCGGGCGTCGCGCTGCAGCTTGTGGTTGTGCCGATCGCCGTTCGCGAGTTGCGGAAACGTCCCGGACTGCTATTCGAACATGAATCCGAGGCGTGAGTATTTCGACAATCTGGCGCAGCAGTGGGACTCTCTGCCTTCGCCACCCGATGCCGCCGAGCGCGCCGCGCGCTTTGTGGCCGCGGCCGTGGACCTCACCGGAGGACGCGTGCTGGACGTAGGCTGCGGCACCGGCATCCTGAGGGAAGCGATGCCAGACGTGCGCCTGGTCGAGATGGATATCTCTGCGGCCATGCTTGCCGAGAACCGCCGCAAGCGCGACGGGAACGGCGCCGATTGGGTCTGTGCGGACGCTCTCCATCCGCCGTTCCGCGCCGCCTTCGATCGCGTGCTGTGCTATGGAGTCCTGCCGCACCTGGGCGATCCCCGGTGCGCGCTCGCCACGCTGCTAGACTGCGTGCGCCCCGGAGGGGCCATCGCCGTAGGGCACATGATGTCGAGCGAGGAACTGAACGCGCTTCACGCCGGCCTCGAAGGACCCGTTGCGCACGACCGTGCGGCCCCGGCAGAGGAGATCGCGCGTGTGCTGGAATCGCTCGGCGCACGAGTTGCGGCTGCCGAGGAACGTCCCGGCTGGTACTTCGTGCGCGCGGAGAAGTGATGCGCCGCGCGTGGCCCGTGCTCGCCTTCGCCGGCGTGCTCGCGCTGTTCGAACGAGTCGCTGCGGGAAGATGGTCGCTCCTCGCGGTCTGGGTGCTCGTGGCGTTCGCGGTTAGCGCGGTGGTGGTCCGCCTGCTGCCGTGGCGGCGCCTTGCAGACCGCCTGGGCCCTCGCCCTGCGGTGCTGTATTTCATCCTGGTGCGGCATTTCGCGGCGGTTCTCGCTGGCGAAACCGGCCGCACGTTCCGCGCGCGGAGGCTCAGCGTGACGCGGCGCTACGGCCCGGGCTGGTTCCGGTCGCTCGCATATGCGGCGGCTGCGGTGCTGCGCCGCGCCGTGATTCGCGCGGAGCGGCTGTACGCGGCGCTGGCCGTCCGGGGGCTCGAATGAGCGTCGAAGCGGCTGGCCTGTCGTTCGATTACAGCGGCCGCATTGTGCTGGACGGCGTGTCATTCTATGTCGGCTCCGGGGAGTCGGTAGCCGTCCTGGGCGCAAACGGGGCGGGCAAGAGCACGCTGCTGTGGTGCGTGCTGGGCCTGCTGAAGGCGCGCGGCACGGTTCGGCTGTTCGGCTCACGCCCTGACAGGAAGACGCTGGCGCGCTGCGGCGTGGTGTTTCAAAACCCCGAGGACCAGCTATTCATGCCCGCGATCCTCGACGATGTCGCCCTCGGGTTGCTTAACCGCGGGGCGACGCGCGAAGAGGCCCGCGCCGCAGCCCTTGCAGCGCTGCGCGACGTCGGCCTTGAGAACTACGCGAGCGAACCGGCGGGGCGGCTCAGCCTGGGCCAGCGCAAGCGCGCGGCCATCGCCGTCGCCCTGGCTTCGCGCCCGGAGCTGCTCGTCATGGACGAGCCCACGGCCGAGCTCGACGGCCGCTCGGCGCGCGAACTTGCCGCATCGCTCAACCGGCTGGCCGTCACGAAGCTCGTCGCAAGCCACGATCTTCAGTTCGTCGGTCGCACCGCGCAGCGAGTCATCGTCCTAGACGGCGGGCGGATCGCACGGCAGGGACCCACGGACGAGATACTCAGCGACCGGGGGCTGCTCGAAGCCTCGGGGCTGGCTTAGGGCGGACAGATCGCCGTTCCCATCTGACGCGATGGCGCATGACCTTGGTTATGGTACCAGGGCGGTTCGCTCTAGACTCGAAAACCCGAGTAAAATTAGGAGGTTACGGAGCACCGGATTTGTCCGCGTTTGAGCTCGTACGCCCCTACCTTCGGTGGCTCTATCTGAGCCTGGATCCATCCCGGCGGCCTGGGTATTTCTCCGCCTGCTGGCGCGTGCCCCCTGCCAAACTGGACGAGTTTGATTTCCCGGCACCCAACGATGGCCGGTGCGATTTTCTGCTGTTTCCGATGACGGACTGGCACACGCGTGTCCAGCGGACTCACCACCTCGCCCTGGGGCTGGCCGCGCGCGGCCACCGCTGTTTCTGGTTCAACCCGCATCTGGGGTGCGAGTACAGGCTGCCGTATCTGCTCGATCCGCATCCGCGAGTAGGCGCTCTGGCCGACGGCATACACGAGGTTCACGTGCACCTTCCGCGCGAGCACGCCTATCACCGGCGGCTGCTGCGCAGCAGCGAGTCGATGGCGGTAGCTTCCGCCGCGACGGAGCTGGCCGCGGCGGCAGACATACGCTGCGCGGTTCAGATGGTCGGGCTGCCCATCTGGATGGAGACCGCCATCGCGCTGCGGGAGCGGTTCGGATTTCCGATCGTGTACGACTGCCACGATTACCTCCGCGGCTTCCGCAACGTATCGGGCGCAATCGCGGATGCGGAACCGGCCGCTCTCGAGGCGGCCGACCTGATCCTGTTTTCGGCCGACCGGCTCATGCGCATGACCCTCGAGCGCCAACCGGGACTCGCCGGAAAGTGCATTCTGGTGCGCAACGCTGCGGAGTCGCAGCTATTCGCTGCGCCCGCTGCCAATGCCTTGAGGAACGGAACGGTGGTGGGCTATGCCGGCGCGCTCGACCACTGGTTCGACATTGAATGCATCCAGATCGCCGCGCGCGATCACCCCAACTGGACATTCATGTTTGCCGGGCGCGTCGAAGACCGCCGCATCCTTGCGCTCAAAGCGCTGCCCAACGTGCGTCTCTTCGGAGAGCTGCAGTACGAGGAGATCCCCGGGTTCCTCGCGTGCGTCGACGTAGGGATCATTCCGTTCGAGATCTCCGAGCTGACGTTGTCGACCAACCCGATCAAGCTATACGAGTACTTCAGCCTCGGGTTGCCCGTGGTTGGTTCGCGCCTGCCGGAGGTCGAGGTTTTCGACGATCTGGTTTACCTGGCTGGATCACCGGAGGAGTTCTCGCGCCAGCTCGAGCGCGCTGCCGCCGAGGATGACGTGGCCAAGCGGCGCCGGCGCATCGAGATCGCCCGCAACGAGAGCTGGGACTCGCGCGTTAGGGCGATCCTGGACGGTATCGACAAGCTCTACCCTGTGGCAGCGCCGGCCTGAGCCTCGGGCATCCGGCGGAATCTCCTGAAGCGGTAGCGCAGGATCAGGGCCACCATTCTCAGGCCCAAAACAAAAGCCGTGCGAGGGTTGCCGGTGATCTTCGACTCGCCCACGCGCGTCCCGTACATAACCGGGATCTCCACGCAGCGAAAACCGAGCCGCACGGCGGTGATGATCAACTCTGGCGAGAGCCTGGCATCGCCCACCTCGAGCAGCGGCAGAATCTGCCGCAGCGCGGGCCGGGTGATGAGCTTGTACGTGCAGCCGACGTCGGTCAGGCACGGGCCGTTGTGGACGTACTCCAGCAGCTTCGCCACGGCGCAGTTGCCGTAGCGGAGAAACGTGCCCATATTCGAGCCCGACCAAATGCACGTCTTGGACGTGCGGGTCCCGAAAATCACGTCGAAGTCGCCGGAATAGGCGAGGAATTTGTGGATATCGCCGGGAGAGAACGTGGAGTCCGACTCAACCAGTATGATGAGGTCGCCGTCCGCGGCTGCCAGCGCTGCGCGGCATGCATACCCGTAGCCGCGGCGCTCCTCCCTGACAACACGCGCGCCGGCGAACGCCGCCTTCGCTCCTGTTCCATCGGAACTGGCGTTGTCGGCAACAACAACCTCATCGACCTCCGGCACGTCCAGAAAGCCGCGCACGACGGACTCGATGCCGGCCGCCTCGTTCAAGGCGGGCATCACTACGCTGACTCTTCGGCCCTTGTACATAGTGGCGCCCAGGATGGGGGAAGCTCCCGCGAGATCTCGACTGGCGGGGCTGGCCGGGAACTGCGCGGGCCGGCCTGTTTCACCCACCGCGCCATGCGCTCCAACCCCTCGGCAAGCGTGATCTTGGCTTCGTGGCCGAATACGCGCCGCACCTTCGTGTGGTCGCACCAGGCGTCAGCAACCTCGGCGCGCGCGGGCAGATAGCGCACGCCGGTGTCCCGGCCCATGACCCTCCGCACCATCGCCGACAGGTCGTTCACGCTACACGGCTCCCCGGCGCCGACGTTGAAGACCTCGCCAAAGGCGTCAGGGCAGTCCACGGCTGCCGCGATTACGGGAGCGACATCCGATATGTGCGTGAACGCGCGCCGTTGATTGCCGTCGCCAAAGATGGTGCACGGGAGTCCCCGCGCAACCTGGCTCATGAAGATGCCTATGACGTTCCGGAATGGGTCCCACACGTTTTGGCGCTCGCCATACACGTTGTGCGGCCTGAATATCACGTAATCGAGCCCGAAAAGCCGGCGCGCCGCGCGCAGGTCGAGTTCGACCGCGAGTTTTGCCACGCCGTACGGATCCACGGGGGCGAGCACCACGTCCTCGCGCATGGGCACGGGCGCCGCGCCGTAAACGGCTATGCTCGACGCGTACACGAAACACCGCACGCCGTGCCGAACGGACGCGTTGATTAGGTTGGCGCTGCCGACTACATTGTTCGTGTAGTTGAAGCGCCTCACGAAGTGGCTCAACCCCTCGGCCGCATACGCCGCGAAGTGATACACGTAATCGATCCGGGCGCCGCTGAAAACGGAGTCGACAAACGCCGGGTCCGTGACGCTTCCGACGCGCAGACTGGCCTTGGGATTGACGTTCTCGAGGGACCCGCCGGAAAGGTCGTCGAGCACGATCACCCGGTGGCCCGCTCGGATGAGTTCGTCGGTAACGTGGCTGCCGATGAATCCAGCCCCACCGGTCACGAGCGAGACGGGAGACCGCCTGGCTGAGGTGGACATAGGCAGAGTCCGCTAGATCGGTCCGCAGAAGAAATCAAAAGCCTTGGCGATGTAGTTCTTCATCTCCGACCGCTTCACGACCGCGTCCAGCATGCCATTCTTCAGCAGGAACTCGCTGCGCTGGAACCCCTCCGGCAGCTTCTGCCGTATCGTCTGCTCGATAACACGGGGCCCGGCGAAGCCTATCAGCGCTCCGGGCTCGGCGATGTTAAGGTCTCCGAGCATGGCGAAGCTGGCCGTCACGCCGCCCGTGGTCGGGTCGGTCAGAACGCTGATGAACGGGATGCGCCGCTCATCAAGGTACATGAGGGCGGCCGAGACCTTGGCCATCTGCATAAGGCTGACCGCGCCTTCCTGCATGCGCGCGCCGCCGGACGCGGAGACTATGACCAGTGGATGGCCGGTTTCAATCGATCGCTCGACGGCCCGCGTCAGCTTCTCGCCGACCACGGCGCCCATGCTGCCCCCGATGAATTTCAACTCCAGCGCGCAGATGTTAACGGGCCGCCCGGCGAGCTTGCCCGATGCCGAGATCACGGCATCCGAGAGGGACGTGGCTTTGCGCATGGAGGCGAGCCGCTCCAAGTAGGGCTTGGAGTCCACGAACGAGAGCGGATCGCTCGAGGCGAGGCACTGGTCGTGCTCCTCGAAAACACCATCGTCGAAGAGAATCTTCAGGCGCGACCGGGCGTCCAGCCGGAAGTGGTATTCGCAGCGAGGGCAGACGTTCAGGTTCTCTTCGAGAGCCTTTTTCCAGATGATCTGCCGGCAACCATCGCATTTCAGCCAGAGGCCCTCCGTGCGCACCTTGCGCTCGGACGTAGTGTCGAGGTTGTCCTTCTTCTTGTCGCGCGTGAACCAGGCCATGTCTCAGTAATCGATTCCTCGCTGGGCCGGAATTCCTTCCTTGAACGGGTGCTTGACCTCTCTGATCTCGCTCACCAGGTCGGCGGCGCCGATCAGGTCCGGATGCGCGTTGCGCCCGGTGCAGATAACGTGCAGGCCCGCCGGACGCGCCGCCAGATCGGCCACGACGCGCGAAACAGGCAGCATGCCGTAGTCGATCGCATAGTTTACCTCGTCAAATATTATGACCTGCCAGCGCCCGGACCGCATTTCCTCGACGCCGGTCCGCCAGGCCTCCTCGGCTAACCGGACGTCCTCCGGCTCCACCGTTTCAGTGCCGGTTTTTACGAAGCCCCGGCCCATCGGCCGGATCTCGAAAGCGCCGCCAAGCATCGGCGCGCTGTCCAGTTCGCCGTAGTGCCACGATCCCTTGATGAATTGGATCATCAGGGCGCGCATGCCCTGACCCACCGCCCGCAGCGCTATCCCCATGGCGGCGGTGGTCTTTCCCTTCCCGTCGCCGGTGAAAACTATAAGCAGCCCGCGGTCGGATGCCACTCGAATTACGGTACCATGGCGCCGCTCAGCCGGGCATCACGCGGCGGATGCGTTCGCTCGCGCGAGATACAGTTGAGAAGGCGCGGCTCCTCCACTGGAGTGGCATATTCGGGATGCCTACCGGACTTAGCTTTTTCGTAAGTGCCTCGGCGTGATCGGGCGTTAGCTCCGACGTTTCCCTACAGATGCGGGTTTACTGCGGTTAGCATTGCGGCGATTGACCGCACCAATTTTCCACAAAAATGTTTTTTAATCGGACTTCCGTTGACTTAGTACTAGAACTCGCTTTAGAATCAGGCGAATTCCACACATGACTGGAGAAAGCACACCCGTACAGTACGAGGTACCCCGTACTGGTTCAGACAGAAGCCGGGCTATACGGATCGTCATTGCCGATGATCACCCGATCTTCCGTGACGGTCTGCGCAAGCTCCTGGCCCTTGAAGAAGAATTCGTTGTCGTCGGGGAGGCGAAGGACGGCAATGAGGTGTTGGACGTAGTTTGCCAGACCGAGCCGGATATTCTCCTGCTCGATTTGCGAATGCCGGCGCTGGACGGTCTATCGGTGCTGCAAAGCCTGAAGACGATCAACGCGCGCTGCAAGGTCATTATCCTCACCGCCTCTGAAGACAAGAACGAGTTCGTTCAGGCGATGAAGTTGGGATGCTCCGGTATAGTGCTGAAGCAGACTGCAACCGAGCTGCTGTACAAGAGCATCCGCAAGGTTCACCAGGGTGAGATCTGGCTGGACTCGCATACCACGGCGGCGGTGATGCGCCAGTTCGCGTCTCCGACCCGCCTCACTCCGACAGAACGCAAAGGCAGAGGCGAGCGGAGCCCCCTGAGCCAGCGGGAGCGCGAAATAGTGGCGCTGGTGGCGCAGGGGTACAAGAACAAGGAAATAGCCGAGAAAATTTTCATCAGTGAGCAGACGGTGAAGAACCATCTGCACAATATCTTCGATAAACTCGGCGTTTCGGACCGCTTGGAACTGGCCCTGTACGCCATTCATAAGGGTTTTCACGCAGAAGTGGACAACTGAGGCGCGGAGGGTCCACGCCGGCAGGCCCGTCGCGGTATCGCTGCGGCGGTCGCGCGCGCCCGCGGGGCAGGTCTGCGCTGGAGCGAGCGGCCTGGGCGGGTCCGGGCCCCCGCTTGCAATCGGCTTCCGCGAGGTCTAGCATTGATTTTCTTGGGAGGGCTCACAAAATGAGAGCTCGTAATCTCTTCGCCGGTCTGGCGATTGTGGTGGCGCTTCCGCTGGCCCTAGCAGCGCAGGATGCGCTGCCTCAGATTAAGAGTTGCGCCCCCGCGACCGTGAAGGCCGGGGACATTGTCACCGTCGCGGGCGAGAACCTCGGCCAGGCGAGCATTGACAAGGTGTTTCTGACCGATGGCTCGAAGGACATCGCGCTGGAGGTGCAAGCCCAGAGCGCGACCGAGATGAAGCTCAGGGTTCCGTCGGACATCGGGCTCGGCCGCTTCGCCTTCTTGATCTTGACGCGGGGCGATGACCCGAAGCTCATAGAACAGCCGGTTAAGCTCACAGTATCCGACAAGACGGAGCCAGAGCCGGCGCCTGCGCCGGCCGAGGAACAGCCGCCTACCCAGCAGTAGGGCGGAGCTCGGTCGCGAGGGTACTCAGGGCGGGACCGGGGCTATATCCCGGTCTAGAATGTTGTTGATGCCTGAGGATTCTACCGCTCCGCCACAGGGAACCGCCGGCTTTGAAACATGCCTCGAGGAGCTGGAGAAGGTCGTCCGGGAACTCGAGGCCGGCGACCTTCCTCTCGAGCGAGCGCTTGAGCTCTTCGAGCGTGGAGTCGAACTTGGCAACACGTGCCGCCGTCAGCTCGAGGAGGCGGAGACGCGCGTTGAAATCCTGATACGTAAGGGCGGGAAGGTCCAGCCCGAACCGTTCCGGGATGACAAGGCATGACCGTTCGAACTGCGCACGCTCATGAGCTCAAATCACTACTTCGACGGCCTGCGAAAACAGATTGAGGCCGAACTGGACCGCGTCGTCCCCCCGGAGCGCGTGCCGCCTGAGACTATCCACCGCGCGATGCGCTACAGCCTGTTCGCCGGTGGAAAGCGTATCCGCCCGATCCTGTGCCTGGAAGCCGCGCGTGCGGTGTCCGTCGAAGCCCCAGGGGTTGAACGGGCGGCTT
>JBLNBX010000138.1:0-6054 GCA_050260275.1 bacterium
CGGTAGAGGTGAACTCGATTGGCTGCGGCAGGGCCGCGGCGGCGCGGCGCGCAGCGGCCAGCAACTGCGCCTGGGCCTGCGCGGCGGTTTCGGACTGTATTACGGCTTTTTCGCGGTTCTCCAGCTCGGCGGTTGCGAGCTTGAGCGTGTGCTCGCGGCCGGGCACAAGGGATGCCTGGCGGCGCAGATGGACCAGCCTGCTTTCGGCGGAAGCGATGGAGTCGAACTCCGGCGCAGCGGCGGCGTCCGAGCTCTTCCAGGTCATCTTCAGGACCACCCAGACCGCCAGCGCCACCGCGAGGACTATCAGCGCGCGCCGGTTTCGCGCCTGCGCGTTCATTCGGCCACCTCCCGCTTCGCCTGGATGCGGAAGCCTTCGCCGCGTTCCTGGCGCGACAGCGGCGTGGTGAACTCCGAGCCGCTGAACTGCGGCAGCGAGTCGATCAGCTTCAGCATCTCGGCGGCCTGCCCGGTGAGGCCGCCCAGCACGAGCCGCGTACGGGTAAGTTCGAGCTGATCGAGGTACGTGGGCGGCTGCAGCGTCTTGGTCAGTTCGAGCAGCGTATCCAGATCGGCTTTCGAGCGGCGGCGAAACGCGTCTATCTGCCGTGACCGCGCGCGCGTGCGCTCTATCGCGCGGTCGAGGACGGCGGCTTTCGCCGCCTCCGCCTCAAGCGCGGTGATTTCGGCCGTGAGCGCGGCCAGGTACTTCCTGTCCTCGACAGGCTTCACGGCGACGAGCGAAACCAGGCACAGCGCCAGCGCCGCCGAGAGCGCCATCGTCGGTGCGTAGCGCAGGCGCGACGCGGAGACGCGCAGCTCCGCCGGCAGCAGGTTCAATGGCCGCCCTAGCAACGGACACGCGCCGGCGAGCGCCGCCGCGTATGGGAGCGCAGCCTCGTGTACGTCGAAGCCTTCGGGCGCTGCCTTCGGCTGCGGAAGCAGCTTCGCCAGTATTGCCGGCTCAGCATCGGCAGGCAGCCGCAGTTCCGCCGCCGCGAGGGCGTGCGCCCGCTCGGCTGGGCCGTCGAAAGCGGCCGAGAGCAGCGGGTGCGCCTCGCTCTCCCCGTATATCTCCGTTCCGTCCGCGGTATCCGCGAGCGCGATGAAACCGCCCGCGGGCGGCGGCGCAAACATACGCAACGCCGGATGGATCACCGCGGCCGAGAACGACAAGTTCGCCAGGCGCACGCCGGCATCGGCAAAAAGGCGCGTGTACTCCTCAAGCGCCGCGCGCCGGATCACCGCCACTAGCACGTTTCCCGCTTCGCCTACGCGCAGCCAGGAGTAGACCACATCGTCTTCGCCGTAAGGATGGAGCGAATCCACCTGCAGGGCGATGGCGGCGTTGAGATCCCGCTCGGGTACGCCCGGAAGATGCAGCACCCGGACAATGACGCTGCGGCGCGGCGCCAGGACTGTGGCGGACAGGTGGGCCGCGCCGTTACTGCGGACGAACCTCCCATACTCCGCGCCCCATTCGGAGGCGGGCCGCTCGCGGAAGCGCCGGATTGATGTCGCGGCCAACACCCTCGCCCCGGACGGCCTCACGCGGGCTATCACCACGTTCAGATCCTCGGGCCCGATCTCTATCCCTATTCCCGTGCCGAACGCTAGACGGCGCCGCACATCGGAGTAAGCGGTCTTCATTGCGCCCATGCGTTGTCGTACCAGCGAAGAATCGTGTAACGCTCAGTGGTCGGCCGCATAGGGAACCTGATCACCGCCGCAAGGCTCCGGGCATCGGCCGACACGCTTCCATCTGGCCTCTTCAGGCGCGCGACCGCGCGGAACGTGTACGTGGCTCCCCCTCCGATGGTGAGCCTCTCGAACCCCGGCGCGCCCATCGCGATCGCGGCTAGCTGCTCGCGCGTGCGGAAGAAGTCGCGGCTGCGGAAGTCGACTATGGCGGAGATGATCTCGGGCGGCAGGCCAATGGCCGCGAGAACGGGCGGCGGGGCGAAGTTCACGTCCAGCGAGCCGCCGCCGTTCACCGAGACGCAGTCCCTGAAACCGGGCCGCGGCACGAGGCGCCCCGAGGCATCGCGCTCGTAAGTGCCGTAAAAGAGTTCGGGCGTCATGCCTTTGACCAGAAGCAACTCCTCAATCTCCTGAAATGACGCGTGCGGGGCGCGAAAAGACGGAGCGAGCCCCAGATAATAGGTGTCGAAGACCGACGGCGGCGCCTCAAGCGGGGCCGGGCTCCGCCAGTCAACAATCGCCAGGCTGATCTCGCGTGCCCGCTCCGGCTCCGCGCCGAGCGCCTCGGCCAGCCGGTAAAGCTGCTCGGAGGTCGCGTGGTTCACGTCGAGCTTCGACGCCTCGCTGATGATGTCCACCACCGCCACGCCCTCTGGAAACTCGAAGTGCAGCCGCGGCGTGTCGTGGTTGTAATATCGGGACCGCCCGTCCGGCCCCATCCCCAACGGCGCCCACTCTCTATAGAGCAGCGCGCGTTCGATGGCCCCGGCGGCAAGGTAATAGCCACGCACGGAATCGTCTGTTGTCGCCGCCCGCTCGGTCTCGGCGCGCACCGCGGAGGCGACGCTGAAAGCGATCGCAGCAAGCGCCACCGAGATCCACAGCACTGCCAGAAGCGCTGTCCCGCGGCGGGCGCCGCGCTCAGTAGTTCGCATACGAGTACCCCGGGCGGCGCGTGATGCGCAGCGGCGCGGTCACGGTTACAAGAGGAACGCGCGACGGGTCCGGCTCGAGCGGCGTCATTTCGATGCGGATGGCCACTGGCAGCAGGTCGCGCCGCACCCATGTCGTGAGCCACTCGTCGGGCGCTCCCGGCAGCCGCAGCAGGTAAGAGAACCTGCAATGGGCTAGTTGGTCGGCAAGGACGAACGACGCCGGACCCGGCTCGATCGGTAAGAAGCGGGGCGTCAGGGCGCCTGTGGCCGGGTCGGGGAACATCCCCGCGCAGGCTGCTCCGGCCCCCTCCGCACCCGTATGCAGAATCTCGTTCACGATCAGCCGCACGCCGCGCCCGCCCTCGCGCGGGATCACCCTGAACTCGAGCACACGCGGGTAGCCGCGCGATGCCTCCTCGAGCGAGTACGTCGAGACGAAGCGCATGGACTCCGGCTCGCCCTGGAAAAACGGTATGCGCGCCGGCGGCTGGCCGGGGGCAACGGCGCAGTTCGCCATCACCGGCAGAAACCCGTCCACCTGCCTGCGCAGTATCGTCTGCACCGCGACCGCGCGGCGGTTGGACACGATTCTGCTGTTGGCCTTCTCCATCGCTCCGAGCCCGGTTCGCAGGGTTATCAACATACCCACGGAAAGCAGGCTCAGCAGCGAAACCGCCACCAGGACTTCGATAAGCGTGACGCCGCGCGGCTGCTTCATTGCGATTGCGGTTGCGGGACCGGAATCACGCCCCTGCGATACCCGTTGAGCGCGATCTTTCGACGCGAGGACGCCTCCATCCACCACACCTCCACCTCGATGCGCTCGAGCACCGCCATACCGGGCTGGGCGTTCGGGGGCGCTTCGAAGATGGACGATTTGGCCTTCCAACCCGCCTCTACTCCACCCGTGATGCCGGCGTCGAATTTGTCTTCGGCTTCCGAGCCTGCGGTGAACTCGCGGTCCGCAAGCATCTGCTCGAGCTTCTCGTGCGCGAGCACGACGGCGCGGTCGCGAGCGGCAAGCCGGGAAGCCGTGTTCAACGAGACCGACAGATTCGAGAGCAGGCCCACCACGGCCAGCCCCATGATGGCCGTGGCCACCACCATCTCCAGCAGCGTGAAGCCTGCAGCCGGCCGTTTCATCACTGCGCTGGCCTCCGTATCTCGGGGATGCCCGTTATAGGGTCCACGCTGATCGTGCGCAGCGTTCCGCGCCCGCCGGCGATCTCGATGCCGAAACGCGGCACCGCGCCCCCGGGCAGCAGCGCGAATGTGCGCGGCGCTCCCTCAGCCCGCTCGCGCGCCGGGGGCAGCACGCTCCGGATGGTCACTTCGGGTTGCAACTGCAGCGTGCGCTCGAAACCGGCTTCGCTCGACCGCATCACGAGCCTGCGCTCGGCCGGCATCACGGTAATCTCGACGATCTGTTGCCGCCGTTCGGCGCGGTTCAGCGCCTCGTTGAAGAAAGCGGCTACGGATTCGCATGCCGCGTTCAGCCTCAGTGTGTCCAGTCCGGCCGAAACCGACGGCATGGTAACGCCAACCAGAAGCCCCACGATCGCGACCACAACCAGCATCTCGACGAGCGTCACGCCCGCCTCTGCGGCGCGCCCTGTGGGGCGAGGCTTCACTGATTGCTCCAGCTCACTATGTCGGCGTTGATGCCTTCGCCGCCGGGCTGGCCGTCAGCGCCGTAGCTGATGATGTCGGGCTCGTCTCCGTGATCGCCCGGGTACTTGTACACATATTCCCGGCCCCACGGGTCGAGCGGGATCTCCTTAGCTATGTACGGGCCGTTCCACTGCGCGACGCCCGGCGGCGCGGTGCGCAGAGCCTTGAGGCCCTGCTCTGTTGTGGGGAACGTGCCTACTTCGAGCTTGTACGTTCCGAGCGCCGTCATAAGGCTGTTCATCTGCGCGCGCGCCGCCGTGACACGCGCCTTGTCGGCCTGCTTGAACAGGTTCGTGCCCACAAGCGCCGCGAACAACGCGATGATCGTCACGACGACGAGCATCTCGATCAGGGTCACGCCCCGCTGTCTCCTGCGATCTCTGCGTTTCTTCATAAGGCCACCTCGTTGATGCTCGTGATCGCGAGCAGCATGCTCAAAATCAGGCCGCCCACCACGATGCCCATCACAAGAATGATAAGCGGCTCAAACAGGGCGGTGAATCGCTTGATGGCCGCGCGCGTGTCTGTGTCGTAGATATCCGCCATGCGCGCGAACATCTGGTCCAGCCGGCCCGTCTCCTCGCCGACGGTCAGCAGGTGCCCGGCAAGCGGAGGGAACTGCCCTGTGCGGCGCAGCGGACCGGCTATGCCTTCGCCGCGCTTCACTCCCTGCGCCACCGCTTCGAGTGATCGCGAAATCACGCGATTCGACAGCACCGCTCCGGCGATTCCGATCGATTGCACCAGCCCCACGCCGTTCGAGACGAGCGTTTCCATGGCGCGCGCGAACCGGGCCGTTTCGGACTTCCGGAGCGCGTCTCCGAGCAGCGGCACTCGCAGCAGGAAAACGTCCCACCAAAGCTTGCCCCGCTCCGTCCGGATCCACAAGCGCGCCGCGACGGCGAGCGCGGCGGCCCCGCCGATCGCCATCCAGCCATATGTCTTCACGATGCGGCTGGCCTCCAGCATGATCATCGTGGGCAGCGGCATGCTCATGCGCGACTCCTCGAAGATCTGCGCAAATCGCGGCACAACGAAGTTCATCAAAACGATGATCGAGACCAGTCCCACCAGCATCAGCAGGCTCGGATAGACCATCGAGCCGATGATGTAGCTGCGCAGGTCGTCTCGCGTTCGCTCGAACTCCGTCAAGCGCGTGAACACTGTGCCGAGCGCGCCGCTCGCCTCGCCCGCGCGGACAATGTTGACATAGAGCTTCGAGAAGTACTCCGGATGCGTCGCCAGAGAATCCGCCAGCGGCTTGCCGCCTTTGAGCACGCGCAGTACGTCGAGAATGATGAAACGAAACGCGGGCCGCTCTGTGAGTTCGCTGGCGATCTGCAGCGCGCGGTCGAGTGGAACGCCGGCGTTGAGCAGCGTTGCGAGCTCCTGAGTGAAGAACAAGACGTCCCGGCGGCGCCCGCGAGTGAACGACGGCAGCTTCAACTCGAAGCGTTTCGACGGCTGCAGGCCGACATAGACAGGGATGAGTCCCTGTTTGCGCAGCTCGTGCGCAACGGCCTTGTCGGTCTCGCCGTTGAGCGTGCCGGAGCGCACCTTGCCGTCCGGGGCAACCGCGCGGAAGAAGTAAGCTGCGGCCATCAGAGCACGCTCCGCGTCCGGCGCAGGCCGGTTTGGGGCGCGGGTTTCAACCCCCGCGAGGCTTCAGCTCCGCAGGCGCGGCGCCCCCCACGAACCTAAGGGGGCGGTGGGCCGGCGATTCCACACACCCCCGCAGCACCAAACA
>JBLNBX010000139.1:0-9406 GCA_050260275.1 bacterium
ACGGGCTCCCTCTAACAAGATACCAGTGGCGGTCCCCCGCAGCCAACCGAGTTCGGGCGAGCGCCTCGTCGCAGAGCCCGAGGAATACTTTCGGAGGACAGCCACCGTGAAGGACCTCCGATCTCCCTCGGGTCCTCGGAACGGCCTGACCCTGCGCGTTGGACGATGGCACGCTGCGGCCAGCGATGGCGCCCGAAATCAGGTTGACAGGAGTTGACGTCCTGTTGTGTAACCGGTTCTTTCCGCACGGCTTTTTCGGCGTACCATGAGTTGACGTTGCTCCGCGGACGCTCCACTCAGAGAGCAAAGGCATGCTCGATGTCGGGCCCGAGAGGCGCTTTGCATTGCGCTACCCCTTCGCCTTGACGGGTCTAGACAGGTGCTCCGTCTGTCACCGCAGGCGTGAACAATCCTAAGCCGAAATGGCATTGATCCCCGATGGCAAATGGCCGCGGCGGTCTCGCCGCCCGGAAATGGACAATAAACATCCGGCCGTAGCCCTTGACTTGATAGGGGCCTCGATGTCGGCCGAAGCTCATGGCCCTAATGAAGCGCCTTCCATCGTCTGCGAGGAGGCCGATGGACAGGCCGAAGGGATAGCCTGCGTCTGGATCCTTGACACAGGCGCCCCGATAGCGCCGGCCAGGCGGCCCGTCGAGCCGAGGTAGGGGCGGGTACTTTGTGGGTGGCTCCACTACTGGAAAATACTGCCGCGGAGGAACAGGCTCGTGCAGGCGGGCCGCTCGCAGCCCATCCACCGTAGTAGCTAGCTCGGCAGGCGCATAGTCGAAGACGATCTCTTCGATCCGGTTAATCTCATCATCTTCGCTAATGACATTCTGAGCCCGAAGACTCCTCAGCAGTTCGGGAACGAGAGGTCGCACTCGGCCGCCGCTACGCTTGCCATGTGACAGGTGTACGGGACAAAAATACGGCGTTGAAGACGCGAATGTCGTTGTCCAACAGCCGTCCGTGGTTCGCGACGGATCGAGCTGCCAGGGACGGTAAGCCCGGTCGAGGCCTATGAAGGTAGGCGTCACGAGTAGGTCGGGGCGGCCGCCTCGTTGCTTTAGACGAGTTAGGCGCCTCAGCGCGTCCGCATCCCCGATCTCAAAGCCTCCGGGCGCCCAAACCATGACGTGATCGATGAACCCATCGTTGTCTTCATCAACTGGCCACCAGTATGCGTGCTTATTAGCTTCGCACGGAGCACCATCGGCTTCGTGGCCGCTCAGCATCGGACTGGGCTCCTGGCAAAGTGCCATTACAGCGTTACGAAAGCGGTTCGCAACCAGAAGCGTGTCGGTCACGGGCGGAAGTACTGGTCGGCCCACAGTGGCGGTATTCAAGGCGTATCTAACGAGATTGACCAGCTCCCGTCTGCGGGACCGGGACTGCGGCTTCGGTCGAGGCACTTCGAAGATCGCACGCGGCACGGCGTAGTGAACCCAGCGTGCGCCAATGGGCCGATCCAGCCCGTCTTTTATGTCCTGGCCGGATTCCCGGAGCAGACAACGGAGGAGTAGTCTATCCGAAGGCCCCGATTTCAGTACCTCCGATTCCAGCACCTTCTTGAACAACTCGACCGCCTCAGCCTTGCGGACTTCACCGTCGCTCGTTCTCGTCCGCGGAAGAAGCCTAATGGCTTGCTCATCGAGATCTCTTGCTGGAGCCAATCGCCGTTCGAGTGTGTAATCGCGGTACTCGGTGCCCTCAGGATTGGGCCCGTCCTCAATGCAAACACATGGCCAGTGGGTCTGGCCGGCTCCGCCAATTATGACTCCAGGTATCTGGGAGGGTTCAAGCGTGTGTGCCTGCACACGACACCATGATTCGGCCCGGCCGAAGTAGGTCATGCGACTGAGGATGAACTGCAAATCAAGTTGCTGTTGTTCGTCAAGCTTGTCGATCTGCGGCCAGTGGAACAGCAAAGGTTGGTTCTTGCTGATAGCTGCAAAGGTGTCGAACACGGCCGCCCCCGTGTTCTTGACTATACCGGCTTCATGGATCGGGAAGTACTGCCGCGTGTGCCCCCCGCTTGTCCTCGGCACCCAGATCCAGGGCGTCGCGGACAGTCGGCTGAGCAAAGCGGCCAACCGAGAAAGTGGAATCTCGTCGCCGTCTACGTCTGCAAGTGCGGAAGAACAGGCCGCCGGCGACCTCTTGAGCACACCGCGTGCATGGCGCGTGGCTACTCCAGCGGGTGCGAGGTCCGTAGCAGGGTTTAGGCGTAGCTCATCTGAATGCGGCAACGAAGTCAGACCACGACCAGCCACGGCTACTACAGCCCGAAGCAGTCGCCACGGTGAGGGGGGCCACTCAACGCGTCCCTCACTGTGGTGGGATTGCCACGGATGCAGGTGTGCCCGCCCCGTCAGGAACTGGATGGCGATCGTCAGACTCATGCCTTGCCCTCGCCGTCCTCCTGATCCTCCATCTCATCCGTCTTCCGGCTCTGTGCTTTTGCCGCCCACTTCTCTTCGTAGTCCTTGATCGCCTTCTCGACAATGGCTTTCGCTGGATCCTCAGCGTTCAGCGCGCGGAGTCGTTCCTTGTCACTCGTGGTCCACTCGCCAAACACGACGAAGAACCTCTTAGGTTGCCTTCCGCTCTGATCCTTGCCTTTCTTGGGCTTTTGAGTCTCGAACTTCGTTCTCGCCTCAAAGCCGGTGCGAACAACTTTCGATTCAAGCACCCCCTCCGGCAGTTCCGCCTTCCCTTCGATGTTGGGTACCCAGCGGACTTTGATGGGTGCACGCGAATGCTTTAGCTCCTTGAATGCCGCAACGAGTTCGTCGTCTAGCTCCGGTAGCGCATACGACGACGTCCTCCCGGTCTTGTTGTCAACGAGTGATGCCGACACGTTCGAGGTCGCGAATTTGCACTCCGTCCGAAGGTCCGCAACACCGTCCCTGCTCGCAACGAGAACACGACGAATCTTATAGATCGCCCACGCGGCGAGAGCACGGACTAACGCCGCCGACAAACCGTAGGAACGAAGCCGCTCCAGATCGACCTGAAAGTAGGCTTTGATCTCCGGTGACGTGAAATGCTGCTTGGGCCCGATCACCGACCCGTATCCCTCAGCAGCCGAGTGCCCGGCCTCCCTATCGGTTCGATCAGAGACGCTGTCGCGCTTTTGAAAGCCGAAATTGACTGCAGAGGGCTCCCGAGCCTCGATGTAACCGGACAGCGCTCGGGTGATACGAACCTTTCCGCCACCAAACAAAGCTTCGTTGAACCAAATGCCATGAAGCAGGCAGCCTGGATCGACCTTCAGAAGGCCCTCAGCCACCTTCTTCCATGGCACAAGACGGTTTTCAGTCAGGCCGAAAAGCCGCCTAAGATAATCGGCGATGGTCAACTCTTTACCGGCGTCGTCCGGGTCAGTGAATGGTTGAGTGTTCCAAATGTAAGGAGAGGACAGACGGTGCGCTTCCAGCGTGCTGGCAGTCAGTGGTCTGCCATCCGAGTCGGTTGCGAGCACGTAGGGGATACCTTGGCAATCAGCATTGTAGCTGCCCACGCGATCGGTTTCTTCATTGCCGTCAACCCAACACACTCGTTCCAAGCGGTTCGCCATGGATTGCGGCGATTCAATAAGGAGCCAGTTGGCACCGTCCGCGCCACGGTACAAAGCCGGACCGAGGTCCGGGAAGCCGGTCGGCTGGAAGCGGCCACCCCCTCCAGTTGCGACCTGGAGGTCAGCTTCAACGAACAGACGGGATGCAGAATCAAGAGCAGAAAGATCCAGAGGCATGGATGTGTTTCTCCTAAAAAACAGTAGCCCTTTCCGGTTTAATTGCCAGCGCGGCAAGTACGCCCGGGTGGCGTACAGGAATCAACAACATGCCCGCCAAACGGCGGCACTGATTGGCGCTGAGGTCTAAGGCCTGAAGGTCCGGATCGCGCAGCATGGTTGGGTAGCCCTTCGCTCGCAGGCGACGTGCAGCGACCTGCGCGGCCTCGCGAAGGCGGCCCGCATCAATTAACGTAAGCACGTCGAGACACAAGGGCGGAAACGGCTCGTCCCCAGAGCGCCGACGCGTAGCCCCTTCCGCCGGCCGGCAAGGTAAACGACCACCGACGAAACAAAGCTTCAGTAGGTGATAGATCCGGGGCAACTCGAAAGCTGCGTCGAGCTCAACGCCATCAAGGAGTTCTCGGCCACTCCATTCGATCCGTTTCAGTTGAGTCCGCGGCTCGTCGTCAGGTCCAAACCACACTGCCCCTGTGAGCAAATCGGGTGTTGGTTCGGAATGAACTTGCTTGGCTTCGACGAACGGCTCGTCAGATTCCGTGGAGCCGATCAGTGACAAGCCGTACATGAGATCCGTCAGCCGCTGCTCGTCCACCCTCCCGCGCCAGAAAGCGGCAAGGGATCCAAAGCTCGCTCCGTGCGGACTCCAGAGTGGCAGCCCTTCACCTAAGCCTCGCTGGGCGTCAACGAGGCGCCTGTGCAATACCCCGGCAAGGTTCGTCTCGAGCGCCGCATTCTGGGACCAAACACAACTGCGAGTCTTATCGTCCCAATCCCAAAGATGGCCGCGTTGAGCCACAGGGAGCAGGTTGCCCCTTATAGCTTGGACCGCTGGTCCGTTCTGATCGCCGGGGGAGGAGCGCCCCCATGGCGCAATTGAGGAAATGGCCAGCGCTAATTCGTATTCCGGACCGCAAGCACCGCGCGGCAGCCAGGAAGTGGTGAGTGACGGACACGGCAACTTTGCTCCAACAGCGCCGCCAGAGCGGTGTGAAGACGCTGTCGGGCGCGCAGGACGCGATCTGGGATGCTTGGCCCTTCTCGCAAATTTGCATAAACCTGCTGCAGAAAAGTATCAATCTCCACAAGCTGTGTGGCAACGGATTCAGACGACCGAGACGTGCCGTGAAACCCGAGTGACGATGCAAGATAGTAACCCTTGCCGCGCCGTTCGAACAGCGCCACTCGATGAAATGCGTCAACCCCACGCGACACACCGAGCGTCGTGATGGCCTCGATCGCATGCAGCGTGTGTTCGGTCCGTTCGCCGGAACGGCGTTGAAGCCGACCCTCCGAGAGGAGTGCTTTAATGTCTGCCAAGGATGCGGGGGACTGCCAGAGGGGCATCCAGAACTCGGCCCGGCATCGTACAACCTTCGCGTCTTGCTTCGCCTCGTCCTTAATCGAGGTCGCGGCTTCCCCAAGTGCCAAATGGTCGATCATGAAGGGGAAGGCGGCCTTTCCCTTCCCGTTTCGAGATAACCGCTTCGTGGTGGCTCCTGCAAATAGGACAGCACCCTCCATCATCAGAATCACGTCCCAGGGGTTAGTTGATGAAGAGCCCTCGAAGGTCTGCCCGCAGTTCGCGGATCCGGCGGCAAGGGGGAAATGCTGGCCTGCTGTTTTAGATGTACCGCCGATGCGCGGTGTTGCAAACAGGGCCGCCTCAAGCAAGTCCCGCCTTCCGCTTTTAGTAGGGGTCTCCAGTCCGATCGTTTCCTCCACCAACTCCCAGAAATTGTTGGTGATATCGGCGCTGCCTTCGTTCCCGCCGGTACCGTACAAGAAGCCAAAGGGAGTGTCCTTTTCTTCAAGAGAGACGCAAGCATCAAACCAATCGAGAGAGCAGCCTCCCCATGCGTTTCGCATCGCTGCTATGATGTCAGCCTTCAATTCCGCTCGCTTCTTCTTGGAGAGACTGCTCCATCCATGGCTTGCCAGCACTTCGTCCGTGGTTCGTATGGCCTGCACAGCAGGGGCGAATCTGCCAGGCTGCCGCAGCGATCGGAGCACGTCCAGCCGCTTCCTAGCCTTCTTGTTCCCGTCCTCGTAAAAGCCTGGGCGTCCACCCCAAGGCGCAAATATCGGCGTCGGGCTGTAAATCGGTTTCTTCTCTCTTTCAATCCCGCTGGTGAAGAAATCCAGAACGTCGCCCTCTGACCACTTGGTATGGAGCCAGAGAATGCCATCCCTCCACCATGCCGTGGCCAGGGGGTCGGCCTGCTCCGAGATCAATCGGAACACGCCAAGGCCCTTCAAATAATTACCGAGGGGTTCCGGAGTGCAGCCGTGCAGTTTGAGAGGGTGTCCAGGCATATGTCAAACCGGTTCCTCTCGCGGTCTTACGGGTCGGTCTTCTTCCCTACTCGCCCGGCAATCGGCGGCTCGTAGTAGCCCCTCAAGATAGGCGAGTCGAAACGGACCGACACGTTCTAACAGAAGCTGCATGCGCTCGCGCCAGGACGTTCCGTAGCGCGGCGACAATCCGAGTTCCATCAGATCCAGAGACAGCTTGACCTCAGAAGCTGTTACACCGGCTGCCAGACTCGAGGAGGGAATCCGGCAAGCTGGCAACAGGTCGTCATCGCGGACGCCGCGTGCCTGTCTTTTATCCTCGGGACACGGGTCATCTACGTCTATCCGATGATCGCTCGGTGAACTTCGGATCGACATGCGCACTTTCCCGTGATGCGCGGCCACAAGATAAACGAGCAAGTCGAATTCTTCGGCGGACAACTTTGCCAGTTCCGTCGCCAACTCGTCGTCAGCACTGTTGGCTCCGGTCTCTTTGGCCAGGTCGGCATCAGCATGAGTTCTCGGAAGCCCCTCGGGCCATGCAAATGCCACGTGATCCGGCTGCGTCCGCCGCAGTGTTTCGATCAGTGCCAGCGCGCTGGCCAACTCGTGCCTGAAGCCGCGCCGTGAGCCGCTGTTCGACCACGCCTCGTCCGGCGCCTTGGCTGCCGGCTCGCCGGCGAGCTGCCTTATAACATCGTCCGCCGCCAGCATAATCGGATTCAGTTTCGATATGAAAACAGGATGGGCCTTCCCACGGTCATGCCACCGGGCGGCCAACCGCAGGATCTTCTTGTCTGATTCCGGAACGGCCACTTCCTTGAGGATCACGTTGAGCTTGCAGGATACGTCCCGCGTGTGCTCAAAGATTGTCAGCCACCGGGCGAGCTTAGACAGGTCGTCTCTATCCTCTTCGTCGTCCTGGAGGGTTTCCTTGCTCGGGTTTGTCGGCGCGGCCAGGTCAAAGCCAGTGTCGTCTGGTTTGCCGGTCCAACCCAGTAGAGGGCTGTAGCCGCCGCAGGCTCTCTCCAGAAGATACACCTGCCCCGGATAGATCCGATCCTCGTCACACGGATAAACTTGCTCCCATCCTTTTTGGTAGTTCCGGCGCCAGATTCGCCCGTTCTTGATGAGGTCCGCCAGCGATTGCTGGAAGATGTAGCACGGCACTGGACACAGCTCGCGCCGTTGGGGCCGAGACGAATCGTCAGGTTCACTAGCGGCGGGGACTTCGCGCCAAAAAAGCTGGACGTCCAGTTCGACGCCTTCTCGGATGTAGCGCGAGACGTCGACATCGGCCCCGGTCAGATCCGGCGTGGTATCGAAGAAGTCGAACAAATCCTTGTCGCGCGGCACGAACCGTGGTTCGTATGGGAACAGCGAAGGATTCTCTCCTTTGGTAAATCGGTCTTTCACTTCGGTCAACGACTTTAGGCCTACGTCCTTCAGGTTTTTTAGTACTTCGCGCGCGACGATCAGCTCCGGCCTGCCGTACGGCTTCGCCCAGTGACCGGCAGGTTGCTTTTCGCTGCCGAGGTCAAGATTGAGCCAGTACACTATGCCGGATTCACCCGGATAGCGCGCACAGCGGCCGAAACGTTGAACCAAGGAAGCCCAAGGCGCCAACTCTGTGTAGAGGACAGCCGCTGAGAGATCCACACCGGCTTCCACAACCTGCGTTGACACGAGGATGCGAGGGGCCGGATCCCTCCGATCCAGGAAGTCGCGCCACCCCTCACGCTCCATAGGCCGGAACCGGGAGTGCATCAGTCGGACTTCAACGTCGCCGAGGCCAGTATGGTCGTCGGTGAGCAGTTTGTAGAGTCGCGTGGCCCGTTCCACGGTGTTCACGATGACCAGCGTGAGCCCGGACCGTGCGTGGTTGTCGCGGATATGTGCGGCAAACTGTTCCAGGTAAGTAGCCTGCTTCCGGTCGGCATCGTGCTTGTCTACCTTGTTGTCCTTCGTGTTCGGTTTTTGCAGTACGGCCACTGGTTCCCGAGTCAGTTGCTTCCGGACCTTGAAGAGCTGGGTGGTTCGAAGCTTTTCATCCGTACGCTCTTCGGGGCTCAATTGAATGCGCCTGTCCCATTCCTTTGTGGTCTGCGGCGCCCAATCGACAGCCTTCTCCAGCCACTGCCGGGACATCGTCGCGCTCATCCACAACGATCTGCATGGCCTTGAGCCGTGATTTGGAACCGGTTTTGGGAAGTCCGACGCTGTCGGGCGGAGCATGAGGCTTTCACGCCAGGCATCGAGTTGGAGGCTGGTGGCCAGCCCGGTATCCATGAGTTGGACTTCGTCGAACACCCAGAAGCAGTCGTTGTTTAAGAGCCCGAACTCGAGCGGCCAGCGCGCTCGACCGGCTGCATAGCCTCGGTTCAGCGCACGCGAGAGCAGCATGTCCTGCGTGCCGATAAGGATCGCATCACGCTCCGGCCAGAGCGCCCAATCTGTTGATTCCTCGCCACCCATCAGTAAATGGACGGCGATCGGCGGTCCAGTCTCACCATGCTGGCTGGCCCAACCATCGGCCGCAAGTACTGTTTCAGGCTCCGGAGTGTACGAGAGCAGTTTGGGCTTCGCAGCCCGCTTATCCCACGTCACCGCGCCGGCCAACATCCCGAGCTGATCAAGCCACCAGATCGTTTCGGAGTAGGTCTGCTCGACCAGAACTCGCATGGGCAGACAGTAAACCAGACGGCGCGGCGTATCCGCGCGGATCTTCTCATCGGCAAAACGCCGCCGCCAAAGCCAGGCCAAGACTGCGGCAGCTGTCTTGCCTAGCCCGGTCGGAACGTCGATGAGCTTGGGCAGTTTCGCGTGAACGGCCAACTTCTCTTGATAAGGAAACGGGACCCTTGCCTCACCGGTAGCTTGTTGGAACAAGTCCTTGAACGTGGGTTTCATCTTCATAAAGTCCGGTCGCAAGCTACTTCTTCGACATCCGGATTCCGATGGATAAAGAGGACCTCAAACTCCTCGTCCTGCAAACGAATGATTATACGTCCAAAATGACCCTTTAAACGAGCATTGATGAACTCGGCTTAATTCCGGACCACGCCGATTCCTCTCTGCTTCATTTCCACCGATCGGAGGGAAGTTGCAGATCCGGGCTCAAAGCCTACAAGCTATGGCCGCACAACACGTCGGTCTTGTGCCGATCAGCTCGGGAAATGACCAAAGCTTGTGACCGCGCGGTCACAACCTTCGGCTGGGCGGGCGGGGCCCGCCGAGGCCTGCAATCACTCGCCCGATAAGCCCCAATCTGTCATAATTTTGTCTGGAACCAGGGTGCCGCTATGAACGGAGTCGAAAAGTACGAACTCCACATCGATGCTTTCAGCCCGG